>CAYTBK010000001.1:0-105748 GCA_964436005.1 uncultured Acidobacteriota bacterium
ACTGGCACGCCCTGCAGTACAGCATCAACCCCGCCTGGGTCAGCGGCGACACCGGGGCCATGGGCGAGGGCTTCGGCGACTACTGGGCCGGTTCCTACGGCTACTCCGAGGCCAGCGGCCCCGTCTTCCACCCCGACTGGGCCTTCCAGTGGGACGGTCACAACGAGTACTGGAAAGGCCGGGCCCACGACAAGACCTGGGCCCAGTACAGTTCGTCCTTCACCTACGACGATCACGTCGAAGTCAACGGCGTCTACTCCGACGAACTGTGGGGCACGCCCATCTGGCAGGCGTTCCGGACCCTGGCCGACGTCTACGGGCGGCCCCGTTCGGAGATGGACGCCATCATCCTGCAGGCCAACTTCGGCTTCGGTTCCAGCGTGCGGATGCCCGAGATGGCCGGTGCCATCGTGGCCACCGCCCAGGCTCTATTCCCCACCGGGCCCCACGCCGCGGTGTTCCGCCAGAAATTCTTCCAGAACAACATTTTCAAACCCGTCAAAGCCGGCGGCTGCGAGCTGGTTTCCGAGTCGGGCTCCCCCGCCAACGGCTATCCGGACCCCGGGGAAACCGTCACAATCCAGTTCACCGTCCAGAACCCGACGGATTCCGCCACCACAGACCTCGTCGGCAGCCTTCTGGCCACGGGCATCGTCGCTTCGCCGTCTTCCCCGCAGTCCTTCGGGGCCATCCCGGCCGGCGGCTCGGCCACCCGGGCCTTCACCTTCACCGTTTCCCCTTCCCTGTCCTGCGGCGCCAACGTCCCGGTCACCCTTTCCCTGGCCGACGGCGGCACGTTGTACCCCGACGCCGTCTGGGTCCTCCCCACGGGCTCGGAAGAAGTTCTGAGCGAAGAGAACTTCGACACCGCGACCCCACCGGCCGTGCCGGCCGGTTGGTCAACCGCCGCCGCCACGGGCATCGCCAAGTGGGCCACGACCCGGGCCATCTTTCACTCGGCCCCCAATTCCGTCTATATCAAGGGTTCCTCTATCGGCACCGACACGCGGCTGACGACGGCGGCCTTCTCCGTGCCATCGGCCGACTGCCTGCTGACCTTCTTCCAGCTGTACAATTTCGAATCCGACTTCGACGGGGGAATCCTCGAGATTTCCATCGACAGCGGCGACTTCACCGACATCCTCGCCGCCGGCGGGTCCTTCATCGACGGCGGCTACAACGGGACGATCAACACCTACGCCAGAGACAACCCGCTGGCCGGGCGCAACGCCTGGGTCGACAGCGCCCCGTCCTTCCGCCGCACCGTCGTCGCCCTCCCCCCGACCGCCGCCGGCAAACCCGTCGCCTTCCGCTTCCGCGCCGGTTACGACGCAGGGACGAGCAGCTGGGGATGGCACCTCGACGACATCCGCCTGTCGCGGCTCTCCTGCGTCAACCCCGTGGTGCCGGGCGACGTGAACGGCGACGGCGTGGTCAGCGAGGCTGACTATGAGGACCTCTCCGGATGGCTGGCCCAGGCGGAGGGGTCGTACATCCAGGCGGCGGCGGCGGACCTGAACGCCGACGGCGCCATCGACACCCAGGACCTCGTCCTGCTGGCCCGGATGCTCCTCTCCCTCTAGCATTGCGACACAGTGCCGGAGCCGTTCCGGCCCCGGCACTGTTTTCTCCAGCCTCCCCCAAACCCTCCAGTCTTTTCTTGCGATTCCCCCGGCACTCGGGTAAAGTTGCAGACCAGTTTCACCGGAAAGGGATGCGGTCCCGACCACAGGCATGGCATCCGCCGCGAGAATTCAGCAGGGAGGTCCTCCGATGTACCCCGTTCCGCAGCCATCCGCCCCGCCCGCCCGGGGCGCCGCCCCCGCCGTTTCGGTGGGAATCCTCGCCGTGATCGGCTTCGCCCTGCCCGTTTTGGCCGGACGGGAGCTCGTCTTCCCGAGCCTGCTGCCCTTCACCTCGGAAGGCCGGATGTTCACTGTCGAGATGATCCTGTTGCTGATGTACCCCCTCATCGCCGGCATCGCCACCATCGTGGCGGCGGCCGTGGCCAGGGGGCGCCTGCGGGGCGGGATCCTGGTGGGTCTCGGCCTGCTGACCGTCGTCGTCAACCTGACCGGCGCCAACGTCCTGCCCCAGTTCTCCCAGATGCTGGCCCAGGGCGTCTCCGATTCGGCACGGACGGCGGCCCTGACTGTCCTGCTCGGGTTCGCCGGGTGGTCGCTCCTCTGGGCGGGCGCCGGCGTCGTCGCGGGACGGGAGTGGGACCGGCTGCCGAAAATCCTGGCCGCCGTGGGCGGGGCGCTTTTCGTCCTCCACCTGCTGCTGCCCATCCTCCCCTCCCAGGCGGGCGCCACCCTGCTGGGCTTCCCCTTCAAGCTGCTGACGGCGGAAGCGGTCCCCCCCGAAGCGAAGGGATTGGGGGCCCTCATCCTCCTTTCCATGGTTCTGAACGTCATCGGGAGCGTTGTAGGGTTCTGCCTGGCGGGCAGCCGCACGGGAACCGGACTGGCCAAGGGGATCCGGGTCCTGGCCGTCTGCGGGGTCGTGCTTCTGCTGCTCACCCCGCTGTATGCCCTCCTGCTGGCCGTCGGCTCCAGTTCAGAAACCCTGGCCCCCGCCCTGCTCGCCTACGTCAAGTTCCTGTGCACGGGCATCGGCCTCTTCGCCGTCATCCCGCTGGGCCTGGCCGACCTGCTGGGGGCGGGAACATCTCCGGCCGCCTTCGCGGCGGGCGCCGGGCCGGCGCCCTACGGCCCCGGATACGGCGCCCCGTACGGAGCCCCGCCGCCCCATCCGGGATACCCCGCCTGCCCGCCCCAGGGATATCCCGGCCAGGCTCAGCCGGCGCCCCGGGCCTACCCGGGCTACCCGCCGCCGGCGCAGCCGCCCCAGGGGCCGGGGGCGCCATACGGCTGGCCGTCCCCGCCCGCCGGCCAACCGCGGGGAGGGCAACCCCAACCGGCGGCACCCGGCACCTGGCCCGCCCCCCCCGCCGGGGCCTGCCCGCCGGACCCGCGGTTGGCCGAGGCCTACCGGCTGCTCATGGCCGGCGCCATTACGCGCGAAGAATACGAGCGCCGCTGGCGGGAATGCCAGGCCCGCCCCTACCGCTAGGGCGTTTCCCCCGGCCGTTGCGTCCCCGTTCAGGGTATAATCCGCCGGGTTGCCGAACCGGACTTCACGGAGAGAATCCATGACGCCGCTCCACCCGCTGTTGAAGATCGCCGACGAACTGACGGCCGACCTGGCCCGCCTGTCCTTCCCGCCGCCGGTGGCCTACGTCTACCACCCGCTCGTGTACGCCCGGGAAGCCCACGGGGAGTACCTG
Organism: uncultured Acidobacteriota bacterium; assembly: GCA_964436005.1. Lineage (GTDB taxonomy): Bacteria > Acidobacteriota > JAAYUB01 > JAAYUB01 > JAAYUB01 > JAGNHB01. Next base: position 3,290 of record CAYTBK010000001.1, read on the forward strand.
GCGAAGTACGCCGCCCCCCCCCGCGAGGTGGTGTTCCTGGGCATGAACCCCGGCCCCTGGGGGATGGCCCAGACAGGCGTGCCCTTCGGCGAGGTGGGCCTCGTCCGCGACTGGCTGGGCATCGCCGCGGCGGTGGGGCGGCCGGAGCGCGAGCACCCCAGGCGGCCCGTGCGCGGGCTGCACTGCCCCCGCAGCGAAGTGAGCGGCAAGCGCCTGTGGGGCTGGGCCCGCCAGCGGTTCGGCACGCCGGAGCGCTTCTTCGAGCGCTTCTTCGTGGCCAACTACTGCCCGCTCCTGTTCCTGGAGGAGAGCGGCCGGAACCGGACGCCCGAGCAGTTCCCGCGAGACGTCCGCCGGGCGCTGGAATCCGCCTGCGACCGGGCCCTGCGGGCGACGGTCTCCTGGCTAAAGGCCCGGGTGCTGGTGGGGGTGGGCAATTTCGCCGAGGCCCGGGCCCGGGAGGCCCTGGCGGGTCTGCCGGTGCGCGTCGCCCGCATCCCCCACCCCAGCCCGGCCAGCCCGCTGGCCAACCGCAACTGGCCCGCCGCCGCCGAGGAGGCCCTCCGCGCCGCCGGCGTGCTGTGAGCCCGGGCGGCCGATGGACGGAAGGCGGAAGCGGGAAACCCGATGGTTCGGCAGACGGCCGGGCCTGCGGAAAGCGGCGGCTCGCCGGCTCGCGGCCGCACGCCCCGGCCTTCGGCTCATGACGCCGGATTTTGCGGCGAGAGAGGTACCCCATGGAAAACACACCGGAAACGACCCGGCACTTCGAATCGTTCGAGCTCATCGTGGCCATCCTGCTGGGGCTGGGGGCGGTGGGTGCCGCGCTGACCAGCTACCAGAACGGCAAGTGGAACTATGCGGCCAACGTGGCCTACAGCGAATCGAGCACCCTGACCGTCGAAGCCTCGACGATCTTCAACTTCGCCGTGACCGTCATCAGCGCGGACTACGCCATGGACGTCCAGGCCCGGCAGCTGCTGCTGAACGCCGCCACGGCCAGGGACCCCCAGGCCGGGAAACGAGACCTGCAACTCGCCAACTACGTGTACAAGCACCGGATGAGCGACGACGGCTACGCAGCGCTCGGGCTGCCCAGGCAATACCGTCCGGCGGAGGGCCAGACGACGCCGGACATGCCCATGGAGTTACTGATGCCGGCCCTGCAGCGTGACCTGGACACGAAATACCTGAAGAAGATGGTGGACCCCGCGACCCGGAAATTCAGCGAGGCCGAAAAGAAGTCGGCCGAAGGGCGCCGGGCGGGTGACGAGGGCGACAAGTTCAGCCAAATCGGCCTATTCTATTCGATCAGCCTGTTCGTCACCGGCGTCGCCCTGGTTTTCAAGACCCACATCAAATGGGGGTTCGTCGGGCTCGGGTTCGTGGTCTTCGCCTTCGCCACCGTCCGGCTTTTCCTGGTCCCCTGGGCTTGACCCGGGCTCGGGGAACGACCTAGGGCTGCTGGAGGCAGAGGACGTACTCGGCCGGGATGCTGGTGTCCGCCTCGGTGCAGACGACGCTGAGGCTGTAGTTGCCGCCGCTGGTCGGGGTGTAGGACAGCACTTCGTCGTCGGCGTTCCAGGGCAGGTTGGTCCCGATGGCCACGATGTGGTAGCTGTCGTCCCACAGCTCGAGGGTGACCGGCAAGTGGGAAGGCGGCCCGAAGACGCGCCGCAGTAACGCCGCGTAGAACGTCTTGCCCGCCTGCAGGGAGAACGTGTAGCTGTCCCGTTCCCCCGCTTCCGTAGAATTCACGTTCAGCGACCCGTTGACCACGGCGGGAAGGTGTTCGACCAGGCCCGCCGTGGCGTAGTCGTTGTCAGGCTCCTTTTCGAAGAACTGGGCCGCGTACCCGTATTCCACCCACTCATGGACCGGGAGCGACGTGTACACCGTCCGCGACGGGTGGACGATGCCCCGGATGCCCAGCAGGCAAAAATTTCCGTCCAGACTGTACAAATGCAAATTACACTTGAAGTTCGTCCCCAGGTCATGCTCGGAGAAGAAATCGCGCAGGTATCCCGCCCATTGGCTCTTCCCCATCAGTACGACCTGCTTGGGCGCGATGCCGGCATCCGGGATTCCGATCTTGACGCTGACGGCCTGGTCGTTCAGGTTGACGAGGACGAAAGACAGGTCCGTCTGCTGCCCGGGGAGGGGGCTGTCACTGGCCAGGACCGCCTCGAGGTACGCCTCGGAGGTGGGCTTCGCGGGCGGGACGGCCAGGGCGAACTCCAGGGGCGGGTTCGAAATGTCCGTGCGGTTGAGGCAATACTCACAGCTGGCGGTCTTGAGGGGCCACTGCGACTTCACCCACGCCCAGCCGGTCCGGAGGGAAACCGTCCCGGACGTGGTGCAGGTGATCGTGCCCGAACAGGAACTGCAGTGGAACACTGACTTCGTGCCGTTGAAGGAGGGGTTGTCGCTGACCAGGGTCACGGCGAGAGGGGATCCATCCGCGTCGAAGAAGCACAGGTCCACGGCCCCGTTCAGGCCCAGGGTGAAGCGGGTGCGGTAGGCCAGGTTGGAGAATGTGCCGTCGGCGACGTAGGGGAACACACTGTCGCTGTAAGCCCGCACCGAGGCCCCCCCACAACAGAGGGCCAGGAAGGCGGCCGCCAGGAAAAATCGCTTGTGGTGACGCACGGGGAACCTCCTTGCGTGGTGGCGCGGGACGGGGCCGAGATCGGCGGACTCCTCCCGAAGAGCGAACGGGTATGGAAACGAAACCATTGTAGCACTGAACCCGGATTGCCCGAACAAATCCTTCCGGCCGCAGTTTCGCCGGCCGGCTAGAAGGCCGCGCCCGGCCCGGCGGAGGGCGCCGGCGTGGACGGGCGGGCGATCCGCTTTGCCGTTTGCGGCATCCAAAGATTTTTGCTATAATGCGCCCTTTTCGCGCGCGGAGGCGACTGTGAACAATTTCGGCAAGAATATCCTGCTCTGGGTGGCCATCCTGGTGACCCTGGTCCTCCTGTACGGCGTTTATTCCAACTACCAGGAAGGGCCCGTGAAGGAACTCAAGTACGACGAGTTCCGGAAACTGCTGGAGTCCAAGGCCATCGCCACGGCCACAGTCAAGGGCACGGCCGTGCGGGGCGAGTTCAACACCGGCAGCCGCAAGATGCGCTTCACCACCGTCATCCCGGAAGGCTCCTCCGCGGAGGTGGCCGACGAACTGTACAAAAGCTCCGCCAAGGTCAACGTCGAACCCATCGAGAAGGACTCCTGGCTGTCGTGGATCTTCTCGCTGTGGCTGCCCATCCTCATCTTCATCGGCTTCTGGGTCTTCATCATGCGGCAGATGCAGGGCAGCGGCAACAAGGCCCTCTCCTTCGGGAAGAGCAAGGCCAAGCTACTGACCAGCCAGCAGAAGAAATCCACCTTCAAGGACGCGGCCGGGGTGGACGAAGCCAAGGAAGAACTGAGCGAGGTCGTGGAATTCCTCATGGACCCGCAGAAATTCCAGAAACTTGGCGGCCGGATCCCCAAGGGCGTGCTGCTGGTGGGTTCCCCCGGCACGGGCAAGACCCTGCTGGCGCGCTCGGTGGCCGGCGAGGCCAACGTGCCCTTCTTCTCCATCAGCGGGTCCGACTTCGTGGAGATGTTCGTCGGCGTGGGCGCCTCCCGCGTGCGCGACCTCTTCGAGCAGGGCAAGAAGAACGCCCCCTGCATCATCTTCATCGACGAGATCGACGCCGTGGGCCGCCACCGGGGCGCCGGCCTGGGCGGCGGGCACGACGAGCGGGAACAGACGCTCAACCAGCTGCTGGTGGAGATGGACGGTTTCGAGTCCAACGAGGGCGTCATCCTCATCGCCGCCACCAACCGGCCGGACGTCCTGGACCCGGCGCTCCTGCGGCCCGGCCGCTTCGACCGCCAGGTCATCGTCAACCTGCCCGACGTCAAGGGCCGCCTGGAGATCCTCAAGGTCCACACCGAAAAGATCCCCCTCAACGACGACGTCGACCTGAACGTCATCGCCCGCAGTTCCCCGGGCTTCTCGGGCGCCCAGCTGGCCAACATGGTGAACGAGGCGGCCCTGAACGCCGCCCGCTACAGCAAGAAGAACGTCAGCATGGCCGACTTCGAGACGGCCAAGGACAAGGTGCTCATGGGCAAGGAGCGGCGCTCGCTGACCATCCGGGAGGACGAGAAGCGCACCACCGCCTTCCACGAAGCGGGGCACGCCATCCTGGCGGCGATGCTGCCCGACGCCGACCCCATCCACAAGGTGGGCATCATCCCGCGCGGCATGGCCCTCGGCGTGACCCAGCAGCTGCCGGAGAACGACCGCTACAACTACTCCCAGAAATACCTGGAAGCGCAGTTGAAAGTGCTCATGGGCGGCCGGGCGGCCGAGGAGATCTTCCTCGGCGTGCGGACCACGGGCGCCTCCAACGACATCGAGCGGGCCACCGAGATGGCCCGCAAGATGGTCTGCGAGTGGGGCATGAGCGAGAAGCTGGGCCCCCTGACCTTCGGCAAGAAGGACGAGCAGATTTTCCTGGGGCGGGAGCTCTCCCGCGCCGCCGACTACAGCGAGGACACCGCCATCGTCATCGACTTGGAGATCCAGCGCATCGTCCGAGAGTCCTTCTCGGCGGCCGAGAAGCTGATCCGGGAAAACAGCGGGGCACTGGAGCGCATCGCCGCCGCCCTTCTGGAATACGAGGTCCTGGAGGCCGACGAGGTGCGGGCCCTGCTGGCCGGGCAGCCCATCCGCCAGGAGAAGCCGCCCTCCTCCGCCGGGACGCCGTCCGACGGTCTGGGCGAGAGCATCCCGAAAGACGGCGCCTTGTCCGCCCAACCCCTGCCGGCCGCTTTCCCCAAGCCGGAAGGCACACCGTCCCCGGCATGACGCCGTCCGCCCCCGTCCTCGACACCGGCCGGCGGCGCCTGTCCTGCGGGCCCCGGCCTCTGGTGATGGGCATCATCAACGTCACGCCCGACTCCTTCTCGGACGGCGGGAAGCACCTGGACCGGGCGGCCGCCGTGGAATGCGGCCTGGCCATGGTGCGCGACGGGGCCGACATCCTCGACGTCGGCGGCGAATCCTCCCGCCCGGGCGCCGCCCCCGTCCCCCCGGACGAGGAGCGGGAGCGGGTCGTCCCCGTGATCCGGGCCCTGGCAGAACGGGTGCCGGTGCCCATCTCCGTCGACACCTGCAAGGCCGAAGTCGCCGATGCGGCCCTGGACGCCGGCGCCGAAATCGTCAACGACATCACCGGTCTCTCCGCCCCGGCCATGGTGGCCCTGGTCCGCCGGCGAGGGTGCGCGGCCGTGGCCATGCACATGCGGGGCACCCCCGAAACCATGCAGAAACTGCCCCGGTCCGGCGACATTCTGTCCGAAGTGGACTCCTTCTTCAAAAGTGTCTTGCGTTTGCCGCTTGATCCGGATAAGATTGCCTTGGACCCTGGGATCGGTTTCGGGAAGAGCGTTGCAGACAACTTGATCCTCCTGAAACATCTGGAGCGATTTACCGCTCACGGACGCCCCATCCTGGTCGGCGCCTCGCGAAAATCCTTCATCGGGAAGACAACGGGAGCCGACGCGTGCGACAGGCTTCCTGGTTCTCTGGCTTCCGCCGTCCTCGCTTTTTGGAATGGAGCCTCCGTCGTACGTTGCCATGACGTTCGGGAGACCCTGCAGGCCCTGAAAGTGGCCGCCGCGATCCGGGCCGGGAGCGAAGAAGGTTGGACTACCTTGCCACGATCTGGAAACATCTGACGGCGATCCGCATCACCACCATGGACGTGGTGGACATCCTGCTGATCTCCCTCGTGGTGTACCGCGTCCTGGTGGAAATCCGGGGCACCCGCGCGGCGAAGATGGCCGTGGGCATCGGTTTCCTGGTGGCCGGCTACTACCTGGCCGACGTGCTGCACCTGCCCGTCACCCGCTGGGCCCTCACCAACCTCGCCCCCTACATGGCATTCGTCATCATCATCGTCTACCAGGACGAGATCCGGAAAATCCTCTCCAACATCGGATCCTCCCGCTTCTTCCTGTTCTTCGCCTCCAAGGAGAAGGTCCCCGACTACGAGGAGATCGTCCTGGCCTCGGTGACGCTCTCCTCCAAGCGCATCGGCGCCCTCGTCCTGATCGAACGCTTCGTGGGCCTGCGGAACTACATGGAGAACGGCATCGTGCTCAACTCCAACCTCTCCTACGATCTCCTGGTGACCGTCTTCCACCCCGAAACGCCCCTGCACGACGGCGCGGTGATCGTCCAGCGCGACAAGATCGCGGCGGCCTCCTGCTTCCTGCCGCTCACCCTGGACCCGCACCTCAGCAAGGAGTACGGAACCCGGCACCGCGCGGCCATCGGCATCACGGAAGAAACGGACGCCGTGGCCGTGGTGGTTTCGGAGGAAACCGGCCGCATCTCGGTGGCCGTAGACGGCAAGCTGAAAAGAATCAACAATTCGGACGAGCTGTCTGATTTCCTCCGCCTGATGACCAGCCGCACGGCGAGGCGGTTCCAGTGGTTCGGCGCTTTCCGCAAGGACAAGGCCCGCGCTTCCTGATGGGCCGCCCATGAGCCACCAGTTTTCCCGCGTCGAAAGGTTGGTGGGCCCCGTGCGCCTGGAGCGCATCCGGCGCTCCCGGGTGGCCGTCGTCGGTTTGGGGGCCGTCGGTTCGTACGTGGTGGAAGCCCTGGCCCGGGCCGGCGTCGGCACCCTGCGCCTGGTGGACTTCGACGTCGTCCAGCCCTCCAACATCAACCGGCAGCTCCTGGCGCTGCACTCCACCGTGGGCCAGCCCAAGGCCGAACTGGCGGCCAGCCGCGTGCGGGACATCTTCCCGGGCTGCCGGGCCGAAGCGTTGCGCCTCTTCGCCCACCGGGACACCCTGGAAGCCGTCTTCGCCGGCGGGCTCGACCTGGTGCTGGACGCCATCGACTCAGTCACCCCGAAGGTGGAACTGATCGCCGGCGCCCTGGAACGGGGCCTCCCCATCATGTCGAGCATGGGCGCGGCGCTGCGGACCGACCCCTCCGCCGTGCGCTTCGGCCCTCTCTCGGCCTCCATCCAGTGCCCGCTGGCCTCTCGCATCCGGAAGCTGCTGCGCCGGCGGGGCTGCGGCGTGGAGTTCCCCTGCGTCTACTCCGTGGAACAGCTGGACCGCACCGACCGGCTGGCCCGGCGAGCCGGGCGCGCCGAGGAAGGCGGGCGGCCGGAACCAGCGGAAGCCTGCCCCCACGAAGCCGCCGTCCTGGACGACGGGGGGAAACCCTTCAACCTGGGACGGACCCGTCGCGTCCTGGGCAGCCTGCCCACCATGACGGGCATCATGGGCCTGACGCTGGCCCACGAAGCGCTCCGTTTCCTGGCGGGCGGTTCTTTCGACAACGGAGAAATCAAATGAAAACTCGCCTCCGGACTGCCACGGCGCTGCTGGCCCTGTGCATCGCCGCCCTCCCCCTCCTCGCCGCCGAGCCGGCCGCCGCCCCGGGCGCGCCGGTCGCCCTGACCGCCCCCGCGGCCGGCCTCGACGTCTTCCGCTACTGCCTGGAGATGTGCAACCCGGCCTTCGAGGGGCGCCTGACTGGCTCCCCGGGCTATGCCAAAGCCGCCCGCTGGGCCGCGGACGAGATGAAGAAGATGGGCCTCCGGCCCCTGTTCGGCGCCGACGGTTACCTGCAACCCTACGCCTCGCCCTGCACCCGGGTGGACGATGCCTCCCTGGACATCTTCCCCGAGAGCGGCGGCGCGCCCCGCCGCCTGGAACCGTTCCGGGACTTCCTGCCGCTGCTCTTCTCGGGATCGGGCCAGGCCGAAGGCGGGGCGGTCTTCGCCGGCTGGGGCATCTCGGCCCCGGAAATCGGCTACGACGACTTCGCCGGCTTCGACGTGCGGGGCAAGTTCGTGCTCTGCTTCCGGGGCACCCCCGACCCGGCGGACACACGCTTCGAAACCCACGACCAGCACCGGAACCGGATCCGGAACATCCGGGAAAAGGGCGCCCTCGGACTGGTTTACATCTACGAGACCCCCCAGGCCAACCCCAACGGCGAGGTGGTGGAGGGCTTCCCCTCGGTGGAAATCTCCGAAGCGGCCGCCAATTCCCTGCTGGCCGCCCAGGGCATCGACACGGCCTACCTCCGGGCGGCCCTGAAAGAGAACCGCCGGCCGATGTCCTTCCCGCTTCCCTTCCGAATAAAACTTTCCGTCAAGGCGGAACATTTCCCCCGGGCCACGGGCTACAACGTCGGCGGCTACCTGCCCGGCACGGACCCGGAAAAGGCGGGCGGGCTGATCCTCGTCGGCGGCCATTTCGACGGCTGCGGCAGCTTCGCGGGGAAGGCCTTCCCCGGCGCCGACGACAACGCCAGCGGCTCGGCCTCGGTCCTGGAAGCGGCCCGCCGCCTGCTGGCCGCCGGCGTCAAAACGAAGCGCGGCATCGCCTTCGTCCTCTTCGGCGGCGAGGAAAAGGGGCTGGAAGGCAGCCGCTTCTATGCCGAGCACACCCCCGCCCCCTTCTCCACCGCCGCCATGATCAACATGGACATGACGGGCGAGGGCGCCGGCGCCTGGTGCGCCTATGCCCCCGACTCGGCCCGGCTGCGCGCGTCCATCGACCGCACGGTGGCGGCGACCGGGGTGCCCACGGCGGGCTACCGGGTGCTCAAGCACGTGGGCGTACGGGGAAGCGACTTCGCCCCCTTCTTCGAAAAGGGGATCCCGGTGGTGAACTACGCCTCCGACGGGCCCCACCTGCACTACCACCAGACAGGGGACGACATGCGTCGGGTCAACCCGCTCATCATGGAGGACATCGGTCGGTTGGCGGCGACGACGGCCTTCTGGCTGGCCCAGGAGTCTTTCCCCCTGCCCGACGCCAGCCCCGCCACCCGGCCGTAGTTTCACAGGCACGGCGCGGTCCGCCGAGCCGCCGTGGCCCCACCCCCGTCCACCGCGAGCCCCGGCAGACCGCGCCGTCATTTCCCCTGTCGCCGGGGAGAAAGAGTAAGGTATAATGGCCAGTTTGAAAACGAACGGGCGCAGGCCCGGCCCCGGAGGAAACACGTGGTAAACCTGACCGAAGAACAGAAAGAGACCGTCCGGACCTGGGTTCGCCAGGGACTGAAGGTATACGAAGTGCAGAACCTGCTCGAATCCGAGTTCGGCCTGTCCATGACCTTCATGGAAGTCCACATGCTGCTGGGCGACATCGAAGCCGCCCTCCAGGCCCCGCCCAAGGAGACCCCGCCCCCGACGGCCCCGGAAAGCAACGGCCCGCTGCCGGAGGAAGAGGAAAATTTCGGCGACGAGAGCTGGGAGGAAGAAGCCTTGCCCGCCGGCGGCGGCAAGGTCAGCATCGACGTGGACAACATCACCCAGCCGGGGGCCATCGTCAGCGGCAAGGCCACCTTCAGCGACGGCCAGAAGGCCTCCTGGCTGGTGGACCAGATGGGCCGCCTGGGCTTCATCCCCGAACAGAAGGGCTACCGCCCCACCCCCCAGGACATGCAGGAGTTCCAGATGGCCCTGCAGAACGCCCTGGCCCGCTACGGGTTCTAAACCGCCTCTCTCGGGGGGCGTTCCATGCGGGAAGAAGCGGATCTTCGCGCTACGTTCACGGCCATCGGCCGGGCGCTGGGCGAAAACGACGTGCCGGCGCTGGAACGCCTCTACGCCGAGGATTACCAGGGCCACGACATCCGCGGCGAAGTCGAGGACCGGGCCACGATCCTGGGCGCCTTCAGCCCCGGGGGCGTCCACGATTATCGCCTGGAAGAGGCGGCGTTCACGGCAGAAGTCCAAAGGGACGTGGGCCTCGTCACGGGTTGCGGGACCGTCTCCGGCCGCTGGGGCGACACGGCGTTCCGCCACCGGGTCCGCTTCCTGGAGATCTACCTGTGGCGGGACGGTCGCTGGCAATGCTATCGTTCGCAGAGCACGGAAATCCAACCCGGATAGAGCTTCCCCATCCCACACATCCCGTTCATCCATGTTTGATCGCTGAGCGCATCCCCGCTTCGGCGGCCGTTCCCTTTTGCTGGCCCGCCGCACCCGTTTCGGGCGCCGCCGGGGTCAAAGCTCCGGTTCGCTCTCAGCCGGCAGGGGCTTCCGGCGCCAGTTTTCGCCGGGGTGGGAGTAGCGCCAGCCGGGGGGCGCCAGCCGGGTGGACCCGGCGATCAGGCGGACCGCCAGCACCAGGGCCAGGGCCGTCAGCAGGAAGAAGACCACGGCCAGGGCGGTGAAGTAGAACTCCCCCATGAACGCCGGCTTGCCGGCGGTCAGGCGCCCGGGGATCTCCCGCAGCAGGTGGGCGTGCTCCGAGAAGGGCTTGAAGGAGTTCATGTAGCCGCCGGCGTCGTGGGAGGTGATCCCCGTGTAGTACGGGACCAGGAGGAAGACCATGCCGTAGAGGTCCAGCAGGCTGAAGAAGGCCAGCAGGCAGCCGCCCACCCGCATTTTCCAGGACGGCGGGTACCACAGCCAGAGCCCCAGGAACAGCCAGGCCGTTTCGGGCAGGATGGCCGTGTACACGTACCACCCCGGGACGCCCGAGACATGGTGCACCAGGTCCATGAGCGAGGCGTAGTAGAGCAGCCCGGCGTTGAGCCAGAAGTAGAAGCTCAGCAGAATCACCGAGCCCGGCGGGAACAGGGTTTCCCGGTCCGGGACGAGCGCCGCCCCTCCCTCCGCCGGGGCATTCGCGGCGGCCGCCGGGCGGCCGTTGCGGATCAGGCCCCTCACGCTCTCGGCGGTCTTCCCGGCGAGCCGGTGGACCCGGCGGAACTTGAGTGCCATCCGGATCCCGGCCCCGACCAGCGCGCCCAGGTACAGCAGGGCGAAGGCCTGGTAGATCCAGGTGCGCAGCACCAGGAAACTCCAGTTGCCGAACCAGATGTGCGAGAAGAGGGTCGTCTTCACGGCCGCCGCCCAGTCCATGTGGAACAGGTTGGCCAGGACGTTCCAGAAGGAGATGCGCACGTCCGCCACCAGTTGCTGAATGCCCAGCGGGGAACCGTAGAGCGCGGCGTTGCGGATGAACCACCAGGAACTGAGCCCCAGGGCGATCAGGCAGAAGACCAGGGTGTGCCGCCAGAACGCCCCCCACTGGCGCGGCTTCTTGAGGAAACGCACGCCGAGCACGCCGAGGAAGGCCGGGAAGGTGGCGGCGAAATAGAGCTTGGTGAGCAGCCCGGCCGCCGCCAGCAGCCCCAGCAGCACGGTGGAGCGCCAGTTCCAGCGCTGCGTGCACACGGCCAGGGCCACCGACGCCGAAAGGATGGCCACCGAGAGTGAGTCGTTCCCCACGCGGCAGGTGTCGGTCATGAGTCCGGGGATGAAGGCCATGACGGCGACCAGCAGCAGCGCCAGCCGCCCGTCGCCGAAGACGGCCCGGAACACGGCGAAGCCCGCCAGGATCGTGGTCGAGGCCAGGAGAATGGAGAAGAACCGGATGGCGAACGCGCGGGTGACGATGTCGCCGTGGTAGAAGAGGCGGTAGGGCGCGGCCGCCAGGAGGTAGTAGAGGGGCCCGTGCTGCGCCTCGTAGTGGAAGAGGTAGTCGGAGTCGGGCGCGGAAGGCGCCACCCGCCACGCCAGGGGGGCCCGCCGCGCGGCGGCGTCGGCCCGGGCGCGCTCCTCCGCCGTCATCTTCCACCAGTCGTCGTGCATCTTCCCGACGCTGAACCCCTTGGGTTCCCGGGGCAGGGGCAGGTTTTCCAGGCTGTGGCGGACTTCCTGCGAGACGGCATCTTTCCGCTGTACCGGGAATTTCGCCTGCTCGGCCACGTGCTGGACGAAGGCGAAGTGGGCGTGCTCGTCGAACCCCTCCCAGAGCGGCGTGATGCTGATGTAGGCCACCGAGCGCAGCACGAAGACGCCCCAGACCAGCCAGACCCATTTCGCGTACGAGCGGTTGTCGTCCCCCATGATCATCCCCGGCGATCGGACGCTCAGATTTCCGGGAAGGTCGGCCGGATGTCCACCGGCACCGACTTCAGGCCGTCCAGCGCCGTCTGGACCTCCTTCGCCATGCTGCCGTACTCCCCGATGAACCGCTTGGCGCCCTCGTAGTCGCCGTTGGCCTCCAGCGTCAGCACCGCCGCCGCCAGCGCCTTGACGCCGTCGCGGAACTTGCCGTGATCGATGGAAAAGCGGCCGGAGGAGGCGTCATGGACGATGGCGCCCCGAGCCTTCAGGAAGTTGTACTGCAGCATGACGCCCAGGCCGTGGGCCTCCCCGATGCCGAAGCGCACGGAGCGGAACAGCCCGGCCAGGTAGGTGTTCTCCAGTTCGGCCTCGGACTTGGGGACCACGCCGTTGTCCATCAGGTACAGCAGGCTCCACACGCCCCCGATGTCGGCCTTGCACTCCTCGACGGCCGCGTAGAGGTCCTTCAGTTCGGCGCTCACCGTCGTCTCTCGCCCCTGGAGGGTGAGCTTGCCGGGCCCGAGCCCGTGGGTGATCTCATGGAGCAGGATCTCGTCGAAGTAGGACTGGAAGTTCACCAGCGCCCGGGAAGACGGCGTCAGCACGCGGTCGGCGATGGGCAGCAGGATCTTCTCGAACTTGGCCTGCATGACGTTGCGGAGCATGACTTTCTTGCTGCCCTTGGCCTCGCGGACCTGCTCGTCGTTGGGGAGGTTGAAGGCGGCCGTCTGCACGCCGGGGCGGGCGTCGCCGCCGACGGCGATCTCGTCCACCACCAGCATGGGGGATTCCTTGCCCCGGCTGAAGTTCTTGTCCTTGTCCGCCAGCGGGAGGTTCTTCTCCAGTGCGTCGAGGTGCTGCTCCAGGCGCTCGAGCTTGGCGCTCTCGCCGGGGTTGCGCACGCACACGAAGGCCTCGTAGGCGGCCTTGTAGCCGAAGAGGGCGTCGGTGTAGACCTCGTAGGGCCCCACGACGGCCTCGATGGGCGTGCCGGTCACGTCCATCCAGGCCATGTCGCTTTCCCGGTACTCGTCGGTGAGCAGGTCGCGGGCGCGCAGCTCGAGGTAGCGCTTCAGGGTCGGGCTCCCGACCGTGGCGGCGGCCTCCTTCAGCAGGGCCGAGGCCTTCTCCAGCAGCGGACGGTATTCCCGGCTGAAGGGGACCGCCACGAGCTTTCCCTTCTCCCGGCGGATGACGGTGAAGTTGCTCTGGAACGCCTTTTCGTCGGCCGGGTGGGCCTTCAGGTGGGCCTCGAACTCGGCCCGGGCCATGTCGACCGGGTAGAAGGCTGCGCCGTCCGGGCGCTTCTCGCCGCCCCAGAAGGGGGCGTTGTCGCGCAGGGTGTCCCAGGGACCGAAATTGAGCTGGAAGAAATCGTAGCGGAGGCGGCCCTCGGCGTCCTTGGCCCGGGACAGCTTTTCCCGGATCTCCACGTTCCGGTGGTGCACCTGGCGGAGGAAGAGCTCGTCCATGACGGCGGCGGCGGCGGCGAGCTTGCGCAGGGCCTGGCGGTCGCCGTCGGCCAGCCCCGAAGCGTCGAAGTCCAGCTTGACCGGCGCGAAAGCCGCCAGCGAGGCCTTGACGTCCTCCAGCTTTTCGTTCATGGGTTTCCCCTCCTTGCCTTTTTTCGTGCCGGCGCCGGCGGACGCGCACAGGAAGCAGAGCGACCCGGCCACCAGGGCGGCGAACAACCCGAACCGTTTCATCATGATTTCCCCCCGGGAAGATTTTTGCCCTCGCCCTTCGGCCGAAGGGCGAAAGCGCATTGTACCGCAGAGAAGGAGTCCGGCGGAGGGGAAACGTCGGCCCCGGGCCGGCTGAAAATCTGCTGGGAAAAATAGGTGATTTTCCGCGCCGGCCTTGTTACAATACAGTGTTTATTTTAAGGTGCGCCATGAAGGTCATTCAAAAACACCTGCTGACCATCCGGTTCTACACCATGCAAGTCGGCCCCTTGAGCTGACGGCCCGGTCTTCCTTTTCCATTGTTCAGAACTTTTTTCCGCAAACAAAAAATACATTTGGAGGAAATCATGAAGGAAAAAGTGCGTGTCGTCATCATGGGCGCGGCCGGCCGCGATTTTCACAATTTCAACGTCTACTTCCGTGACAACGAGCATTTCGACGTCGTGGCCTTCACGGCCACCCAGATCCCCGACATCTCCGGGAAGAAGTACCCCGTGGAACTGGCCGGCAAGCTGTACCCCAAGGGCATCCCGATCTACGACGAATCCGAACTCGTCAAGCTGATCAAGGAACACAAGATCAACCAGGTGGTCTTCGCCTACAGCGACCAGGCCCACGAGAACGTCATGCACAAGGCGTCCATCGTGCAGGCCGCCGGCGCCGACTTCGTCATGCTCGGCCCCGACTCCACCATGATCCAGTCGACCAAGCCCGTGATCTCCATCTGCGCCGTCCGCACCGGCTGCGGCAAGAGCCAGACCACCCGCGCCGTTGTGCGCAAGTTGCAGGCCATGGGGAAGAAGGTCGTCTCCATCCGGCACCCCATGCCCTACGGCGACCTGGCCAAGCAGGCCTGCCAGCGTTTCGCCACCCTGGAAGACCTCAAGAAGCACCACTGCACGATTGAAGAGATGGAAGAGTACGAGCCCCACATCGCCATGGGCGCCGTGATCTACGCCGGCGTGGACTACGAGATGATCGTCCGCCAGGCCGAGAAGGAAGCCGACGTCATCGTGTGGGACGGCGGCAACAACGACTTCCCCTTCTACAAGTCCGACCTCGAGATCGTCGTGGTGGACCCGCACCGCTCGGGCCACGAAGTGTCCTACCACCCCGGTGAAGTCAACTTCCGCCGCGCCGACGTCATCGTCATCAACAAGATCGACACGGCCGACCTGGAGAGCATCCAGGAAGTCCGCGAATCCATCCGCGAGTGCAACCCCGGCGCCGTGGTGGTGGACGCCGCTTCCCCGGTCTACGTCAACAACTACCAGTCCATCGCCGGCAAGCGCGTCCTGGTGGTGGAAGACGGCCCGACCCTGACCCACGGCGAGATGGAATACGGCGCCGGCGTCATGGCCGCCATGAAGTTCGGGGCGGCCGAACTGGTGGACCCCCGCGAGTTCGCCGTCGGCAAGCTCAAGGAAACCTTCGAGCACTACCCCGAAGTGGGCACGCTGCTGCCGGCCATGGGCTACGGCGGGCAGCAGGTGAAGGACCTCGAGACCACCATCAACAAGACCGAGTGCGACCTGGTCATCATCGCCACCCCCATCGACCTGAACCGCGTCTGCAAGATCAAGCATCCCACCGTCCAGGTGGCCTACGAGCTCGAGGAGATCGGCAGCCCGAAGATGAGCGAAGTGGTGGAGAACTTCTTCAACTCCTGCGAGTGCGAGTGCAAGCCCGCCAAGGGAGCCAAGAAGGAAGCCAAGAAGGAAGCCAAGTCCAAGAAGAAGTAAGCCCGGCGCCCGGGGCCGTCCGGCCCCGGGCCCCCTATCCTGCACAGCGGACCAATCGCCGGCCCAACAGCCGGATCGGCCCCAACACCAACTGGGAGGTAACGCATGACTGACAGCGTGGATCGCGGACGGATGGAAGTCAACACCGACGAATGCAAGGGGTGCGGACTCTGCGTGGCCGAATGCCCCAAGAAAGTGATCGAGATCGCGACCGACATCATCAACAAGCAAGGCTACAACCCGGCCCGCTACAAGGGTTCCGGTTGCATCGGCTGCGGGACGTGTTTCTACACTTGCCCCGAACCAGGCGCCATTGTGGTTTTCCGCCTCGCCAAAGCGGACAAATAACTGGAGGAAGAACCATGCCAAAACAATTGATCAAGGGCAATGAAGCCGTCGTCAAGGCCGCCCTGCTGGCCGGTTGCCAGACATATTTCGGGTACCCCATCACCCCGGCGTCCGAGATCGCCGAAGCCGCGTCGAAGTATTTCCCGCTGGCGGGCCGCACCTTCATCCAGGCCGAGAGCGAAGTGGCCGCCATCAACATGGTCTACGGCGCGGCCGGCACCGGCGTGCGGGCCATGACGGCCTCCTCCGGCCCCGGCATCAGCCTCAAGCAGGAAGGCGTCTCCTACTGCGCCGGCTCCGAGCTGCCGTGCGTCATCGTGGACATCATGCGCGGCGGTCCGGGCCTGGGCAACATCGGGCCCGAGCAGTCCGACTACAACCAGGTGGTCAAGGGCGGCGGCCACGGCAACTACAAGTGCCTGGTGCTGGCCCCCAACTGCGCCCAGGAAATGTGCGACCTGACCATCCGGGCCTTCGAACTGGCCGACAAGTACCGCATGCCCACCTACGTCCTGACCGACGGCGTCGTCGGGCAGATGATGGAATCCGTGGACTTTCCCAAGGGCGTCGACGTCCCGCCCCGCCATTCCTGGGGCATCGCCGCCACCGAGGAGACCCGCGGCAACCTGATCAACTCCATCCTCCTGGAGCACCACGAACTGGAGGCCCACAACCGCAAGCTGCAGAGCCGCTACGCGGAAATCCAGGCCAAGGAAGTCCGCTTCGAGGAATACCGGACGGAAGACGCCGATTTCGTGGCCATCGGCTATGGCATCATCAGCCGCATCCTCCGGACCACCATCGACATGGCCCGCAAGGAGGGCATCAAGATCGGCCTCCTGCGCCCCGTCACCCTCTGGCCCTTCCCGTCCGCCAAGATCGCGGAAATGCGTTCCAGGATCAAGAAGTTCCTGGTGGTGGAGCTGTCGAACGGCATGATGCTGGAGGATGTCCGGCTGGCCGTGGAAGGCCGGATCCCCGTGGAGTTCTACAACCGGATGGGCGGCTGCGTCCCCTCGGCCGAAGAGCTCCTGGGCGTCGTCAAGAAGCTGTAGGAGGAGAGGGAACATGTACGAAATCGCACTTCAGAAAGCCAAGAGCTTCTACAAGAGCTACACGAGAAAGAGCGGCAACCAGGACGTCACGCACTACTGCCCCGGCTGCGGGCACGGCGTGGCCCACAAGTACATCGCCGAGGCCCTGGACGACTTCGGGCTGGCCGGCAAGACCATCGTCTGCGCCCCGGTGGGCTGCTCGGTGTTCACCTACTACTACTTCGACACCGGCAACATCCAGTGCGCCCACGGCCGCGCCCCGGCCGTGGCCACGGGCGTCAAGCGCGCCAACCCCGACGGCGTCGTCATCTCCTACCAGGGCGACGGCGACCTCGCGGCCATCGGCGGGAACGAGATCATCCAGGCCGCCAACCGCGGCGAGCACATCGCCGTGTTCTTCATCAACAACGCCATCTACGGGATGACCGGCGGCCAGATGGCCCCGACCACCCTGGTCGGCCAGAAGACGGCCACCTGCCCCCGCGGCCGCGACCCGCACAACGAGGGCTTTCCCGTGAAGATGTGCGAACTCATCTCCCAGCTCGAGGCCGCCGTCTACGTGGAGCGGGTGTCGCTGCACAGCGCCGCCTCGCGGGCCAAGGCCCGCCGCGCCATCCGCAAGGCGCTGGAGATCCAGAAGGAGAAGAAGGGCTTCACCTTCGTCGAGGTCCTGGCCCAGTGCCCCACCAACTGGAAGCTGAACGCCCCCGACTCGTTGAAGTTCATCGAGGAGCAGATGATGCCCGTCTTCCCGGTGAAGGTGTTCAAGGACGTGTCCGAGACGGCGGAACCGGCCCCGGCCCGGCTGCCCAACGTCACCGGCAGCGCCCTCCTGCCCGTGCTCGAGCTGCCGGAAACGGACGAAGCCCCGACCCCGGCGGAGAACGTGCCGGAACAGTACCGCAACCCCCGCATCAAGATCGCCGGCTTCGGCGGGCAGGGCGTCCTGCTCCTCGGCGTGGGCATGGCCCAGCTGGGCATGATGCAGGGGCACAACGTCTCCTGGCTGCCCTCCTACGGCCCCGAGATGCGCGGCGGCACCGCCCACTGCCACGTCAACATCTCCGACGTGCCCATCGGCTCCCCCATGATCACGGCCTCCACGGTCTGCGTGGCCATGAACAAGCCCTCCCTCGAGAAGTTCGAGCAGGAGCTGGTTCCCGGCGGGCTGCTGATCTACAACACCTCCATGATCGACATCGAGCCGTCCCGGAAGGACGTGGAATGGCTGCCCATCCCGGCCACCCGGATCGCCCAGGAGCTCGGCAACATCCGCTTCGCCAACATGGTCATCCTCGGCGCCTTCGTCGAGAAGACCCGGCTGATCCCCATGGAAACCGCCGTCAAGGGCCTGCCGATCTTCATCTACGCCAAGAAGTTCATCCCGGACAACATCAAGGCCCTCCAGGCCGGTGCCGACTACGTCAGGAACATGAAGAAGTAGATCCCCACGGAAATTTTTCCGCAGGGATGTTTCCCGAGAAAGGCCCGCCGCGGGCCTTTCTCTTTTTACTCGGCGCCCGGCTTCTTTGCGGCGGGAGGAAGCGCCGGACGGACCCGCAGGCGGCTCTCGTTGCGGATGGAAACCGTGCCCCGCTTGGCGCCCCGGGGCTTGGAAACGTCCTTGGCCCGGCACATGGACACGCTGACCTCGCCTCCCTCCCGCATTTTCGAAAAGTAGGCCGCCACGGCGGCCGCCTCCTTCAGGTCGGCCTTGGCAGGCTCCTCCCCGTCGGGTTGGACGCGCAGCACCACGTGGGAGCCGGGAAACCCGTGAACGTGGAACCAGTAGTCGTTGGCAGCGGCCAGGCGGAGGGACAGGTACTCGTTGCCCTCGTCGTCCTGCCCGGCCAGCACCGAAAATCCTCCCGAAGTCGTGAATTCCTTGTATTTCATGAAGTTTTCCCTCACCTGCCAAAATCCGGCGCCGTCTGCCCTGCCGGGACGGCGCGGAATCAGCCCGTTTCCTTCTGCCCCCATTGACGCCTGCCTTCCTCCCACTCCCGGAAAGGGGAGGCATTCAGGGCGACTCCGTGCAGGGTCAGGGCGCCATCCGGAACCGGGAGCGACGGCACCAGGACGGTGCGCCCCATGTTCCGCTTCAGGTGGCCTTGTTCCCTCAGCCAGCCGCCCAGCCGGAGCATCCCCGCGTACTCGGCCAGGACCCGCAACCGCCGCAGCACCGCCTCGCTGCCCAGTTCCAGGACAAACTGCAGCAGCAAGCGCTGGCGCAGCTTCTTGCGCTTTTCCCGGGCGAGGGCCGCCAGTTCCTCCAGGGCCAGGAAAAGCCCCGGAAACGCCAGGGCGTCGAGGATGACCCGTTCCGGCAGCGCCACCCGGAAAAGGCGCCCGCCATCGACGAATTCCGCCAGCCCGAAAGGGTACCGCAGCAGGTCCACCTTGTGCCGCCGGATGGAAAAGCCTTCCCACTCCAAATCCGCGCCAGAACGCTCCGGCGCCACCCGGTCGATCCGGTTCCACTCGTGTGGGAAGAGCCCGTGGTGCGCCAGGGCGCACTTCCCCGTGAAATACCCTTCCGGATTGGCCACCAGGGCGCGATGGTACACCAGGGCCATGCCCGGCCGCGGCGATCCGGTCCGGGTGTAGATTCCCCGCCCCTGCGGCCGGATCTCGCCCAGACTGGCCCAATCCGAGCAGAGGCGCCAGGCCGTGGTGACGGACAGTGAAAAACGCTCGCGCAATTCCGCCGGCGAAAAGCAGGCCGGCATCTGGGTCAGCCAGGAAAGTCTTTCCAAAGACAGCGGTTTTTTCATGCGTCCTCGCGACCCGGCGGGAAGTGCGCACGCCCCCCGCGCGTCCGGAAGGATTGGATCGTTCAGCATACCAGAAAAGCCCTCCTGTTCCCAGCCTCGCCCGGATTTCCGGGAACACTTGACTTTGCCCCGACCATGGCGTAAAAAAGATCCGGAAACCATCGGGAGTCATGCCGGACCGGAAGTATGCACCGACGGTCGCGCCCAGCGAAATGCAACCCACAGGAGGACAATTCAATGGCACAAGCCGCCGCACAGACCACCAAGCGGGAACGGGAGGGCAAATACCTGATCTACACCCTCAACAAGGAGGATTACGGGATCCGCATCACCCAGGTCAAGGAGATCATCGGCCTCATGACCATCACCCAGGTCCCGCAGACTCCTCCCTTCGTCAAGGGCGTCATCAACCTCCGGGGCAAGGTCATCCCGGTCATCGACCTGAGGCTCCGGTTCGGCATGCCCGAGGCGGAATACAACGAACGGACCTGCATCGTGGTGGTGGAAGTGCAGACTGCCGCCAAGCGCATCCTGATGGGACTGGTGGTGGATGCGGTCTCCGAAGTGCAGAACATCCGCGACGAGGAAATCGAGGAGACGCCTTCTTTCGGCACCGACCTGAGCACCGAGTACATCCTCGGCATGGCCAAGAAAGACGGCGGCGTAAAAATCCTGCTCGATATCGACAAAGTCCTGACGGACAAGGAACTCGAGGTCCTGGCCAAGCACTGATCGCGAAAAGGGGATTTTCTTCCCGGCCGTTTTAGTTCCGGTTCCCGGAGGAAGGACTCCTCCGGGAACCGGTTCTGTCTTCAGGGCAGCCTCTCCAGCGGCACCGGCATGGGCGCCGCCTTCCAGATATCCTCCACGTACTGGCGGATGGTGCGGTCCGATGAGAAGAAACCGCTGCGGGCCGTGTTGAGAATGGACATGCGGGTCCAGCGGTCCTCGTCGCAGAATGCCGCCTCCACGTCCCGCTGGCAGGCCAGGTAAGCCGGGAAATCCACCAGCAGGAGGTACTCGTCCTTCTGGACCAGGGATTCCACGATGGGGCGGAAAGCCATGGGATCCCCCTTGGAGAAGACGCCCGAGGCGATGGCGTCCAGCGCCTGCCGGAGCTCCGGGCAGCGTCCCAGCGGCTCCGCCGGGTTGTAGCCGATGCTCTTCAGGGCCATGACCTCCGGGGCCGTCAGGCCGAAGAGGAAGAAATTGTCGGCGCCCACTTGCTCGCGGATCTCGATGTTGGCGCCGTCCAGCGTCCCGATGGTGATGGCGCCGTTCATGGAGAACTTCATGTTGCCCGTCCCCGAGGCCTCCTTCCCGGCCAGCGAGATCTGCTCGGACAGGTCCGCCCCCGGGTAGACGATCTCGCCCTGGATCACGTTGAAGTTGGGCAGGAAAGCCACCCGGAGCTTGCCGACCGTGGCCGGATCGGCGTTGACGGTTTCCGCGATGCAGTTGATCAGGTGGATGATGGCCTTGGCCATCTGGTAGCCGGGGGCCGCCTTGGCACCGAACAGCACCGCCCGCGGCAGGAAATCGGCTTTGGGTTCCTCCTTGATCTTCAGGTACAGGTGAACGACATGCAGCGCTTTCAGCAGCTGCCGCTTGTATTCGTGCAAGCGCTTCACCATGATGTCGTACAGGGCGTCGGGCATGATGCGCACGCCGGTCCTCTCCTGGACCAGGTCGGCCAGGTCGGCCTTGTTCTTCCGCTTGATTTCCCGCCAGCGGGCCCGGAATTCACGATTGTCCGCCCAGGGTTCCAGCTCCTTCAGCCTGTCCAAATCGGTGGCCCAGCCGCTGCCGATGGTCTCCGTGATCAGGTCCGACAGCCGCGGGTTGGCCATGAGCAGGAACCGCCGGGGCGTGACACCGTTGGTCTTGTTGTTGAACTTCTCCGGCCACAGGTCGTAAAATTCTGACAACGTTTTTTGTTTCAGAAGGTTGGAGTGCAGTTCGGCCACCCCGTTCACCGAGAAGGAACCGACCGCGGCCAAGTTGGCCATGCGCACGCGGCGTTCCGGCCCTTCTTCAATGATCGACATGCGGCGCAGCCGCTCCTGGTCGCCGGGGAAGGCCTTCCTGACCTCGTCCAGGAAGCGGGAGTTGATTTCATAGACGATTTCCAGGTGTCGCGGCAGGATCCGGCCGAACAACCCCACGGGCCACTTCTCGAGGGATTCCGGCAACAGGGTGTGGCAGGTGTAGGCGAACGCGCGCCGCGTCAGGTTCCAGGCGTCGTCCCACCCCAGGTGCACCTCGTCCAGGAAGATGCGCATCAGTTCCGGGATGGCCACCACCGGGTGGGTATCGTTGAGCTGGATGACCACCTTGTCGGCGAATTCCTCCCACCCTTTCCGGGAAAACTTGATGAACCGGGACACGATGTTGCGGATGGAGCAGGCGACGAAGAAGTACTGCTGCTTGAGGCGGAGTTCCCGGCCCTGCGGCATGTTGTCGTTGGGGTACAGCACCTTGGAGATGTTCTCCGACGCCGTCTTCTGCTCGACAGCCCGGGCGTAGTCACCCACGTCGAAGAGCTGGAAGTCGAATTCCTGGCTGGCCCGGGCCCGCCACAGACGCAAAAGGTTCACCGTGCCCGTTCCGTACCCCGGCACCAGCGTGTGGCAGGGCTCGCCGAGGACGGTCTGGTCGGGCAGCCAGCGGACCCGGAAGCGCCCCTTCTCGTCGTGGAATTGTTCCGTGCGCCCGCCGAACCCCACTTCCACCACGTCGTCGGTCTGGGGGAACTCCCAGGGGTTGCCGTGGAAAAGCCACTCGTCCGGGCTTTCCACCTGCCGCCCGTCCCGGAAAGACTGGCGGAAGATGCCGAATTCGTAACGGATGCCATACCCCACCGCCGGGATGTCGAGGGTGGCCAGGGAGTCCATGAAGCAGGAGGCCAGGCGACCGAGCCCACCGTTGCCGAGCCCCGGTTCCGGCTCCATCTCGATCAGTTTGTCAAGGTCGAGCCCCAGGCCGGCCAGCGCTTCGCGGGCAACCTCCTTGAGACCGGTGTATTCCAGGTTCTGGGTGATCTGGCGTCCCGGCAGGTACTCCGCGGACAGGTAGTACACGAACTTGGGCCGGTTCAGGTAGTATTTGTCCACGGTCTGCCGCCACTGCCAGACCAGGTGGTGACGGATGGTCAAGGCCAGGGCCATGTAGCGGTCGATGTCCGAAGCCGTGTAGGCGGCCTGCCCCCGGATGTAATACAGGCTGTCCTGCATGTGTTTGCGGAAAGTCTCCACGCTCCGGTCCATGGGCTGAACTTTCGACGGAAGTTCCTTTTCCATTCACTCCTCCTGGCTTCGTATTTCGTTGCCCCCGATGATAACGCAAACGGCAAGGAAAAGCCACCAGGGCCTCGTGCCGAAAAAGGCCGCGGCATGTTATAATTCCGCCTTTATGTTTCGGCGAGAGGATGTGCCATGATGAAAGCGTGCAAAAAATCGATGGTGGCCCTGTTCGGGATCCTGATCTGCTGGTCGCCGGCCCTGCTCCGCGCGGCCGACCCGCTCCCCCTCGGGGACCTGGTGCGCAACCTGTCGCAGGCGCTGCACCGGGGCAGCTGGTTCCAGGACCGGTCCACCTACTATCAGCGCCTCTATATCGAGCGGTTCAAGAACCGCCCGGTCGAGGGCCAGGCCCTGGCGGCCTTCTACCGCCGCCTCTCCGTGGCCGAAGTCAGCCCCACCGAGAAAGGCGAAGTGATCGCCCGCCTCGTTTACGACACCGACGGCGACATGAAACCGAAGGATGTCAAACCCAGCAGCCGGAACGTGTTCGGTGCACCCGGCTTTCTGGAACTGGTCTTCTTCCCCTTGTACCCCGAAAACGTGGAACTCTACGAGATCCTGGATCTGGGCGCCTCCTCCATCGACGGGGTGGAAACGCGCATGGTGCGCATCCTGCCCTGGCCCGGCGGCGAGAAGAAGCCCCTGGTGGAAGGCGTCTTCCACGTGGACCCGTACACCGGCCGGCCCATCCGCCTCTCCGTCACCCGGCTGCACAACTTCGACGCCCTGGATTCCCGGCTGAAAAAGCTGCTGGAGTTCCGCTGCGAACTGGATTACCGGACCCTCCCCAACGAGGTTTCCGTGCCGTGGAAAGGCAAGGGGAACGGCAACTCCGAGGTCATCCGCTGGAACGGGTTCTTCAATTTCACCTTCCATGAGTGGGACTTCCGCCCGAGCGCCCTCCCCAAGTACGCCGAGGTGAAGCCCTACTACGAGAAAATGGAGGGGTTCCGCGACCCGGCTCCCCCCGACACCCCCGCGGTGGGCAATCGTTTGCCGGACGCGACCTCGGCCGAGCCGGCCGAAGGTTCCAATGGTCCGGTGGAAGAAGACCTGCCGGAAGGGGACCGCCGATGAGGGTTTCGGGCGGCCGGTACAAGGGCCGCCGCCTCTTCGCCCCGGCAGACCTGGACATCCGTCCGACCATCGCCCGGCTGAAGGAGTGTTATTTCAACATCGTCCGGGAACGCGTGAGCGGGGCGCGCTTCCTGGACGTCTGCGCCGGCACCGGCAGCATGGGGATCGAGGCGCTGAGCCTGGGCGCGGCGGAAGTGGTTTTCGTGGACGCCTCGCCGCAATCCCGGGCCCTGGTGGGCAGGAACCTGGCCCAGTGCGGGATCCGGGACGGGTACCGCCAGGTCACCGGTGACCTTTTCAAGGAACTTCCGAAGCTGGAACGCGAAGGCCCCCCCTTCGACCTCGTCTACTTCGATCCGCCGTACTTCCAGGGCCTGTACGAGCGGGCGCTGACGCTGATGGGCAAGGGGCGCCTGCTGGCGGTGAACGGCCTGCTCTGCACCAACCACTTCAAGAAGACCGTCGTCCCCCCGGCCGCGGGTTCCCTGCGGCTTTCCCGGGAAGTGCGCCAGGGAGACTCGGTCCTGGCCTTCTACGAACACGTCAGGGATACTCTTTCCGAACCGGCGGCCACGTCCGAAGCCTAAGCATCACTTCCGATTCGATGCCACAAACCCTCTTCGCGCTCTCCGCGCCTTCGCGTGCGCGCGTCGATCACTTCTTGCCCTTGAAAAGGGACTTCATGTCCATTTTCAGGAAATCCTTGAGCTGGGCGCTCTTCTTGGTCGCGATACCGAGGGCGTGCTTCGCGGTTTCGTTCTCGGGGTCGATCTCCAGCACCCTCTCCCAGTAACGCCGGGCCCTGGACTTGAGCTGAACCTTCTCGTAGAGGAGGGCCAGTTCCAGAAGGAACTCGATGCGGTTGGGACTGAGCTCCTCGGCCTTCAGCAGCCGCTCCTCCGCCTCCTTCAGCTTCTGGGGGAGCATGCACAGCGTCTTGCCGAGCATGAACTGGAGTTCCGGCTTCTCCGGCTCCAGCCGCACCGCCTCGCGGAAGTGCTCCATGGCGTCGAAGAACTTCTTCTGCTTGAACGCTTCCTTGCCGTGGGTGAAGTGCTGCAGCGCCTTGTGCGCCTGGTTCTCGAAGGCGCGCTCCTTCTCCTTGGGCTCGGGCGGGGCTCCCGGCGCCGAGGCCGGGGCCGCCGCCAGCTTCGGCTGGGGAGGGTGGCGCTCGTCGTACGAGGCCCGCTTCACGGGGTCCTTGAGGGTCTCGTACGCCGTCGTGATGCCCACGAAGACCGCGTCGACCATCTTCAAAAACTCCGGGTCCTTGATGCTGTGGAACAGGTCGGGGTGGAACTTGCGCGTCCGGTCGAAATACGCCTTCTTGACTTCCTCCGGGGCGGCCCCGGCCGCCAGGTCCAACACGGCGTAGTAATCGTGCTTCTCCACCAGGATGGCCATGTCGAGGACGTCTTCGCGCACGTCCTGGGGCACGGTCCCCGCCGGGCTTTCCTTCGGCGGCTCGGCCGG
Source organism: uncultured Acidobacteriota bacterium (assembly GCA_964436005.1). Taxonomy (GTDB): domain Bacteria; phylum Acidobacteriota; class JAAYUB01; order JAAYUB01; family JAAYUB01; genus JAGNHB01. The sequence continues at coordinate 28,646 of CAYTBK010000001.1, forward strand.
CCGTCGCGGTGGCGGCGCCGGTGCCGGAGGGGGAGCGGGGGGCGCGCTTTCCTCTTTCCGTTCGGCCGGCCGCGGTTCGGTCCGCCGAGGCGGAGGAGACGGCTCCTCTTTCGAAAAGACCGTTTCCTTCCGCCCCGCTCCGGACGGCCGGGCGGAACTGGCGCCGAAAGGCGAAGGGCCGGCCGGCCGCGGAGAATCAGGCGCTGCGGACGGCGGGACTTTGATGATGCCAAAAAATTGCAGTAGCAATGCGGTGCGCAGGGTCAGGTCTTCCGGCAGGGCGCAGCTCAGGACCAGGTCGTGCAACGACAGGCCGTTCTGCAGACGCGTCAGGACGAACGCCTGCTGGGGCGTCAGTGGAATCCGCGAGGCCCTGGCCATGAAATCGGCCGGGATGTCCAGTTTGCGGGCCAGGTTTCCCAACTGCGCCCGCACGGCCGATTCCGCCAGGCACTGGGAAAAATAGGCCGACAGGACGGCCGCAGCGGAAATCTTCCCCCCACCCTCCGCGGGTTCCACCGGCGAAATGAGGAACTGGATGGAAACGGATATTCCGGGCCGGGACAGGTCGGCCAGCGCGCCGGCCAAAAAGCCCACCACTGCGGCCATGGCTTCCCTGGTGCCGGGGAAGGAGGAGAGGGAGGCCCCCTCGGGAGATTCCCGCGGCAGGGGGCTTTCGCCCAGGGGAGTCACCCCGATGCGGCCCAGGATGTCCGTGTCGAGGGAGACGATCCGCCCTGAGGCCAGCCCCAGGTGCAACCGCCGATTCTCGAAAGGCATCTCGAGGATTCCGGAGGCGTCGTCCTCGTAGACGTTCTTGACGACCTTCAGGATGCTCCCTTCCGCAATGTCACCGCTCATCTTTCCCATCCAAGGATTCCAGGCGTTTTTCCAGGCTCCGGATCCGCGCCTGCAGTTCCGGGAGCTTCGGGAAAAGGAGCATGGCCCGGATGTAGAGCTTGCGGTCCGTCGCCGCCCAACCCCACAGCGAACTGCCGGGCGCCACGTCTCCGGGGATGCCGCTCTTGGGGTAGATCTTCGCCCCGTCGCCCACCTTGCGGTGCCCGACGATCCCGACCTGCCCGGCGATCATGCAGTGAGCGCCGACCTGGGTGCTGCCGGCGATTCCGGTCTGCGACGCGATGACGGTGTCTTCGCCGACCTGGACCCCGTGGCCGATCTGGATCAGATTGTCGAGCTTCGCGCCCCGCCGGATGATGGTGTCGTCCAAAGCTCCGCGGTCCACGCAGGTGTTGGCCTGGATCTCCACGTCGTCTTCCAGCACCACTCGCCCCGCCTGCGGGATCTTGTGGAAAACGCCCTTCTCGTCCGGGGCGAAACCGAAACCGTCCGCCCCGATGATGCAGCCGTTCTGCAGGATTACGCGGTTCCCGAGCACGCAATTCTCCCGGATGACGCAATTGGAGTGGACGAGCACGTCGTCGCCCGCCTCCACGCCCGGGTAGACCGTGGAGTTCGGCAGGATGCGGACGCGGTTCCCCAGGCGGGCACCGGCGCCGATGACGACGTGAGCGCCGATGTGGCACGCCTCGCCCAAGGTCGCCGTGGGGTCGATGACGGCGGACGGGTGGACGAAGGGGCCTTCGGGAAGGGGCTGCGAATAGAAGAGCGGCACGGCCCGCGCATAGGACAGGTAGGGGTTGTCGGAACGGATGAGGGGCCTTCCCCAGGACGGGGTTTTCCGGCCCACGATGAATGCCCCGGCCCCGGAAGCCTTGGCCTTGGCGATCTGCTGGTCCTCGACCAGGAAGGAGAGTTGCTCGCCGCCGGCGGATTCCAGGCTCCGGATTCCGCTCAGGTCGGGATCCTCCGGACCTTCGAACGTGCATCCCGCGGCCACGGCGATTTCGCTCAGTTTCATGCTCTGTCCTCCTTCCCCGGTGTCTGTGTGCGGCTGACTACGCATTATACACGGAGAGAGAAATCTTGCGGGATGAGAAAAGAAGGCCTTCCTCCTCCGAAATGGAAATCGCCGCCCTGCGCGGTCCTGCGCAAGACGGCGATTCGGGACCTCCCGCCGGCCATCCGACGGCCGGAAGGCTCAGTCCGCCGGTTCGAAGTCGCCTTTCCCGACGCCGCACTCGGGGCAAACCCAGTCGTCCGGCAGGTCTTCGAACGACGTGCCCGGGGGGATGCTGGAGTCAGGATCGCCCACGGCCGGGTCATACACGTAACCACAGATCGAACACACGTACTTCTTCATCGGGCCTCCTCGCGATTGGTTTGTGCTCAAAGGATCCCCAAGGATCCCGGGGAAAATGTTTCGATGACCCGGACGGGGAAAAGATTCATCCCCGCCCCGGTGTTCCGGCTCAGGCCGGGGACCCCGTCAACCGCCGGGCGATCATCCGTCCCAGCTCGACGCAGGGGAGGAGCGCCTCGGCCGAAGGAACGTACTGGACCTGTATGCCTTCCCCCACCAGCTCGACGCCCATGGCCTTCAACTGCTCGTCCAGCTGCTGGACGGTCTTCCCGGACCACCCGTAAGAGCCGAAGGAGGCCCCCACCAGGCCCTTCCGCTTCAGCCCCCTGAGGTAGCACAGGACGTCCGCCACGGTGGGGAACATCTGGTTGTTGAGGGTGGGCGACCCGACGACGAGGGCGCCCGCCTCCAGGATCTCGGTGGCCACATCGCTCCGGTGGCTCCCGGACAGCGGCATGAGCCTGGGCAGCGCCCCGCCGGCGGCCAGGCCCTCCTCGACGGCCCGGGCCATCTTCTCGGTGCTCCCCCACATGGTGTCGTACACCACGACGGCCTTGCGGGTGGGCTTCTGGCTGGCCCACCCCACGTAAAGGTCCAGGATGCGCCCGGTGTCCTGCCGCCAGATCGGCCCATGGTCGGGCGCGATGACGTCCAACCGCAGCCCGCTGGCGACCACCTTCTCGGCCAGCTTGAGCACCAGCGGCGAGTAGGGCAGCAGGATGTTCCCGTAGTAGCGGGCGGCCTCCTCGCGCAGCAGTTTCTCGTCCATCTCGTCGGCGAAGCGTTGGGCGGAGGCCAGGTGCATGCCGAACCCGTCCTGGGAGAAGAGCAGGTTCCGCTCGGGGAGGTAGGAGAACATGCTGTCCGGCCAGTGGAGCATCCGCGTTTCCATGAAGTGGAACGTGAACCCGCCGGCGTCGAAGACGGAACCTTCCGCCACCGCCTCGAGCCCCGGGATGGCCCCGAAGTGCATGGTCAGGGCCTTCACGCCCTGCTCCGAGGCCAGGATCCGCTCGGGCCGGATCGCCGCCGCCGCTTCGGGCAGGCAGCCCGAGTGGTCCATTTCCGCGTGGTGCGAAATGATGACGTCGATGGAGGCCGGGTCCACCACCGAGGCCACCCGGGCCATCATCTCGCCGAAGAAGGGTTTCTTCACCGTGTCGATGAGGACCGTCTTCTTGCCCTGGACGAGGAAGGCGTTGTAGGTGGTGCCGCGCTTGGTGGCGTAGCCGTGGAAGTCGCGAACGCCCCAGTCCACCGCGCCCACCCAGTGGATCCCCTCGACCACCTTCACCGCGTTGAAAACATTGGCCATGACTCGAATCTCCCCCTTGTTGACGTTGGGCACCGGTGCCGTTCGAAAGGGGATTATACCCGCGGCGGCGCCCCGCCGCAACAGGGCGCCGCGCGAATGGGGGCCGTCGGCCGTACCGCCGGCCCGCCTTGATGCAATGCGCGCCCAGGCTGGTGGTCCGGTTCCCTTTGATGTGTCTGTGTCTTGGTGGCAAAGTGGCCCGGGTACCCCCGAAACGCCGCCCCGTCGCCCTACCCTGAAAAAAAGCGAAAAAGCGAAATGAATTGCATTGCACGGAGAAATCCGCTTATACTTCGTGTTTGATTTTGTTTGAGCGAGGTTTTAGCACCGTGAACGAACCAAAAGTCAAGATTTCCGCCATCGAGATGTTCATCCCCGAAAAAGTCCTCAACAACAAGGACTTCGAGCGGATGGTGGACACGACCGACGAATGGATCATGGAGCGCACCGGCATCCGGGAGCGCCACGTGGTGGACCGGGAGAAAGGCGAGACGAACTCCGACCTGGCCGCCGGCGCCATCCGCAAACTCTGCGAAAAGCGCGGCATCTCCCCGCTGGACATCGACATGATCATCATCTGCTCGGTCACCCCGGACATGTTCTTCCCCTGCACCGCCTGCCTGGTCCAGGAGAAGATCGGGGCCAAGAACGCCTGGGGCTTCGACCTTTCCGGCGCCTGCTCCGGCTTCCTCTTCGGCCTGGCCGTCGGCGAGAAGTTCGTCCGCACCGGGACGCACCGCAAGGTGGTGGTGGTCGGGTCGGAAGTCATGTCCTCCATCATCGACTACACGGACCGCGCCACATGCGTGCTGTTCGGCGACGCGGCCGGCGCCGCCCTGCTGGAACCGGCCGAGGACGGCGAGGTCGGGATCGTGGACACCATGCAGCGCTGCAACGGGGCCGGCGGCAAGTTCCTCTACATGCCGGCCGGCGGCAGCATGAACCCCTCCTCCCACGAAACCGTGGACAAGAAGATGCACTACGTCCACCAGGAAGGCCGCCAGGTGTTCAAGGCCGCCGTGGTGGAAATGGCCGACATCACGGAAAAGATCATCAAGAAACACAACCTGACCCCGGCCGACATCAAGCTGTTCGTCCCCCACCAGGCGAACCTGCGCATCATCGCCTCCTGCCAGGAAAAGCTCGGCCTGCGCGACGACCAGGTCATCACCAACATCGACCGTTACGGCAACACGACCTCCGCCACCATCCCCATCTGCCTGGTGGAAGCCTCCCGCGACGGCCGTATCCAGAAGGGCGACTGGGTTGTCCTGGCGGCCTTCGGCGCCGGCTTCACCTGGGCCAGCGTCCTGCTGCGCTGGGAAATTTAGTTACATCAATTATTTAAAGCACAAAGAAAGCGTCGCCCGAGCGACGCTTTCTTTCTTTTGCACGCCAGAAGGTAAAGAAGCGGGTAGACAAAGACGCAAGACCCACATCGCAACCGGGTCATTACTTCCGAGGCGATGGCCAGGCGGGGCAACGGGACGGGAATCTCTCGTTTCGACGCTGTAAGTCTTTTGTCTTGACAGTAAACAGCAGAACGCTTAGAGTGCGCCTTTGCAGTCAACGGATCCCCATGGAAGACCAGGCCGCTAGGATATGGGCGATTCGAGCCGGTTAGCGGCGGTTCCTGTTTTTCTGGAAGCAACCCGACCATGCCAAGCGACAATCCAGCCAAAGTCTGCCATTTTTCCAGTGTTCACAACAATATGGACACTCGCCTGTTTCATCGCGAGTGCGTCAGCCTGGCCCGCTGGTACAACGTGACCGCCATCGGCCTGGGAACGGGAGAAGAAACCTGCCATGGAGTGCGCCTGGTCGGTCTCTGCAAACCGCGCAACCGCCTGTTCCGGATGATTCGGACCACGCATCAGGCATACCTCCAGGCCCGGCGGATGGAAGCAGACCTGTACCATTTCCACGACCCGGAACTGATCCCCTGGGCCTGGCGCCTGCACCGGAGCGGGAAACCGGTCGTGTACGACATTCACGAAAACATGTTCGAAAGCCTCAAAAGCAAAGACTGGCTCCCGTTCAAGACATTCTTTTCCTGGTGCTATGCGCGCATGGAAGCCTGGGCCGCCCGGCGTTTCCATTTCGTTCTGGCGGAGCGTTCCTACCAGGATGTTTACAAAATAAAATACCCGTGGAAGGGTTGCACCTTGGTCCAAAATTTCACCCCCCCGGGTTTCCTACATCATTACCAAAAGACCAAACGTCCGGTAGACCCCCTGCAGATCTTCTACATGGGGAGTCTTGACTCGTCCTACTGCCTCGAACCCATGCTGGACTCCATCCGAGAACTCCGTCGCCGGCACCGTCCCGTCCGGTTGATATTGGTGGGGCGTTTGGAGAATCCTCTGCGTGCAGCAATGGAGCAACGATGTTGCCAACATGGGATCGGGGACCTCGTCGAGTTCTGCGGGCACCTCGATTTCCAACAAGGCTACGCCAGGTCCGTGGACTGCGCCTGCGGCTACTGTTTTGTTGGAGACAACGCCAACATGACGGAATCGGTCCCCCGCAAACTCTACGAGTACCTGCAAGTCGGATTGCCGGTCATCAGTTCAGGCTTCCCCTTGTATCGGTCGATCGTGGAGTCCAACAACCTGGGCGTCTGCATACCGGAATGCACGGGCAACGCCATCGCCGATGCCGTGGAGCAGTTGGTGAGCGACCCGGATGAACTGAACCGGAAAGCCGCCAATGCAGTGTGGACCAGTGAAAACCGATACGATTGGGAGACCCAGGCCCAAAAGCTGCGGGACTTGTACCAGGCGATCCTGACCGTTCGCAGGCGTGAGCATCCCGCCGGAACATGCCGGTAGGGCCGCTGGATCAACCGATGGGATCCTCTCGCAACACGACATGAACACGGAAATAGCCGGTTTTGCGGGAATGATGAAGGCCAGTGGCTTGACGGGCGCGGGCAAGCTGGCAGATACATTTCTCCGGTATCTGACGCTGCTCGCCATGGCCCGCATGCTGGGCGCCGAGGCTTTGGGGATATTCATTCTGGCACGCACCACAGCCATGTCGCTCAGTACCGTGGGAAGCCTGGGAATGGGCTACGGCGCGGTGCAGCAGATCGCCTTCCATTCGGCCCGGAAAGACGAGGACAGCGTCCAACAGTGCCTCCGGATCGTCCTGTTGCTTCCCCTGCTGTGCAGCGTGGCCGTCGCCCTGGCCTTGTATGGATGCTCCGGCACCATCGCCCAGACTCTGTTCCACAAGCCCGCCCTGGCGATTCCGCTGCGTTTCCTGGCTGTTTCTGTGCCCCTCATGACCTTTGCGTACATCCTCCTGGAAGCTTTGCGCGGTTTCCATTCAATCGCCCAGCGGGTGGTCCTGGAGTTCTACCTCCTCCCCCTCTCGAATCTCGCCTTCCTGTTTCTGTTCTATGCTTTTGGTTGGCGTCTCGAAGCGGCCGTGATGTCGTTCACCCTTTCATACTTCGTCACCGCTCTGGCCGCCTGGCGCCATTTCCGACCGATGTTTCGGCGGAAAAGTCCGCACGCCCTTTTCAAAAAGGATTTTTTCTGGAGCTTTTTCCGTTTTTCCCTTCCCCTCACCTTCCTGAACCTTTTTCTGGAGATCAGGCTGCGAATCGATGTGCTCCTGCTGGGCATGCTGCGCACGGCGGCCGACACCAGCGTGTATTTCGTCGGGGTGCGCCTCGGGTATTTTCTCTCCATCCCGCTACAAGCCTCACACATGGTTTTCGCGCCCATGATTTCCAGCGACTACGCCCGGGGAGACGTCTCTCGCATCGAATCCAACTACAAGAACATCACCAAGATGTTATTCATCGGAAGCATGTTCTGCGGAGGTTTCGTTTTACTTTTCTCCCGGGAATTCCTGACCCTGTTCGGAGAAGACTTCATCCGGGGCCTGGACGTCGTGGTGCTGGTCTGCTTAGGGCAGATCGTGAAAACCGCCATTGGCAACGCGGGCCCGATGCTGGTCATGATCGGGAAGTCCACCGCCAACCTGGCGGTCATGATTTTCACCTTGACCCTCCTGGTCCTGCTGAACCTGCTTCTCATCCCATGGTTGGGGCTGACGGGGGCCGGCATCGCCAATTTCACCGCCGTGACCTTTTCCAGCGTGCTGGAAGTCTGCCTCGTCTACCATTACCTGCACATCCATCCTTTCCGCCGGGATTTTCTGAAACCGGTGGCCGCGGCAGTCACGTCGGCCGCCCTGGTGTTCGCCGTCAAACAAGCCCTTCCATCCGGCAATTTCTGGACGGTCGCTTCGATGGCACTGTTTTGCCTCCTGTACGCCACCAGCCTCGCTCTGCTACAATTCACGCCTCAGGAACGCGACCTGCTGGCAGCGTTGAAGCGCAAAGCGCTCAAATGGACGAGGTGACATGATCAGGTTCTGGTTCAGCAAGGAAGCCTTGACGGGGGGGAACATATACAACCGCATGGCCATGGACGTGCTGCGAGCGCGGGGGGTCGAAATCCGGGAGGAACTGGGCTACACCTCCTATCGGGGGAAAGGGTTCTCCTACGTCAACGGCATGTACTTGCACTGCTGCAAGTCTAGCGGTTTGCATGACATTGACATCATGGACTATGGCACTTCCACCTGGTCCTCGCGCAGGTTCAAGGGAAGGAGAATCATCACTCTTTTTCACTACGACCCGGACGAGCAAGGCAAAGCCTGGCGTTACCGCTTTTTTTTCAAACGTTTTCTGCGCGCGGCAAAAAACGCGAAAATCGTCGTCATCTCCAGGCATTGGAAGCGGTACCTCGAAGAGCAGGGCATTGCGAATCTCGCTTTGATCCCCTGCGCCTTCGACACGTCCAGGTACCAGGCTTCCTGTCAGCGGGAGGAACTTCTTCAGCGTTTCGGATTGCCCGACCTCCCCATCGTCTACTTGGGAAAGAACTCGCGCCCCAAGACGCTATCTGCCTACCGGAGCCTGCAACATCTGTCGGGCGAATGCCTTCTCGTGACGTCGGGACCAACCCGGGAGTTCAGCGGGCCCGTGCATCTCTCCCTGGATTTTCCGGACTACGTTTCCCTCCTGCACCATGCCTGCGTGACGGTTGTGATGCCCGACTTCGCGGAAGGGTGGAGCCGGATTGCGCACGAGAGCGTGCTGTGCGGCACACCCGTTCTGGGGAACGGACGTGGAGGAATGGGGGAACTGCTGGAGACACTGAACCAGACCCGCATCACGCCGAGCGATTCCGCCACCCTGGTCGCCGCCGTTCGGTCAGCCATCGCCAACGCGGGGAGGGTGCCCGAACCCGATCGGCAACGAGCCGGCGACTACGACCTCAAGGCCTTCGGCGACCGTTGGCTGGACGTGGTCTGCGAAGTCGCCGAGGGTCTGCCGGCCGGAGCGAAGGGGAAAACCCGGTGACAGCCCATCTATTCAAAGAAGGCCGCCTTCCCGACCAGGCCGCCTGGATCCTTTTTTCCCTCCTTCTCAACACGCTGCTGTTTAATTGCCGGTTTTCCTCAACGGTCAACCTGTACCTGTCCGACATTTTCCTCGTGGGCCTGCTCGGGCTGGCGGCCCTCCGTTGGAGATCTGTGCTGGAGCCGTCGAACCGGGTTTGGGGTTTTCTGTTCGGCAGCCTGCTCCTCTACTATTCAATCCTGAGCGTCTATGCCTGTTTCGCCCCGGGATACAAAGGCACCCTGATCGTGGGTCACTTTCGCTACCTTTTCTTCTACCCGCTGGCTTTTTTCGCCGGTCTGAGCTTCACGATCTCCGCCGCCGCCAGGGAACGATATGTGCTGTTCATCCAAGTACACGTTCTGCTGGCCATGGTTTCCGGAATGATCGGAATATCGTTCCCGGGCTTGGCCCTGACCAGCGTGTACGAGGGAGGAAGAATCGTCCCGCCGCAATATTTCATGCTGGTAACGCCGGAGACTGCGCTCCTGTGCTGCTTCCTCTTCGCCCATGCGGCCCTTTCCCTCGCGACGGGGCGCGGGGCCCGGCCCCGGCACGTCTTTTTTCTGGCGGCCAGTCTGGCCGGCATCCTCGGAACCCAGAACCGAAGCGTGCTGATCACGTTGCTTCTGACGACCGGCCTCCTTTTCTGGGCCGGGCGCAAGGCGGGACCGGAAACGCGGACACGCCTGAAGGGGCCGCTGCTCGCCATGGCGCTCCTGCTGGGGTGTTTCAGCCTGGTCGGTTTCCTGTCCCCCCTGAGGGAAAAATTCCAGAAAAGGTTCGACGACACGATCAGTTTTTTTACCAACGAAAAGCCCTTTTTCCGCACCATCCCGGGAATACGCCTGGCGCGGAGCCTGGAGACAATCAGGGTGTGGAAAGAATCGCCCCTTCTGGGACAACGCTGGGGGGAAACGCCACCTGTTTTCCCGATCCGGGACTGGTCCGGCAAGGTGCTTAAAACCCTCGGGGGGACATCGCACAACTACTACCTGGTTCTCCTGTACAGCACTGGCCTTGTCGGCTTCGCCCTGGTGATGCTCCTGCACTGGATACTGGGCGGGAAAGTCCGGCCAACCTCAGGGCTGGATGGTCCCAACGTCATTTCCTACGCCCTGTACCTGTTCTATGCAGGCGTCATGGTGCATGCCGTCGCTAACGTCCAATTGTACGGCCACCCGGTGTTCATCCCCGTCTTCTTCTTCCTCCTGGGTGCAGCCGCCGCTCGCTTCCCGGCCGTTGCGGAGCAGGAGGCGCAACCGTGAAGAGCTTGTTGCTGTTCGACGCGGAAGTGCAGCCATATCGCCAGCCCATCTACGAATGGCTGGCCGGGGAGTTTGCCCGGCATGGGTACCGTCTCCACATCGTCTACGACACCCGAAGAAACCACTTGGCGGGCGGGTTGTACACCGGCGTCCGCTTCAGTTTCCGCTCTTTTCGGAGAATTGCCGCCGAACACGATTGCCGTGTGATGATCCTGTTCGTCTGGCTCCGGTACAAATTTTTGCTCCCCTTCATGATGTACGCCCGGTGGAAGGGGATTCGCATGGTATCCTGGTGCCACGGAATTAATTTACAGAAGAAAGATCAATTTTGGGTGAACAAGCTTTACTATATCCGGCAGAAGCTGGCCCATGCCGTTCTCCTGTACTCGGAAAGCGAGAGGAAACATGTGCGCACCAAGGCTGCCAAGGTTTTCGTCGCGAACAACACCCTGAATTTCGAGGCAATCCCGTCCATCCTGTCCTCCCGAGAGGAGTTGAAGGAAAAGTACGGTCTCGCGGGAAAGAAGGTGGTGCTGTGCGTAGGTCGGATGGACGTCAACAACCGCAAACCCCAGTACCTGGTTGACGGCTTCGAGCGGTTCCCTTTTCCGGGAGGCTTCCTCCTGCTGGTCGGGCCGGGACTTGACCCAGTCCTGGTTCGCCGAATGGAGAACCGGGAAAACATGCGCGCGGTTGGACCCATTTACGATCCCATCCCCGTCAACGAATTGTTTCGGCTAGCGGACGTGTTCTGCATGCCGGGCGCCATCGGCCTGGCGATAAACCAGGCGTTTTATCATGGGCTACCCGTTGTGCTGGAAAACGTGAATCACGGGCCGGAAGGCATCTATTTCCAGGAAGGGCGAAATGGCCTGCTTTTCCGCGAAGGGGATGTTGAAGACATGATGGCAAAGCTGAAACAGCTTTGCAGCGATGAAGCCCTTCAGCAGTCCTTTTCCGCCCAGGCGAAAAAAACGGTGGGCCGGCAGGCCCGGATGGATCTGATGCTGGCCGGGTTTCTCCAGGCGGTCCGTTATGCAGAACACTGACGACGCCGATCGGATCGAGAACACGGTAAACCGGTTCGTCGGCTGGTTGCGCAGTTACGGTTACACCTCATACGACCAATTCGACTTCTGGGGATCCGCGCTCGGGGTGTTCGGGAAACGACTGTTTCTCAAGAACAAGATGGCAGCGGCCCCCCTCGTGCTGGGGTTGCAGTTGCTGGAGAGCTTCCTGCCCCGGGCCAGGTGCCTTTTCGCCACGAAGAAACGTTTCGCCATCGGTGACGCACATTTCGCCCTGGGTTTCCAGAACCGCTTCCGACTCCGGCAAAGGCCGAAGGACCTGGAAGAATCCCGGCGGCTCCTGCAGGCCCTGCTCTCTTGCGCCACCCCCACGCCCGGAGGGATGGGCTGGGGATACCCATACACCTGGGTCACCGCCTCGGTGGAATACCCGCCCGGAACCCCCTTCGTCACGGTCACCCCTTACGGCTATGATGCCCTCGTAGGAATGCACGATTTGACCGGCGAAGATCAGTGGCTGGCGGCAGCCCGGAGCGTCGCCGGTTTCGTGGCAGACGACCTGGCGGAAACCGTCCTTCCCGACGGGGCAGTAGCCGCAGGGTACGGGTTAGGGGACCACAAGCAGGTGGTCAACGCCAACGCCTACCGGGCCGCCCTCCTGCTGGACGCGCACCACCGTTTCGGCGAAACGCCCTGGCGCGACAAGGCTCTGGGCAACCTGCGCTTCGTCCTCGGGCAACAGCGTCCAGACGGGTCATGGCCCTATGCGCCTGACGAGCCGTTCATCGACCACTTCCACACCTGTTTCGTTCTCAAGAATCTCTACCGCAGCTACCAGGTCATGAAAGACCCCGACCTCTTGGCCGCGGTGAACCACGGGTACGCCTACTATCGCCGGCGCCTGTTCCGAAGCGATGGATCGCCTCGTCACTTCGCTCGGTCCACCCGGCCCAAGTTCCGCCGGATCGAGATGTACGACTACGCGGAAAGCATCCTGCTGGGCGTCCTGCTGCGGGACGAGATCAAGAATGCCCTCCCCTTCTCCTTGGCGTTGGCAGGGCAGCTCGTCGGAAAATACCAAATGTCCGCCGGGTATTTCGTCACCAGGGTCACCCCGCTGCGCACCCGCAATACGGTCCCCTACCTCCGCTGGCCCCAGGCCCAGTTGTTCCACGCCCTGACCGCCCTGCTCCTGGCCCTCTCCCCCAGTTGCCCCAAGATACCGGACCAGACTGAACGCTGAGGAGGGACCATGTGCGGAATCTGCGGAATCGTCCATACGACAGGCCAACCGGTGGAAGCAATCGAAGTGCAGGGCATGATGGACCGGCTCCGGCACCGCGGGCCTGACGGCCAGGGCCTTTTCCTGGACGGGAACACGGGCCTCGGGCACGTCCGGTTGAGCATCCTGGACCTCACCCCCAACGGTCGTCAGCCCATGTTCAGCCCTGATGGCCGCCACTGCCTGATCTACAACGGCGAAGTCTACAACGCGCCGGAACTGCGGGAGGAACTTAAGCACCGACACGACTTCCGAACCCGCACCGACACGGAGGTGGTCCTCCAAACCTTCCTGGCCTGGGGCCCCGATTGCCTCCCGAAGCTCGACGGCATGTTCGCCTTCGCCCTGTACGACCGGCAGACACGGGACCTTTTCGTCGCCAGGGACCGGTTCGGGATCAAGCCGTTCTTCTATTTCCAAGATGACCGTCTCTTCGTTTTCGCCTCGGAGGAGCGGGCCCTGCTGCCGTTCCTCCGAGAGCGAAAACCCAATCCGCAGGCGGTGTACGAATACCTGGCCTTCAACCGGACGGGGCAGGGGAACGACTCGTTCTTCCAGGGCGTGCGCCGGTTGCCCCACGGTTGCTGCGGCATGGTCCGGGACGGTCGCCTGGCGCAGCGCAAATGGTACCGGCTGGAGGATTCCCGCCAGGCCCCCTTCCGGGAACCCCGGGAATTCTACGAGGCCTTCGCCGGATCGGTGCGCCGCCAGTTGCGCAGCGATGTGCCCGTCGGTGTATGCCTGAGCGGCGGCCTCGACTCCTCCAGCATTGTTTCCGTCATCCTGAAGGAGGAAAACCGACGCGATCTGAGCACGTTCTCCGCGGTCTACGAGAAGGGAGACGCCGCGGACGAGAGCGGGTTCATCCAGGAATACGGGAAAGATCTGGAGAACATGTTCTTTACCAATCCCGATGCGGACGGTCTCCTCGCTGACCTTGACCGTTTCGTAGCCTGCCACGCCGAACCGGTGGCGACGCTGGGGCCTTACGCCCAGTTCAAAGTCATGGAACTGGCGGGTCGGCACGTCAAAGTCACCCTGGATGGCCAGGGGGCCGACGAAATGTTGGCAGGTTACCACTACTTCTTCGGCAGCTACTTCAAGGAACTGTTCACGAACTTCCGCTGGGTGCGGTTGGGGCGGGAAATGGCTGCCTATTTCCGGAAGCACCGCTCCCTCTATGCACTCCGTTACTTCGCCCTTTACCTGGCCCCCCGAAGCACGAAAGACGCCCTGAGCAGATTCCACCACAGTCACATCACCCGGGATTTCTACCAGTCCGGAAAAAATATTTCCCGGATCGGGGCGGACCTGTACGCCCCACGCACGCTCAACGAATCGCTGCGCCAGCATTTCGAACACAAGCTGGAACACCTGCTGAAATGGGAGGACCACAACAGCATGGCACATTCGGTGGAATCCCGCGTCCCCTTCCTGGACCACTCTTTGGTGGAACGAACCTTGGCCCTCCCCGCCGGATGGAAGATACATCAGGCCACCACCAAGTACTTTCTGCGTGAAGCCATGAAAGACATCCTCCCGGAGCGGATACGGACACGGGCGGACAAGATCGGGTTTGCCACCCCGTGGGCCCGCTGGTTCCGCGCACCCGCCTTCCGGGACAGGATTCTGGATGTTCTCCACTCCCGCACCTTCCGGGAGCGGGGGTACCTCGAACCGGAACGGTGCCTTCGGGACTACCGCCACCATTTGGAAGGGAAAACAGACATCGCCAAGGAGATCTGGAAATGGGTGAATCTGGAACTCTGGTTCGCCGCGTTTATCGACGGCCAAGACACCCCGCAATGCCCGACCGGTCCCGCAGGGCCATGACCCGCCTGGCCCGGAAACCGGAAGCGGGCTGCCATGGCAGGGTGTTTCCGTGAAAAAGAGAATACTGGTCGACATCAACCACCCGGCCCATGTCCACTATTTCCGGAACTGCATCCGGCTTCTGCGCGAACAAGGGCACCAGGTGGCCATCGTCTCGCGAGACCGGTACCCGGCTCGGGAACTCCTGGAGGCCTACGGTGAGCCTTTCGTGGACCGGGGCCGGGGGGGCGGGTCCCTGGCGGGCAAGCTCCTGTACCTGCCCCGGGCGGAGTGGAAGATTTTCTCGACCGCCCTGCGATTCAGGGCAAACCTGTTCCTTAGTTTCGGGACCCCATATCCCAACCACGTGGCCTGGCTGCTGCGCAAACCGTCCATCAACTTCCACGACACGGAAAACGCGGGGTTGGCCCTCGCCTTCACCCGGCCTTTCGCTCGGGCTTTCTGCACCCCGGCTTGCTTCGGCCGGGACTTGGGCCGCAAACACTTCCGGTTCCGGGGATACATGGAGCTGGCTTACCTGCACCCCAATCAATTTGTCCCCGACCCGACAGCCTGCCAGGACCTCGGCCTCGCACCGGCAGAACCGTATGTGATTCTTCGATTCGTCTCCTGGCAGGCCACCCACGACATCGGGCACCCAGGCCTGTCCCTGGCCGTCAAGCGCGAGGCCTTGCGGCGACTTTCTCCCTACGCCAGGGTCTTTGTTTCCTCCGAAAAAGAACTTCCCCCGGACCTGGAACCATACCGGATCCGCATCCGCCCGGAGCGAATGCACCACGTTCTTGCCGGCGCCGCCTTGCTCTACGGCGAGAGCGCCACCATGGCCTCCGAATGCGCCGTCTTGGGAACACCCGCCATCTACCTGGACAATGACGGCCGCGGCTACACCCGGGAGGAGGAAGAGCGATACGGGTTGGTGTTCAATTTCAAGGAAACGCCGGCGGAGCAAGCCCGGTCTTTGGACAAGGCCGAGGAACTGCTCCGGACCCCGAACCGGCCCGAGGAATGGCAGCGACGCAGGTCGCGCCTTCTGGCAGACTCAATCGATGTCACCGCCTTCATGACCTGGTTCCTGAACGAATACCCCCGAAGCGCAGAAACGCTTCGCGCCGATCCCGGGTACGCGGATGCGTTCCGGACCGGCCCTTTCAGCAGCCCGGGCCCGGAGACGTGGCCGACTCCGTTCCGGAGAGCGCAGCCCCCAATTCCACCGCCACCCGCATGATTTCATCCTCCCGGATGGTTCCGTCCAGGGGTAAGCTGAGCACGCCGTCCGAGAGCGTTGCGGCGACGGGGAAGGCATCGGAATCGTAGCCCAGAAAGGCGCAGGCGGGTTGCCGATGGATAGGGACAGGGTAATGGATTCCGCAGCCGATTCCCTGCGACTGCAAGTGCCGCCGTCGGCAGTCCCGCTCGGTGGCCCGCACAACGAAGAGATGGAAGGCGGAAGACGCCAGAGCGTCCTCCTGCTCGATGACGGCGATGCCCGGCAGAGGCGCCAGCACCCTCCGGTAGAGTGCCGCCATCTCCTTGCGGTGGGCGTTCCACGCTTCCAGCCAGGGAAGCTTCACCAGCAGGACGGCTGCCTGGATCGTGTCCAGGCGACTGTTGCCCCCCAGGATCTGATGACGATACTTCTCCGTCCGGC
Source organism: uncultured Acidobacteriota bacterium (assembly GCA_964436005.1). Taxonomy (GTDB): domain Bacteria; phylum Acidobacteriota; class JAAYUB01; order JAAYUB01; family JAAYUB01; genus JAGNHB01. Next base: position 44,666 of record CAYTBK010000001.1, read on the forward strand.
CATGGTCCCGAAGCAGCCGGATCCGTTCCGCCAGGGCGAGGTCAGCGCAAGCGACGGCTCCCGCATCGCCGAGCGCCCCCAGATTTTTACCGGGGAAAAAGCTGAAGCAGGTGATGTCGGCGAAGTGCACGATGCTCCGCCCCCCTACCGTCGCCCCGTGGGCCTGGGCCGCGTCGCAGATCAGCGGCAGTCCGTATTCCCGGCAGATCCCGGAAATCTCCGGCAGGTAACGGGGAGAGCCGTACAGGGCCACGTAGATCACAGCCTTGACGGCCCGGCACCCGGTACCGGACAGGGCGGCTTTCAGGAGAGCAGGGTCAAGGATGCCGGAACCAGCCTCCACGTCCAGCAGGACAGGCCGGGCGCCAGCCAGCGCGACAGCCTCGGCGGTGGCCAGGAAAGTCATGTCCGGCAGGATCACCTGATGGCCCCTCCCGATGCCCAGGGCCTTGAGCGCCAGGGTGAGCGCATCGGTGCCCGAACTCACGCCCACCACTTGGGGAACGTCCAGAAAGGCCCCGAAGGCGCTTTCGAATTCTCCGACCTCCCGGCCGTTGATGTAGCGGTTGTGGTCGAGGCAGTCCGCCAGTGCACGGTCCAGGGCCGGCCGGAGAGGCTTGTGCATCCTTTCCAGGTTCACCAGGGGAATGGAATCAGCTCTGTTCACGATATCTATCTCGTTTAGAAATTTATATTTTCAAGAGAAATCCGGACAACCACCGCGAATGGGCGCAGCGGGCACATCGGCCGGTTTCGGAAGGAGACGCAGGAGACGAGCGGGGTTGCCGGCCCAAACCCCCGGTTGCGCGATGTCCCTGGTCACTACTGACCCGGCCCCGATGACCACCCCGTCGCAAACTGTGACCGGGAGCAATGTCGCGTTGGATCCGATGGAGACCCTGTTGCCGATACGGGTTGCCCGCCAGAGGGCGCGATCGCCTCCGGCCGGCCCCCCGCGGGAGAAGAGATCGTTGACGAACATCACCCCGTGCGCGATGAAGCAATCTTCCCCCACCTGTACACCTTCGCAAAGAAAGCTGTGGCTTTGTATCCGGGTCCGCGCACCGACGACAACGTTCCGCTGGATCTCCACGAAAGGCCCGACGAAGGCCCCGTCTCCTAGTGTACATTCGTAGAGATTGACAGGTTCCACCAGGGTGACCCCTTCCCCGAACATGACGCCGCGTATGCCGCTGGAGATGATTCTAGGGTTTCCGCCGTTCTTGTCCATGTTCGTCAACCTCTCACGCCCAGACGGCACAGCCTGGGTCGGAATGCCAGCGCGATCTCCTGCCCCGTTTCGATGGATTCGTAGATCGCGTTGATGAGGGCCAGGGATTTTCGGCCCTCCAGGCCGTCCACCAGGGCGGGAGCGTTATTGCGCAGGCTCTCCACTACATTCCGGAGGAAGCTGAGATGGCCGAACCCATAAACGTCGGGCGGATTCTGATTGTAGCAGGTCCTGATTTCCTCGTCTTCAGGAAGAGCGGGGAAGAAGGACCAGGTCCGGATCTCGTTGACGGCGAAACCGGATATTTCCACCGTGCCGTTTTCGCCCAGGATGGAGATGGATCCTTCCAGGTCCGCGGGCCGGGTGGCCGTGGTGGCCTCCACGACGCCGAGGGCGCCACTGGCGAAAGAGATGACGGCCACACCGGTGTCCTCAGTCTCGATGTTGGCCAGCGCGGTGCGGCTCCGCGCGAAAACGGACACCGGTTCGCCCAGCATCCACTCCAGCAGGTCGATGTGGTGGCTGGCCTGATTTGTGAAAACGCCGCCGTCCATGGCCCAGGTCCCCCGCCAGGCATCGTGGTCGTAATATTCCTGCCGCCGGCACCACCGCACGCGGACGGTCCCCATGACGATCTTTCCGAACCGTCCCCGAACCAGGGCCTCCTTCAGCTTGACCACAGGCAGATTGTAGCGGTTCTGCTTGACTACGAACAGTTTGACCCCGGCACGGTCGCAGGCTTCGATGAGGCGGTCGGCATCCTCCAGTCGCAGGGCCAGGGGCTTTTCCACCACGACATGCCTTCCCAGCGACGCCACATCCATGGCGATGGCAGCGTGGCTCCCGCTCTCGGTGAGGATGTTCACCGCCTCGACTTCCGGGTGCCGACCGAGCATCTCCCGATAGTCGGTGAACCATGGCACGAGATGCTTCTCGCCGAAAGCCCGGGCGCGGTCCGGCATCAGGTCGCACACGGCCGCGAGCCGGGCGCCTGGCACCGCACCGCTCAGGAGCGCGGCGTGTTTGGATGCAATACGTCCGCAACCGACGATAGCAAAAGGGATGTCGTTCATCTTTATCCTTCCTTGACCCTGCTTGGGGCGGCCCCTGGTTTTCGCAGCGGATCCTGGGGCGTAGAATCTGCCCTCAGTCCTACTCGCTGCGGATCCGGTTGAAGAGAATGTTGTACAAACCCCAAAATAGAACCCGAATATCCGTCAGGATGGGATGCGCTTTCTTTTCTTGAAGATAACGGATTTCCGAATCGATGTATTCCTCTACCCTTTGCGTGCGGTACGCCACATAAGGGGGGATGCATCCAGGCTTTCGCTTTTGTCTCTCTGCCCGCAACCACTCCGGATAATTCGCCAGGAAGCGGTTGCTGAGAGGGCGCACCCCCACCAGGGCCATGTCCCCTTTCAGCAGGTTCACCACTTGAGGGATCTCGTCAAGCCAGAACCGGCGTAAGAACCGCCCCCAGGCGGTCACCCGGATATCCTCCTTGACCTTGCCCAATTCACCATATCCGAACAAGGAGGTCACGTAACCTTGCAGGTATTCCGAGTATGGGTGCATGGTGCGGATTTTGTAGACATAAATGAGTTTCCCGCCCTTGCCCGTGCGCTGCATCTTGAAGAGCAGGCCCGAGGCGGGTTGTCGCCCCAATTCGGGCTCCCCGGTACGGCGGGCGCAGAAATGTACCGCACTGTCGTGGAATTCGATCCCGACGATGGAAAACCCGCAATAACTGAGCCGGCCGAAGCCCTCGGCCAGGGAGAAGACCCGGGTTCTGCCCGGCGGGAACAATTGCCGTACTCTCCGGAGTAAGATTATTTTCGGCAACAGACGGAACCAAATGAAATCCAAGAAGTAAAGGAAATTGGCCACTGCTCGCGGATAATGCTGGACATAGTGGAGGCGGCGCAGTTCGCAAGGCTGGAAATTGCCCAGGAAAACTCCTCCGGGAACAAGCTTCCGATGGACTTCCCGCAAGTACCGGTTGAGATCCCGCTGGGTATTGAGGCGGTGCCGGTTCATGAAGAACTCCATGGTCCCGTCAGGCATTACCTCGACATTGTAGGGATTGCTGGAGTCAAGAACCTCGGCCCGTACGATATCTACGGATTCGATGTCCACCGTTCGTTGCACAAAGGCCATGATCTCGGGACAATCCTTCAGGTAAATATGTTTCATCTTTTCGGCAAACTGGGGGGAGGCTGAATCACGTTTCTCGAAGCGGACGGGGCCGGCGAAGGCTGCCATATGCTGGGTGACAAGCACATCTACCTTCGCCGCTTCCGCCAGCTCCGGTACGCGGAAAATAGAGCCGAGCTTCTCGCCTGGTTTCCCGAAAACGTAATAAAGGGTGACGAAGGCGAGTTCCAACACAGCCACGACGAACAAGGGCAGAAGATATCTCCTGGGTGAGGAACCGGTCAGCTTGAAGATATACAAAACTGCAACGCTGCAGCAAAGCACAACGGCCAAACTCTTCACATGGGGATATATCATTTTCAGGCAACTGGATTGCCATTCCAGCCGGAAGTGATGGATCAACAAGCCAGCAAGAAGCCATATGAAATAAACATAAAAAAATGGGATGGCTGAGGGGTGCTCCTCGCCGTTCAGTCCGAATTGGTTGATGTAAGCCAAAGTGTAAAGAGCAGCGAGCGATGACAACTCAAGGCCAAAAAAAGCAAAAGAGAGAAGCCGTTCCCTCCGGCTGACGCCTTCACTGAAAAAAGGGAGGTAATCCCCAGAAAGAAAAAGGATTTCCAACAGCAGATACAGAGAGAGTGCCCCATAGATGATGAAACGTGAAAGATCGAAGAGATCCGCCACATACAGAAACAGAGAGATCAGGCCCGCCATGTACAGACAACTGGTGACAAAGGGCGCCAGTTTGTGGCTCTGGCGGCGTTCTTGATCCAAGCGACGGAATTTGTCGCATGCCAGACTGACACTGGCCCAAGCGACAATGTAGACCAACATCAACTGTAAATAAGTGAGATCGATGGCTAATTTCTTTTTCTTGAGGCAATGAGTGGCCAGGAAAGCAACGAGGAGAAGGCAGAGGTCCACCAGATACCTTCGGGCAACCGTTCTGGGTCGGCCTGATGATTGAATGGGTGCCCACGATGGTCGGAGACCCGGCATGCTATACTTTCTCCCTTTTCATTGACAGATTGGATGCGGAAATCTGCTCACTCAGTTGCTGGCCTGCGCAGCGGAACAAGCCTGGCCTTCGTCCCGGGAAGCGTCTTTTCCCGCCCAGACTGCATGGGAAACGGCAGCACCCAAAAGCATAAAGAATATCGGCACGGTGACGGGGTTCGAATCCATCAGGGTATTCGCACCATTGAATACCAGCAGACCGATCAGAAAAATGAAAAAACTGAAAACTGTGTCCTTGCCCATTGCCAACTTTCCACGCGGCCAAGAGCACTGCAGGATTTTCCCAAAAAATACCATCATGACAGCAAACCCTATGATTCCTGTCTGATAAAGAATGGTCACGTAATAGTTATGCGATGTTCCATAGACGGAACGCACATAGTGCCCCTTCAGGTCGTATATCTTGAACTCCTTCATCTGCCTACCCCACCCACAACCAAGGATGGGGTATTTCGACCACTCCCGCAGGGTAGCCACGGTGCGTCCGACACGTATTCCCAAATTGGTGTTAAAGAACGATCTTCTTCCGGATACTGTGTCTTTCGTCTCAGCGATCCTCTTCTTGTAAAGTTGGTTCACCGAAGGTAAGAACATCGCAAGGGAAATGGCAGTCACCAGCAGTAGGGTCAGACCCGCACCGTAAAGAACCCGTTTGCGAACGGCCTTTTCCGCCCGGATACCATATCCACAGACCAGAAGGATCATGATACCGAAAACGACAATGGTGCTCCTATGCTGGCTTCCGATAATTCCCGCCAGGGAAGCGGCGAGAAATGGGGACGCGCTGAGGAAGCGGCGGCGGCGTACCGCCACGGAGACGAACTCGAAGACGAAGACCAGGCAGCAGAGAACCGCGGTGCCATGATTCACGAGCATGAAGTAGGAGGCGGGAATGCTGACCCCCCGGAAATAGACGGTGGCAGGATTGGTTCCGGCCAAAGCGAGGCAGAACAGGCCGTAAAGCACAGAGATCAGGACATGGAACCGCACGGCCCAAACCAGCCATTTCACATCCTCTCGTTCGATGACACACACCAACCCAGCCAAAAAGAGGAGTGGGTAGATGAAAAGGTTGCGGAAACGGTCCAGGATAGCCAACAGGCTACTTTCTTGGATATAACGAGCGCATAGCATCAGGAAAGTGTAATAGACCAGAAGGACGGCAAAGACGAGCAACCAGGGCCTGGCCCGGTCCCTAGTTTCCTTCTGTCGCAAGCAGACCGCGGCAAAGCCCAGGAGGGCCAGGACAAAAAAATCCGAAAGATAGAGTTTGATTCCGACTTCAAACAGGCAGTTGCTCAGAAGGGTATTGAGCAAAAGAAAAAAAACAAGGAAGAAGCCTGCCCGCTGCATTGGCCGCATGTTTCCCGCCGTTAAAATGACTGGTCGCTTCCGGAGCTTTCACCGACCCGCCGGCGCCGCTCACTTCAGATAATCGGAATGCTACACGAAACCGATACCATGTTCAAGATCAGTATTGAGAATGGGTAAGGTTCATTTTCCATGAGAGGCCTGGCTGGCGAGCCAATGGGCTTTCACCGGGCTTCCCAGCTCAACCCCACACGCCCCGAAACTCCAACCTGAATTGTCCCCGCTTGCACGTCCCCCCGCCACCGAGACGCCCGCAACGCGCAATTCCCTTGCGTTTTCAGCCAGGTCTTCGTAGTCTTCCAATGCTGTCGAATGAACGCTCCGAATGTTCTTTTCTCAAGAAAACCTGTGTTTCCGACCCTCTATTTCCGCCCGAAGGTAGAAGTGATGACCCGTTGCCCGGCCCGATTTTTCCGACGAAAACGTTTCCCTCGGCCCGATACCGCGAAATCCGCCCTGTCCCATGTCCTCCGGCCATCGCAGCGTTGGTCGGCGCGGATATTGATAGGCCCGCTTTACTTCTGGCTGTTATTGCTGTCCAGCGACTCGCCCCTGGCGCAAAGCCTGTTCAACGTGAAGGCGCAAAAGCAGTTGTTCCCCCCGGAGAACCAGGCGGTGACCGTGACGCCACCCGCATTTTCCTGGGTTCCCGGGAGCGGGGTCGGGGAGTACACGCTGCAACTCTCTCCCTCGCCGGATTTCCTTCCGAAGCGGACGGAAACCTGGACTGGGATCAGACGGCCGGCTTTTGTCCCCAGCCATCCACTGGCCTCGGGAAAATGGTACTGGAGGGTCGGCGTTCAAGGAGAAAACCGCTTCGGCCCAACCCACTCTTTCATTGTTCCCAAGAACACAAAGCCGTTCCCTTTCCCCGATTGGGAAAAAGTCATCCGCAGGACTCCCCGCCGACACCCGCGGCTGTTTTTTCCCGGGGCTCGGCTGGCTCAAGCCAAGCGGTGGGCGAAAACTGACTGGAAAACCGACCTGGACAAGCTGGAATCCCGCTGTCTCAAGGAAATGGGGAGCCCCCTCCCCCCCGAACCCGGGCCCCCGCCCCCACCAATAGCGTTAGGGCCATGGTCTGTCCAGGTGATCCAAACGACACGCCCCCCCCTGGACCTCATGGAGAACTGCGCGCTCCTCTACCTGCTTCGCGGGAACCAGAGGCTGGGGCTTGAAGCTCGGCGCATACTGCTGCACTTCTTCTCGTGGGACCCGGACGGACCCACGAGCCAATCGTCTTTCGACGAGCCCGGCATGTGGATGATGATGCGCGGGGTACGGACCTATGACTGGACCTTCGACCTGTTCTCGCCAACAGAAAGGGACCGGATCGAAAAAGTGATGAAAAGGAGGGCTCGCCAGTTTCTGGAACGCTTGCAGGCCCTCCCTTTCGAAACCAATCCATTCAGCAGCCATGCCGGACGGCTGCCTGGATTCCTGGGCGAATGCGCCCTGGCCTTCGCCGGCGAATGGCCTGAAGCGCGCCCCTGGTTGGAGTACGCAACACTCCTGTTTTTCACATCGTATCCGGCCTGGGGCGGGGACGAGGGGGGCTGGCAGGAAGGCCCCCACTACTGGAACGCTTATATGTCCTTTGCGTTGCACTACATTGTCGCCCTGCGCAATGCGACCGGCGTCAACCTGGCCAGAAAACCGTTCTTTGCCCAAACGCCCTTCTATGCGTTGTACACGGCCCCCCCCTACCGCCAGTTCAGCCCTTTCGGCGACACTTCGGAACGAACGTCCTTCGGCAGCGTAATGTACGCATTTTCCTCTCTTCTCCGAAACCCACACTTACGTTGGTACGCTGAACACGAGCATACGGCTTTCGGGTCGGACCTGTTGAGTCTGGCCACCTGGAATCCAGGTTTAACCGCTCGCACACCGATAGAGTTGCCACCGGCCCGGTTGTTTTCGGACGTGGGTCTCGCTTCGATCCACACGGCTCTGGGCGATGGAGAGCAAGACATCCACTTCCTGTTGCGCAGCAGCCCCTACGGCAGCGTAAGCCACGGACACGCGGATCAGAACGCCTTTGCCCTGGAAGCCTTCGGCCGCGGCCTGGCGATTGCCACCGGATATTACCCATGGTATGGGTCCCCGCACCACGACCGATGGACCCGCTCCACCCGGGCCGTCAACAGTCTGCTGGTCGACGGGGAAGGGCAAGCAGCCAGGAGTTGGAAAGCCCAGGGCCGGATCACGGCCTTCGCGTCGACGGACGGCTACGATTATGTGGCCGGCGAGGCGGCCTCGGCGTATGCAGGGAAGCTGAAGCGTTTCCGACGGCAAGTGGTTCACCTCCGTCCTGGTGTGTTCGTCCTCCTGGACGAGGTCCAGGCCAAGGAGCCCGCCCGTTTCCAGTGGCTGTTGCATGCCTGCCACGAGATGCAGGTGCGGGAAGGCGAAAGGAGGATTCTCGTCCGCAACGACCCGGCAGCGATGGAAGTGATCCTTCTGGAGCCTGGAGAACTGACGTTCACGCAGACCAACCGCTATATGCCGGAACCGGAATTGCCTCCTGGCAGCTGGGAAAACACCTGGCACCTTCAGGCGGAAACCGTCCCCCGCTCTTCGACAGGGCGGTTCCTGGCGGTGCTGCTCGTCCACCGCGTAGGGGAAGAACAGAATATGCCCCAGGTTTCGCCCCTGATTGCGACCGGCGGCAGTGGCGCCATCCTGCGTTATCCATCCGGGAAAACGGACCTGGTTCTATTTCGAACAGGACCGGAAGTTCGCGGAATCCAGCATGAGGGCATCCAGACTTCGGCGGAGGTTTACGCGGAGGGAAGGGATGAAACGGGCGCCCTCTGTCGAAAGTTCACCTTCCCGCAAAACGAAGGACGCGATGAAACCCGGTAAAAATACCGTCTGGAACCGAATCAGGCGCAAGTTGTCACGGTGGATCGCTTGCGATCCCCGCGTGGAGCAGTTTTTCACCCTGCCGTTTCGGTTCTTCGATCAACGCGGCTATATTGTCAACGAAAGAATCATCGAGATGCCGTTCATCTTCTCGGAATTGGGCGCCAGGCCAGGGAAACTCAAGATTCTGGATGTCGGTTGCACGAACAGTTGGTTGTCCATCTCCCTGGCTTCTTTGGGTCACGAGGTCTACGGAGTCGATATGCGCTCATATTCGTTTTCTCACCCGAATCTGGTGTTCTTTCAAGGGGATGTGCTGAATCTGAAAGAAACCGGCTTCGACGCCGTTGTCGCCCTGTCGACCCTGGAACATGTGGGCCTGGGCGCCTATGGTGAAGAAAAAGGAAACGCGACGCTGGAACTTGTGCTGGACAAACTCCACCATGCGCTTCTGCCTTCCGGAAGATTGCTGATCACCGTCCCGGCTGGGCAGCCGGAGTCGGACTCATTCCAGAGGACCTTCGCCCCGGAGGAGATCGAGGGGATCGTTAGCGCTCACAACTTTCATCTCCTGACCGGACGGTACTTCCGCAGGCACGAGAATGTCCGGTGGACCCCCTGCACTGCTGACGAAATCCTCTGCATGTCCAACCGCAGGAAGCCAGGGCAGACGGAAAGCATCGGGTCCAACGGGGTCGCCTGTTTAATGTTCCAGAAAAAGGCCTCCCACCCGGACGTCCAGACCTGAGAACATCTTGAATACTGCTGTAAACAAGCCCTGGGGCCGGCTCAGCGCCAGACCAGCAGCCAGACGAAGCGCACGATCAACCAGGCGCTCAGCAGGGTGATGGCCAGGTTGGTCAGCCGGGCCCGGAGGGTCTTGTCCCGGGTCAGGCCGTACGAGGAGTAGGAGGCCACGATCTCGTCCACGGAGCGGCGCCCCGCGAAGACGTCGTAGAACACCTTCGCGTAGACGAGGAAGGACACGACGACGAAGAACGTCAGCGCGACGAGGGCCTCCGCCTTGGCCGCCTCCACCCGGAAGGCGTAGAAGACGAACACGCCCATCTCCACGGCCAGGGTCGCCTTGCCCCAGTAGTTCGGGGTGATGGGCAGGCGGGCCCGCCGCGTGATGGCCACGCCCCCGGCGGCGATGAGGACGTCCTTGGCCAGCAGCATGGCCAGGGCCCAGGCCGGGAAGCCGCTGTAGACCACCAGGGCCACGCTGAGCGCGAGCACGCATACTTTGTCCGCCGCCGGGTCGAGCAGTTTGCCCACGTCCGACTGGGCGTGGAGGAGCCGGGCCAGGAACCCGTCCAGGAAGTCGCTCAGGGCGATGACGACGAGCCAGACCGCCAGAATGGTGTCCTGCCGGGCGGCCATGGCGTGGATGACGAAGGGGATGGCGGCGATGCGGACGAGCGTCACCGCGTTGGGCAGGGTGAACAGGTTCCCGCTCACCGGATCAACCCCTTGTCGCGCATGGTCTTCAGCATGCTGAGCACGACGTAGGAACACCGCGGGACCTCTTCCAGGAGGGTCCGCAAGGTTGCCCCCTCCCCGATCTTCATCCAGATCATGAGCGCGATGTCCAGGGTCTTTTCGTCCGGCCATTTCAGGGTGTTCCGGCACGGCTGGAACACGTAGGAGGGGTCGGCGATCTCCTTGAGGATGACCTTGCACTCGTCCTTCAGCCGCATGGCCTCCAGGAGCAGGTTCATGGGCGACCGCTCGATGGGGCAGGTGCAGGCCTCCTCGTTCACGTCCTCCCCGCGGAAGGTGAAGACCCCGGAAATGTCGTCGTGGAAGATCTGGTAGAAGGCGTCTTCCCCTTCCAGCTTGCCCATGCGCGCCGTCAGGACGCGCCCCTCGGAGAAGACCACCTCCGACTGCGGCCCTTCGGGCATCTCGATGAGCATGATGCCGCTCTGGCCCGTGTTGATGAGGGTCTGCATAACCGTGGCCAGGTCGAAGAAGTGCAGGCTGCCCTGGAGTTCCTTGCGGTGCTCCTCCACGACGATCTGCCGGTCGGCGTGCTCGAGCCGGAACGCCAGGATCTCGCAGAGCCGACGCAGGAACAGCGGGTTTTCCTGCAGCAGCTCCTCGTACAGCTCGGCCGGGATCTCCAGCACCTCGGCGGCCTGCGGGACGCGCACCGACGCCGAGCGCGGCCGCCCCGTGATCAGGGCCATCTCGCCGAAACACTCCCCCTTGGACAGGTAAGCCACGATGGACGGCTGCCGGATCTCCTTCTTGTGTTTCTGGATCTCCACCACCCCGGTGCGGATGATGTAGAACTGGAAGGAAGTCTCCCCGTCGTGGAAGATGAACTCGCCCGGGCCGTAGCTCTTCAGCAGGCCCTCGTCGTAGACCCGCTGGATGAGTGAGTCCGGCATCCCCTTGAACAGTTCCGACTCCTTGAGAAAGCGGGTTTCTTCGGGCATTTTCCTACTCCATGCGAAGGTGCAGTTCCTTGAGCTGGCGTCCGGACACCTCGGAAGGGGCCCCCGAAAGCAGGCACATGGCCGAGGTGGTCTTCGGGAAGGCGATAACGTCGCGGATCGAGGTTTCGCCCGCCAGCAGCATCACCAGCCTGTCGAGCCCCAGGGCGATGCCGCCGTGCGGGGGCGCGCCGTAGCGCAGGGCGTCGAGGAAGAAGCCGAACTTTTCCCGCGCTTCCTCCGGGGTGAAGCCCAGGGCGCCGAAGACCTTCTCCTGCAGGTCGGTGCGGTGGATCCGGACGGACCCGCCGCCGAGCTCCAGGCCGTTGAGGATCACGTCGTAAGCCAGGGCCTTGGCGGCGCCCGGATCGTCGAAGTCGGGGTCGGCCGGGGCGGTGAAGGGGTGGTGGCAGGCCACGTAACGCCCCTCCTCCTCGCTGAACTCGAACATGGGGAAGTCCGTCACCCACAGGAAGTCGAAGCGCGCGGGGTCCATGAGGCCCTCGCGGCGCCCCAGGTGCAGGCGCAGGCCGCCCAGCGCGGCCAGGACGGTCTTCTCCGGCCCGGCCACCATCAGCAGGGCGTCGCCCACGGCCCCGTTCACCGCGCCCACCAGGGCGCGCTTTTCGTCGTCGGTGACGGCGGCGGGCAGCGAGGAGCGCAGGGCCCCCTCCTCCGACTTCACCCAGGCCAGGCCGCCGGCGCCGAGGTGCTTGACCACGTCCTGGAAGCCGTCCAGGTCCTTCCGGCTGTACTTGGCGCCGCCCGGGACCAGGATGCCCCGGATCGTCCCGCCCTCCTCCACGATCTTCCGGAACACCCCGAAGGCCGACTCGCGGAAGTGCCCGGACACGTCCTGCAGCTCCAGGCCGAAGCGGGTGTCGGGCCGGTCGGACCCGAAACGCGACATGGCCTCGGCGTACGGCAGGCGCGGGAACGGGACGGGGATCTCCTTCCCGATCAGCCGGCACAGCCGCACCAGCAGGCCTTCGATCAGCGAGTAGATGTCCTCCGGAGCGATGAAGCTCATCTCGATGTCGATCTGGGTGAACTCCGGCTGCCGGTCGGCCCGCAAATCCTCGTCCCGGAAGCAGCGGGCGACCTGGTAGTACCGGTCCATGCCCGAGACCATGAGCATCTGCTTGAAGAGCTGGGGGCTCTGGGGCAACGCATAGAAGCGGCCCTTGTGGATGCGGCTGGGCACCAGGTAGTCGCGGGCGCCTTCCGGCGTGGAGTGGGTGAGGAAGGGCGTCTCGATTTCCAGGAAGGCGTTTTCGTCCAGGTAGCGGCGCGTTTCGCCGGTCACCCGGTGGCGCAGCACGAGATTCCGCACCATGGGTGCGCGCCGGAGGTCCAGGTAGCGGTACTTCATGCGCAGTTCCTCCGAGGCCCGGACCTCGTCCTGGATCTCGAAGGGGGGCAGTTCGGAGGGGCTCAGGATCTCCACGGCCTTCCCCACCACCTCGACGCGGCCGGTGGCCAGCTCCGGGTTGACGTTCTCCGCCTCGCGCTCCCGGACGACGCCGGCCGCGCGGACCACGTACTCGCTCTTGATTTCCTCCGCCGAGGCGAACAGGCCCGGATCGTCCTCCTTGCAGAACGTGACCTGGGTCAGGCCGTGCCGGTCCCGGATCTGCAGGAACAGCAGCCCGCCCAGGTTGCGCACGGCGTGGGCCCAGCCGGTCAGGGTCACCGACCGCCCCACGTCGGCCACCGTCAATTCTCCGCAGTGATGGGTTCTCATGCTCATGAAGTCCTCGCGCTTGCAGGTTGGGTCTGGAGGCCTCCCCCGGCGCCGGACCGGCCGAAGGCCGGGCCCCGCCCGCGGAATGCGTCCGAAAGCGGCATTGTACCACAACTGGACGGCGCATTCCGTACACGCTGGATTCCTTGGCCGCCCGGGAGTATAATCCGTCCAAACTTCATTTTTTCTGGAGGAACCATGAGACATCTGAGAACCGTTCTTCTGGCCGCCGTCCTGGCCATGCTGGGCGCCCAACTGCTGGCCGGCGACCAACCCCTGCCCAACCCCACCGCCACCCAGCCGTCCTATCCGCAGAAACTGGAATGGGACCTGAAGATCGCCCCCGACACCCTCTTCTACACCCTCTGCACGGCGCAGCGCGTCACGGACAAGAACGCCGTTTCCTGGACCGTCCCCACCCAGGGCTTCCGGGACTTCCGGGTGGTGGTCTTCACCGCCGGCGCCGAACGGACGTCCAAGGTGGTCGCCACGCAGTTGAAAGTCACCTGCTCCGTCAAGAACGGCGAGAAGAAGTTCGACTACTTCAAGCGCGACGTGGCCATCGACACGAACTCGCCGAGAACCGACGGGGAAGCCATGCTGGTGCCCGTCTACGGGCAGGAGACCACCCTCGAGATCGAGCCCCGCAACATGAACACCGACCTGTTCGTCACCGTGTACCTGCTGAAGTAGACGGTTTCCGGAAATCCCCGGCGCCGGGCGGGGCAGCCCCCCTCCCGGCGCTTTTCCTTCCTGCGTCGCTTCCCCGTTTCCGAGGCCGCCGCTAGGCGAGAGGCGGCGTACCGCGGCCCGTTGGGCGCATCCCCGTGTGCCGCGGGATAATTGCCGGCGCAACCGAGCATCGGCCCGGCAGGGCCGACGGAAAGTAGCCCGGGCGCCAGTCCCCGATTCTCTATCACCTCACCGGCGGGCCTCCTGCCGGCTACTGGGTAGGATTAACCACGAAACCACGAAGCGGCGCCGTCGGCGCCGGATCCCTGAGCCCGGGCCGCAGGCCCGGGGCGAAAGCGCCCGGAATCGCCCAGGCGGCCTGCCGGGCCGCGACCGGCCCGACCCGGGCGGAGAAACGGTCCTGGCCATGGAAATCCATGCCCTCCGGGCAAAAGGCCCGGTCTCCCGTTCGTGGCCTTTGCGACCTTCGTGTTGCGGACAAACACGAAGCGCACGACCAGCCACGAAGGGGGACGGCGAGGCTTGCGTTAAGATTTGCGGACGGGAAACCGGTTGCGGGAATTGCCATGAGGCCGGGGCGCGCCTCTCCGCGTTCGGCGCTCCGGCGGCCTGCGCGCCGCACTCCTGGTTGCGCGCGGCGCGAGGCTTCACCTGCCGGCTTTTTCTCCGGCCGTCCCGGCCAGCTCGGGGGCGTGTGCGCGCATCGGCGATTCGCCACCGACGATGGATCTGGATGCCCTCCGGGCAAGGATCCATCGGGGCAAACGCGCGGGCTATGGACATTCATGCCCTACGGGCAAAGATTCGATCCATGCCCTACAGGCAAAACCCGGTTTCACCTCGTTCGTGTCCTTGGTGGCCTTTGTGTTGAGAAAAAACACGAGGCTCGCGGTGTTAGGCGGTGCCTGACACATTTGCCCACTTCCCCTTGCCCGGATATCGCATTCCTCAATAACTCATTTTTTATCTGTCGTTTATTTCATGCCGAACTTTTTTGCTAATTTTTTAGCAAGGTGCTGAACTTTTAGCAGCGACCTGTCGTATCATATGCCGAAAACGAATGAACGGAGGTTCGGAATGGCTCCCAAAGACGTGGAAACCCTGAGCCGGAGGGAACGGCAGATCATGGACGTCCTGTATGCCCGCGGCGAGGGCACCGTGGCGGAGGTCATGGAAAACCTGCCCGAAGCGCCCGGCTACTCCGCCGTCCGGGCCCTGCTCCGGATCCTGGAGGAAAAGGGGCGGGTGGTGCACCGCCAGGACGGCGCCCGCTACATCTACATGCCGGCCACCGACCGGGAAACCGCCGGCCGCACCGCCGCCAAGCGGCTGATGGCCACGTTTTTCGGGGGTTCCCCGGCCGAAGCCGCCGCCGCCCTCATCGGCGCCGCCGAGCGCCCTTTGACCGAAGAGGAATACGAATCTCTTCACCGCCTCATCGAGGAGGCGCGCAAGGAGGGAAGATGACCGACGCAGCGCTCTTCATTCCCCTGGCGGAGTTCGCCTTCCGGAGTTTTCTCCTGTACGGCCTGGCCTGGGTCCTCTGGATCCGGATCCGCAAGACGGCGCCCCGGACGCGGACCATGTTCTGGACCGCCGCGGCCGTGGCGTCCCTGCTCCTCCCCGCCGCCGGACTGGCCGGGGGCGAAGGGAAGCTGGGCCTGCTGGTCACCCCCTCCTGGACGAAAGCCATCGGCGACACCCCCGCGGCGCCGGAAACGGTGCGGGCCATCCCCCACCGCAACGCGGAAGTCGCCCCCCCGGCCCGGCCCGCCATCTCGCCGGTCCAGCCGGAGGCGGTCGCCACGAAGACGCGGGGCCCCGTCCGGAAAGCCCACCGGGAAACGGCCCCGCGCCTCCTGTCGGCAGACGCGCGCAGCCTGGCGCCCCGCCCCGCCCCGGCGGTGTCTTCCGCCCCGGCCTCGTTGCCTCCGGCCCCGGCCGTCCAACCCGCGCCTGCGCCCGTGCCCGCACCCGTCCAGACCATGTCCGCCGAGTCCGTCGAATTCCTCTTGTGCTGTCTGCCCCTGATTTGGCTGGCCGGCGTCCTTTTTGCCCTGGGGCGCTGCGTGTACGCGCACATCCGCTTGAAATGCCTCATCCGCAAAACCATCGAGGCGGATGAGTTCCCCGCCGGTTCCCCCGTCGGCATCGTGCTGCGCCTGGCGGAGGCCGTCGGCGTGAAGATTCGGTTCGGCGAAAAGGTGCAGACGCCCCTGGCCGTCGGTTGGCGCCGCCCCCTGATCCTCCTCCCGACCGAGGCCCTCCTGTGGCCCCCCGAGGAGCTCCGCAGCGTCATTCTGCACGAGACGGCCCACATCCGGAACCTGGACATGCTAACCCGACTGGCCGGAAAAGCCTCCTGCATTCTGGCCTGGTTCAACCCCCTGACCTGGAAGTCCCAGCAGGAAATGATCGCCGCCCAGGAAGAAGCTGCTGATCACAGCGTCTTGCAGGGCGGGATCCGCCCCTCTGACTATGCACGCCAGCTCGTCTCCCTGGCCCGGGGCATGCGCACCGCCTGTTTCGCCGGCGCGGCGGCGCTCGGCATCGCCCCCCGCACACGTTTCGAGCGCCGTGTACGGCGATTGCTGCAACCCACCCATTCTCACAAGGAGCAAGTCATGAAGAGAAAATCCATAGTCGTCATAGCGGCCGCCGTGGTCCTGGCCTTCGGCCTGGCCTGGCTCTCGCCCTTCTCGCCCCTGTCGGCCGCCTCCGCGCCCGCCAAGGCACTTTCGACGGACACCGCATCCCTGCACCCGGAAACGCCCGGAAAACCGCCGGCCCCTCCCGCCCCGCCAACTCCCCCGGCCCCTCCGAGAGACGTCGACGATAACGACGGCGAAGGGGACGTGAGCGAGATAGACGAACCCGACGAGCCCGAAGAACCCGAGGAAAACGATTCGGAAGAAGCTCGTCACCGGGAAGCCGAGGCCGAACACCTGGAAGCCCAGGCCAAACAGTGGGAAGCCCAGGCCAGGAACTGGGACGCCAACGCCGAGCGCATCGCCGAATCCGTCTCCCGCTCCCTCGAGCACCTGAAGGACCTCGGCCCCCGGATCCAGGAGCACGTCCGGCAGGCCTGCGCCCACATCCCCGACCAGGCCGCCCTGCGCGCCCAGATCGAGGAAAACATGAAGCATGTCCGGACGAAGCTCAACGACCCCGCCTTCCGGGAAAAGCTGAGACTCCAGATGGAGAAGGTGCGCCGGGAATTCCGGGACGTCTCCAAGGTGCGCGAGAAAATCCGCCAGGAGATGGAAGAGACCCTGGCCAAGCTGGAGAAGAAGGAAGCCGCCGCCTCGGCGTCGGCCAAGCCCGGGATCGCCATGGCCAAGAAGCAGGTGCGCGAAGTCATGGAGGGCCTCCTGGCCAACCCGGACTTCCCCCTGAGCGAGGTCCAGATCGACGCCCTGGAGAAATCCGTCACCGAAAGCATCGAGTCCGCCCTGTCCGCGGCTTCCTGCTGGACGGCCCCCCCCGTGCCGCCGGCGCCCCCGGCCCTGCCGAAAACCGTGACGCCGAAGGCCAAGCCGGTTCCGCCGGCCCCTCCGGTTCCCCCGGTCCCACCGGCCAGGAATTGATTCTGCCCCGGCGCCCCGGGCCCCGGCCCGGCGGCGCCGCCCCGAAGCCCGTCACAAACCTTGCCTGAGCGGCGTGTTGGAATACCAACACGCCGTTTTTTCATCTTGGTGTTTTGGTGGTGAAAGGAACCCGGGCGACGGAGTCGTACTCCAGGGCGGCCTGGAGGACGGCGTCGCCGGAACTGAAGCATTCCGCTTGTGCGCTTTGTGCCTTCTGTGGTTGACTTTGACTTCCGGGCCCGCCGCGGCCCCGGAAACTCACTGCTTTTCCATGACGAATTTCTGGCTGCTGGTGCCGAATTCGAAATTCATCCGGTTACCTTCGATCCGGAACCGGGCGTTGAATTTGAAATTCTCGCCCTTCTGCCAGTTCACCACGTCGCCGTCCACGGTGTAGGTGAACTCGTTCGACAGGCTCATCTTCGCGACCCGCAGTTTGCCGTCGGCCGTGAACTCGTAAACGGTGTCCATGTTCGTGTCCGCTCCGGGGCCGCTGGCCTGGACGATCTTCCACTTGCCCACCAGCGGCGAGGCGGGGGCGGGACCGCCGCCGGCGGGGCCGGAGCCGGGTTCGCCCCTGCCGCAGGCGGGAAGGAGAACGAGAAGGGCGCACAGCGCAACGACCGCAGACAACCTGTTCATTGTTCCTCCAGTTACGGGAATTTCGGAATCCTGTTCCCATGGTAATGCGCCTCGACGGCGCGGGCGACGGTTTCCGGGTCCGGCAGCAGACCCCGCAGCCAGACGGGAACAAACCGCCCGTCGTACTGCAGCAGCAAGGCATCAGGGCGGACGGAAAGGGCCCCGACCCGCCCCCACTCGTACCGCGTATCGTGCAGCCCGAATGGCTCCGCTTCGGACAGGACCAGGGCGTCGGCGTCGACCCGCAGCCCGACCCGCTCGCCGCACACGCACCCCACCAAAGCGGTCCAGAAAGAGGCGAAGAAAGGCAGCCAGACCGCCAGGCAGAGGGCGGTGGTCAACGCATCGAAGGGCGGCAGCGAGAGCAGGTCCAATGCATACGCTCCGAAAGCCAGCGAGACGAACCCGGAGATCAGGCAGCGCGGAAAGGGCCTCTGGCGACGGAAAAACACGCCGGCCGGAACAGCGGCGACGGGCAGGACCGGGGCCTCGTCTTCCAGCGGCGCCGGGGCTTCGCTTTCCGGCGGTTCCAGTTGGCCGGCGGCCGGGGACAGGGCCGGGGCGACTTCATCCACATTGTGCGTATTCCATTCATCCTGCATACTGTGGCCTCCTCGAGGAGGTTAACGCGGCTGGATGCTGCCGGTCAAGGGGATGCGGATTTCGCGTTGGCGCGGGCTGTCGGTGGCGATCACCAGTTCCCCGCTCCAGGGGCCCGGCGGGGCATCCTCCCCGACGCGCAAGGCGATTTCCAGCCCGGCCGCTTCCGGCGGGCCGCCGGCCGGCCTGGTCTCCTCCGGCTTCTCCCGTCTCGATACGCTCACCTGCAACCAGGGTGCCGTGGTTTTGGCAGAGGAAACCGAAACCGCCGGGTTGGCCACCAGGACGTAGACGCTGCGGGGAAAAGCCTGGCCCGGCGCCAGGGTGCCGAAGGACAGCGACGGGGGGTACGCGGCCACGTCCTCCAGCAGTTGGCCCTTGACGGGGATGGTCAGGGAGGGGAATTCCGGGCTGTCGAAAACGATCTTGATTGCGCCGCGGAGACCGCCGGCCGGCGCGCCCGCCAGGAGGCGCAGCTCGAGGGCAAGGGCGTCCGGCGACGTTTCCGGCAGCCGGTTCACCGCGAGGAAGGGGCTCCCCTCCACGCCGATGGAGGCCGCTTTCGGCAGCGGCCCGGCGTTGCACCGGACTTCCGCCTGCAGGGCCGGGTGGGCGAAGCGGCTCACCCGCCGGAAATCGATTTCCTTCGGCTCGCAAGCGTAGGGCGGGAGGACGGTCCCGTGCAGCTCCAGCAGGTACTCGGGCCGCCCCGGGTCGTCGCTCTGCACGTTGATGAGCTTGTTCACCGCCCCTTCGAACTCGGTGGAATCGAAAATGACGTTCACCACCGCCACGCCCCCCGGCTCGATGACCTGCTTGGAAATGGGAGCGGCCGTGCACTCGCAGCCGGGCACCACGGCCAGGATCCGCAGGTCCGCCTCCCCCCGGTTTTCCAGGACGAAAGCGTGGCCGATCTTGCGTCCGCGGATGACTTTGCCGAAGGCGTACTCCGGCGCCTCGCAGAAGATGGCGGGTTTGGCCGCCGGTTGCGGCGCAGCCGGGACGGCGGTTTTCTCCTGCCCGAAACAGGGGAGCGGAAGGAACATCAGGGCGGGCAGGACTCGGAACAACGATCGGAGGGAAGAAAGGGTTCTCACTTGTGTCTCCCAGGTCAGAGGAACTCCGCCGCCGGATGGACAGGGGAACCGCCAGTCCAGGGCTCTCGCCCTCGCGGTCCCGCCTTCCCGACAGACCTCCCGGCGGCGCTCGGCACGGCTCCGCGGTTTCCGGCTGCTGGCGCCGCCATCATACCGGAAACGCTCCGGGAAAAAAAGAGAGCGGGGACACAAGCCCCGCTCTCGGTTCGTTCACGTGCCGACTCTTGCGCTTACGGCTGATTCTCGGCGAAGTACTCGTGGTTGTCGGCGTTGTCGATGGCCTGGCTGGGATTGCTCACGGCCAGGTTGTGGGCGCCGGAAGAACCGTAGACATAGTCGTCGGTGCCGCAGGTGACGTTGAAGTGGGTCATCTCATGCACCAGCGTGCCGGCCTTGCAGTCCGTACCCAGGGCGGGGGCGCTCCAGAACGCCTTGCAGACGTAGATCTTGTAGGGCTGCGTGGGGTACACGTAGGCGTAGTAGCTCTTCTTGCAGCTGCAGTCGTAGGTCACCGACTTGTTGGTGAAAGCGTCGATGATGGAGTTGTAGTGGGTCACGACGGTGTTGAACCGGCTGGACTGGTAGGTGCCGAACCAGTAGGTGTACAGGGTGCTCCCGCTGGGGTTGGCCGCCAGGTGGTTCTTCGCCTTGGTGGCAATGGAGATCGCGTTGTTGTGCGCCGTGACCAGCGTGGACTGCTGGGCGGTGGTGCACTTGGTGTAGCCGCCGATCTTGAAGAGGGATTCGGCAGCCGGCGTCAGCTCGTCCGGCACGTTGGCGTCTTCCGGCAGGCCTTCGAACCAGAAGGTGGCCGCTTCGCCCTGGGGCATGGCCATACGGGTCACGCGTTCGGCATCGGCACCCTCGGCCCCCGCCATTTTCCCGAAGAGACCGGCCAGGCGGAAGCGGATGGAATACTGCCCCTGCTTGGTCATGTCGTACACGTTGGAGGGGTCGAAGTCCACGGAGTAGACGCCGCCGGGAGCGATTTCCAGGTAGTCTTCCTCGGTGGGGGCGGCGCGCTTGACCAGCGGGCCGGTGTAGGTCACGGCCCCGCCGTTGCGCTGGACGGACAGGATGTTGGAATCGATGTCGTCAGAAGGCAGCTGCCACTTCAGGATATACAGGGTCTCGCTGCTGTTGTTCTGCAGCGTGAACCGCATGGTCAGCGGCTCATCGGGAGAATACCAGGGAAGTGCCTCGATTCTGCTGGAAAGGACAGGGCCGCGACCAGCCCCGAACGCCAGGCCAGCCATGGCCAGAACGAGAATCGACAACACGATGGCGGCAACCGAACGCTTCATGACGCATACCTCCTCGGACAGATTTTGTGGGTCAACTCTACGCCCCGCCTGACAAGGCTGTCAATGCCGAAAATGTATCATCCATAAAAAAAGCGCCGTCCTGTTCTGAAACCAGGCGACCGGATGGATTGACCCTCCGCCCTCTCCCTGCTAAGATGAACGCCACACTGGAAGGATGGTGCGGAGTTTGAGCGAGCCCTTCGAACTGGAACCCAGGAGCGTCGAATTCCTTCTTGCCCGCCAGAAAGAGGGCGTCAAGCTGCTGGAATCCCTGCACAACGTGGACATCCACCTGCGCGGGAACGTGCTGACCGTGCAGGGGGAAAGCGCCGACGTGTCGGCGGTCCGGCGCATCCTGGAGGACTTTTCCCGCCTCGCCGCCGAGGGCCACGACTTCGACCCCGACACCGTGCGCAACGCCTTCCGGGAAGTGACCGAGAACAGCAACCTCACCGTGCGCGACTTCCTGCTGCGGAAGACCTCGATCCGGGCCGGCCACCGGGTGATCGTGCCGAAAACGGGCAACCAGATCGCCTATGTCAGGGACATGCTGGCCCACGACCTGGTCTTCGCCATCGGGCCGGCCGGAACCGGCAAGACGTTCCTGGCCGTGGCCGCGGCGGTGTCGCACCTGCTGGAAAAGAAGGTCTACAAGATCATCCTGACCCGTCCCGCCGTGGAAGCCGGCGAGAAGCTGGGCTTCCTGCCGGGGGACATGCAGGAGAAGGTCAACCCCTACCTCCGCCCGCTCTACGACGCCCTCCACCACATGCTCGACTACGAGAAGGTGCAGCGGTTGCTGGAAAAGGACGTCATCGAGATCGCCCCGCTGGCCTTCATGCGCGGCCGGACCCTGGGGGACGCCTTCATCATCCTGGACGAGGCCCAGAACACCACGCCCGAGCAGATGAAGATGTTCCTGACCCGCATCGGCCCCGGTTCCAAGGTGGTGGTGACGGGCGACATCACCCAGATCGACCTCCCCCTGGGCAAGAATTCCGGGCTGATCCAGGCGCGGGAGATCCTGCAGGAGACGGAAGGGATACGGTTCTGCTACTTCGACGACCGGGACGTGGTGCGCCACTCCCTGGTCCGCCTCATCGTCAACGCATACAACCGATACGAAAGGTCGAGAGGGGGGGATGATGAATCTCGGGGCTGAGGTCCGCAACATCGGGGTGTTTTTCGGCGGCAAGTCGGGGGAACACGAGGTGTCCGTCGTTTCGGGCGCCACCATCCTGGCCCACCTGGACCAGGCGAAGTACCGGGTGCACGCCATCGGCCTGCGCCCGGACGGTTCGCTGGCCTCGCCCGAAGAAGCCAGGGCCATGCTGCCGGAGCCTATTCCCGGCGTGCTGTTCCCGGCCGTCGACATCCGCCCCGCCCCGTCGGGGCGACTGCTGGAACTCACCGGCACCCTGCCCGGCGGCGAAACCGTCCGCTTCGACGCCTTTTTCCCGGTCCTGCACGGCACTTTCGGCGAGGACGGGACCATGCAGGGCCTGCTGGAGATGGCGGAGACCCCGTACGTCGGCTGCGGCGTGCTCGGCTCTTCCGCCGGCATGGACAAGGAGATCCTGAAGTCCCTGTTCCGCGACGCGGGGCTGGACGTCGTCCCCTGGAAGTGCGCTTTCCGGCCGGAGTACGAGCGGGACAAGCCCGCTTTCGAGCGGGCGGTGGAACAGGAGATCGGCTTTCCCTGCTTCGTCAAGCCCTGCCGGCTAGGCTCCAGCGTGGGCATCGCCAAGGCGCACGACCGCGCGGAACTGGGCGCCTGCCTGGAGGAAGCCTTCCGCTACGACTACAAGGTCCTGGCCGAAAAAGGCATCGACGCAAGGGAAATCGAGTGCTCCGTCATGGGCAACGCCGACGTGCAAGCGTCCCTGCCGGGGGAGATCGTCCCGTCCCGGGAGTTCTACGACTACGAAGCCAAGTACCTGGATTCCGACTCCCGCCTGCTGATGCCGGCCGACCTTTCGGCGGAGCAGACGGAGAGAATCCGCGCGCTGGCCGTCAAGGCCTTCCGGTCCGCCGGGGCGGAAGGCTACGCCCGGGTGGACTTCCTCCTGGACAAGCGCGACGGGACATTCTACGCCAACGAAATCAACACGATCCCCGGCTTCACCGCCATCAGCATGTTCCCCAAGCTCTGGAACCTGACCGGCCTGTCGCTTCCGGCCCTGCTGGACGCGCTCATCGGGCTGGCGCTGGAACGCAACGCCTGGAAAAAGGGGCTGAAAACCACCCGATGACCCAACCGCTCACGCCAGAAGACCGGGCCAGCCTGCCGCCCCCCCCCGCCGGCAACGCGTTCTGCGCCGGCTGCCGGGAGGATCTGCCCTCGCACGCCTCGCGCGTGTCCTGCCCCACTTGCGGTGCACCTTTCCACATCGCCTGCTGGCGCGCCGCCGCCCCAAAGGGGACGGAGCCGCCAGGGGAAGAGGCAGGGCCCGAAGAAGGCGCCGAAACCGGAGAAACCGTCGCCGGAACCGCCGTCCCCCCGCCCCTGCCCGGAACCGGTCCCGTTTCTCCGGCCGCCGCCCGGCCCGGGGAACCGAACGGGGAGAACGGACGGGCCGGCACCGCCTGGCCCTCGGGCCGGCTGGCGGCCACCCGGAACGCCATCGCCACGGGCGGCTGGAAAGAGCTCTGGTACTTCATCAAGAAAAACGAAACGCTCCTCTGGTGGCTGCACAGCGGCTGGGCCCTCCTCTTCGGCATCGGTGTCATGTGGCTGGGGGCCAAGAATTTCGAATACCTGCGGATCGCCGGGTTGTACATCGTCTTCATCTGGTTCAGCAGCATCATCCTGCCCTTCGTGCTGAACCGGCTGAAGACCAGCGAGAAGTGGAAAGAACGCGTCCGGCTCGTCATCAACTACTTCAACCGCAACTTCACCCAACAGATCATCTTTTTCATCATCCCCATCTACTGGAAGAGCGCCACCGGCAACTCGCGGAACATGCTGTTCATCCTCCTGCTCGTCATCTCGGCCATCCTCTCCTCCCTGGACATCGTGTACGACCGCTACCTCTCCGTCAAGTGGGCCTTCTTCAACACCTTCTTCGCTTTCAACATCTTCTCGGGCACCTACCTGCTCTTCACCCTCATCTGGGGCCTGAGCAACACCATGGCGATCTACTTCAGCGCGGGGCTGGCCATTTTCGGCTTCGCCTCCCTGACCTACCGCATGTCCGGGTACTCCCGCCTGCTCAAGTGGGTGGTCATCGTCATCTCGTCCACCTGCCTCTTCCTCGCCGCCCACTTCGGGCGATTCATCATTCCCCCGGCCCCCCTGCACTTCGGCCGGGTGATCTTCGCCGAGGAGATTTTCGTGGAGAAGAACCTCGACGCCGTCGTGCGGTCGGCCCTCTCCGACCTCCCCCCCGCCAAGGAAGGCGGCGAACCCACCAAGGTGTTCACCCTCATCCCCATCAAGGCCCCTTTGGGGCTGCGCGAAAATCTGGTCCAGTCCTACTATTTGAATGGGAAACAGATCCCGAACGTCGATTTCGTGAAGCCGCCCAAAGACAGCGAAGCGGCGGTGAACATCCACCCCATCGGCATGGTCAACGGCGAAGTCCTTTGGAAAGTGCGCCCCCGCCCCGTGCTGGACAACCGGACAGAGCAGTACATGCTCATCAGTTTCGTCAGCCTGTACCACATCCCCCCCAAGTCCGTCCTCCAGGTGGACGTGGAAACCGAGTCGGGGCAGCTCATCGGGCGCGACGAACTGGTGGTCGAGGAGTGACGCCGGCGTTGACAACCGGCCTCCTTTCTGGTAAAAGACTGCTCTTCCCGCCCGCCGGGAAACCACAAGAGACAAGGAGAGACGACATGGGCAAAGGCGATTTGAGAACCCGCCGCGGCAAGATCTACCGGGGAACCAACGGCAAGACCCGTCCGACCACCGAGAAGAAACCCGCCCCGCAGCCGAAGAAATCCAAGTAACCCCCGCCGGACGCAATCCCGGACAAGGACTGGACCCGCTTCCCCCGCTTTCGCCAGGCGGCCGCTCGCTCGGCCGGCCGGGGGCGAAAGCGGGGAGGCCGTCTATATCAATATTTCAGCATGACCGAAACCAGGAACTGCCGCCCCTCCTGCCGGTAGTCGAAGGGGAAGGCCATGTTCTTGATCAGGTAGCACTCCTTGTCGAACAGGTTCTTGATGTTGAGCCCCACCTCGAGATAGCTGGTGATCTCGTACTTCACGTTGGCGTCCAGGGTGAACCAGCTGGCCACCGACCGGTTCCGGTACAGGTCGAGGTCCAGGGTGACGCCCACGCCGAGGGGCAGCGTCTGCACCCCCACCTCGCTGGCCCGCCGGTTGACCTCCCCCTGGACGTGGCCACTGACGCTCCCGGTAAAGTGGTGCTTCTTGAAGACCACCCCGAAGTTGACCTTGTGGGCGGGGTCCCAGGTCAGCTTGTCCTCGCTGGCGGCGATGGTCTCGTCGAGGATGGTCTCGTCGAGGCGCTTGGCATAGGAATAGTTGAAGAAGCCGGAGAGGGGACCGTAGGAGAAGAGCAGCTCGGTCTCCAGCCCCATGGTGGTCAGGGTGTAGATGTTGCTGCTCAGGTTGTAGTTCTGGGCGCTGTAGGCGATCAGGTTCTCGAACTTGGTGTGGAAGACGTTGAGCCGCCAGTTGAGCCGCTTGCTGATGATCCAGTCCATGGCCCCCTCGATGGTCGTGACGACCTCGGGCTGCAGCTGCTCGATGTTCGAGGCCAGGGTGTAGGTGTGGGCCCCGGCCAGTTCGGTGGGCGAAGGGGAGCGGAACGCCTTCCCGACCATGAATTTCACGGCGAAGTTCTCTTTGGGCAGGAAGACCACGGCCAGGCGCGGGCTGGCCTGCGAGAAGGTGCGGTGCTTCCGGGGCCGGTCCGGCTCGTAGACCAGCTCGTAGTCGAACGAGTTGCGGTCGTAGCGCAGGCCGGCCGTCACCTTGAGGTGCTTGCCCAGCAGGTCGCCGGACGTGAACTGGGTGTAGAAGCCCAGGTTCGTCATGGGGTGCTTGTACAGGTAGTCCAGCCAGGGGGCCAGGGGGATGAAATGCCCGTCGGGGATGGGCGCCGCCCAGTTGTCGATGTCGACATTGGCGTTGTGCAGCCGGTCGCCGTTGTAGGTGAACCGGTCGCCCTCGAAGCCGAAGAGGATGTTGGCGTTCTTCGGCAGGTTGACGCCGACCTGGGCCCGCCAGAAGATGTCGTCGGTGTGCGTTTCCAGGTTCTCGGTCATCCCGGCCGGGTAGTACCCTCCGAAGGCGTTGTCCGGGTAGAAGCGGACGCACCAGTTCTCGTTGTGGCGCTGCCAGCGCACGAGGTACTCCTGCGTGAAGCGGCCGAGGTCCTTCGGCCGGTACTGGGCCGAGAGGATGGTCCGGCTCTCCTCCATGTCGCCGTCCCAGTCCGGGATCCACCAGAGCCAGCCGTGGGTCGTGTCGTACTGCCAGTGCTGCTGGTGGAACTGGACGGTCAGGCCCTTCAGCTTGTCCTCCCCCTCCACCTTGCCCCAGAAGTAGTAGTTCTTGCGGCGGTCCGACGTGGTGAACTTCGTCAGGTTGCCCAGGTCGTCCATCCGCCCCGAGCCGTCGTACGACAGGTAGCCGTTCCCGTCGGTCTCGTACATGTTGAACGCCATCACCCCCGACAGCCAGTTCCCCTTGCGGCCGATGAGGAAGTCGTAGATGCGGTTCCCGTTGTCCCCGATGCGGAAGCGGGCCTCCCCCAACTGGTCGACGTCCCCCGCCGACACACTGTTGATCTGGACGACCCCGCTCATGGCGTTGGACCCGTACAGGGCCGAGCCGGGGCCGCGGATGATCTCCAGGTTCCGGACGAAGGTCAGGGGGGTGATTTCCCAGGTGTACGCCGTGCCGTACTGGTTGTCGTTGACGGGTACCCCGTCCACCAGCAGGAGGATGTGGTTGTTGTTCCACCCCTCGGCGATCCCCCGGGAACTCACCGTCCGGCGGTCGTAGTCCATGCACGGCCCGAAGCCCGGCTGCCGGTAGAGGACCTCGTTGATGCTGTTCCAGCCGTAGTCGGAGATCTGCTCGCGCGTCACCAGGCTGATCACGCTCGGCGCCTCGATGGTGCGCGTCTCCAGCTTGGAGGCGCTCGTCACCTTGGTGTTCAGCAGTTCATCCAGATCGACATTCTGGATATCCTTGACCGTTTCTTCCTGCCCGAACAGAAAGAAACCTCCGGCTAGGCACAAAACGGCGACAAAAAACAGGTTGAATCTGGCAGTGTTCATCATGTCCCTCCCTGACAGAATTCGTCCGGCCGGCATCGCATGCCACGACCATGATTCTCGGCGACGGGATCAACCAGCCTGCTTCCGTTCCCGACGCCGGCCCGATCCGGGATTACAGTTTTGCAAAACTATTCAATTCTTTGCATATCAACGAAATGTGACTACATTATACCCCGGGGAAAAGCGTTTTCAACCAGGATGTACGCCTCACCGGGAAAATATTCTGCGTTTGAGGATTTGCCCGAAGACAACCCAGCCCCCGTTTTCCGGCTGTTCCGGAATCCGGGGGCCGTTGCGGCGGTCTGGAGCCGGCCGGGATCAGGATTCGTTAGCGGGCGAACTCGGGCGGGAAGCGGGGCAGGCACGCCCCGGAGAGCAGAAAGAAGGGGGCTGGACGCCGATCTCCACGGCGACGGCCCGCGGGTCCGGGCAACTGCGCACGCCGGCCGGGAAGACATCGTTCTTCCCGAACCCCCACGAACAGGCGACAAACTGCGTCCCGGCCTCCCGGGCCGCCTCCACGTCGAAGCAGCGGTCCCCGAAGTAGACGGCTTCCTCCGGACGGCAGGAGGACGAGGTCACCAGCATGGTCAGCAGGTCGGCCTTGTCCCCGTGCGGCATGTCGTCGTTGCAGCGGGCGTCGCTCATCCAGCGGTCCAACCCGAACCGCGAGAAGATGGCCTGCAGGTAGAGCCGGCCGCAGTTGCTGGCCACGACGCAGGGGATGCCCGCATTCCGCAACTGGTCCAGGAGGGGGAAAATCCCGTCGTAGATCCGGCCCTGACCCTCCAGGATCAGTTCCACCTCGCTCTCCTCCACCCAGACCTTGAGCAGGCCCCACTGCTCCGGCGTGAGGTCGTAGCCCAGGGCCTGGACGTACCGGCTGTTGGGCAGGCCGAGCAGGCCGAACACTTCCTCCGCATCGGGCCGCCGGAGCGACAGGCCGGGCGTCCGGGCCTCCAGGCGGGCCAGGGCCCGCCAGATGGCCGGCGCCACCAGGGCGGAGGAGTCGAAAACCGTCCCATCCAGGTCGAAAATCGCCAATTTCACGATCGGAAACTCCAGGGTGCCGGCCGTTCGGCGCCGCCGCCGCCAGCCGGCCGGAAAGGAATCAGGCCTTGCCCTTGCGGTTGCAGAAGGCCTGCTGGGCGGCCGTGTCGGCCTTCACCGCGCAGAAGTCGCCGCACATGGTGCAGACGTCGGCGGTCTTCGGCAGGCTCGACTGGCGGAAATTCTTGGCCAGGCCGGGGTCCAGGACGTGCCGGAACTGCCCTTCCCAATCCAGGTTTTTCCGGGCCTTCGACAGTTCGATGTCCGGGATCATGGCGCCGGGGAAGCCCTTGGCGATGTCGGCGGCGTGGGCCGCGATGCGCGAGGCCATCACGCCCGTCCGCACGTCGTCCAGCGTGGGAAGCCGGAGATGCTCGGCAGGGGTCACATAGCAGAGGAAGTCGGCGCCGTGCATGGCCGCCAAGGCCCCGCCGATGGCGCTGGTGATGTGGTCGTAGCCGGGGGCGATGTCCGTGACGAGCGGGCCGAGAACGTAGAACGGGGCCCCGTCGCACACGGACTTCTGAAGCTTGATGTTCTCCTCGATCTGGTGGAGCGGCACGTGCCCCGGCCCTTCGATCATGCACTGGACCCCGGCGGCCTTGGCCCGGCGGGCCAGGTCGCCGAGGATGAGCAGTTCCGAGAACTGCGCCCGGTCCGAGGCGTCGGCCAGGCAGCCGGGCCGGAACCCGTCGCCCAGCGAGAGGGTCATGTCGTACCGCCCGGCGATCTCCAGCAGGCGGTCGTAGTTCTCGAAGAGCGGGTTCTCGCGCTCGTTCCGCACCATCCACTCCACCAGGAGGGCCCCGCCGCGGCTGACCATCCCGAGGATGCGGCCCTGGTTGTGCATGGTCTCCACGACGGACATCGTCGCGCCGCAATGGACCGTGATGAAGTCCACGCCGTCCTGGCCGTGGTCCTCGATCACCTGGAACAGGTCGTCGGCCGTCATGGACAGGTGGGTGCCGTACTTTTCCCGGGAGCGAACCGCCGCCTCGTACATGGGGACGGTCCCGAGGGCGATGGACGAGTGCTCGATCATCCGGCGGCGGGTGCCCCGGATGTCGCTCCCGGTGGACAGGTCCATGACCGCGTCGGCGCCGTATTCGATGCAGACGCGAAGCTTTTCGAGCTCCTCCGCCAGGTTGTCGTGATCGGGGGAAGTTCCGATGTTGGCGTTGATCTTCGTGCGCAGCCCTCTGCCGACGGCCAGGGGCCGCCCCAGGGAGCGGCCGGCATTCCGCGGGGCCACGACCGTGCCCGACTGGACTCCGTCCACAAGATGGCCCAGGGAAACGCCTTCCCGTTTCGCCAGATCCTCGAACCAGCCAGGGACGTCGCCCCGGCGAACTTCCTGCATAACGGTCATGATCCTGCTCCTTTGCACAAATCCAGGATTTTATCCAGCTCGTCCTCGGCATGGAAAAACGTGATGCCCGCCAAGCCGGCAATCTGACAAGATAGCACGCTTTCCGCGTTGCGTGCATCAATTCCGCCAAGGGCGAACACGGGAACCGGGGACCGGGCCACCACGGCGCGGAGGCCGTCGAGCCCCAGCGTCTTGAAATCCCCCGCTTTGCAGCGCGGGGGGAAAACCGGGGAGGCCAGCACGTAATCCGCCCCGGAGGCCAGGGCGTGATCCAGTTCACGTTCGTCGTGGACCGACATGCCGATCAGGGAACCCGGCGGCAGCACGCCGCGCAGCTCGGCAGCCCCCCGGCCCATGGCGCCGAGATGAACCCCGTCGAAGCCCTCCGCAACCGCTCCGGGCGGGCCGGCATTCCACAGCAGGCGAAGTCCCTCTCCCGCCCCGCCGCCGAACAGGGCGGCCCGGGTCACGTCAAATGGCACTGCGAAAGGAGCTTTCCTCCGCAACTGAAACCAGGTGACGCCCCGCCGGGCCAAACGGGCGAAGCAGGGGAGGGGGCAACCCGCTCGGTCGGCCTCAGCCGATATGTGGTAGAGAACCGGGCCTGCCAATGCGAATCTGCCCATGGCTGGCCCTTACTGACGGCGTCTTCCGGCCAGCAGGTACAGCGCGATGAGGATGTTCACGAGGCCCAGGCCGGTCACCGCACCCTTCAGGAAGGGATTGGCCATGACGGCGGCGACGCCCGTGTAACGCACGGCAAAGTAGTTGTTGTCCCAAATGCCTTGCCACACGGCGGACAGGAAGGGGACATGGATGTCCCAGGGCGCCATCGCCAGGAACAAACCCGCCAGCAGACCGAACGCGACGGTCACGATCTCGGCGGCCTCTCTCCACAGCAACGGGTGCTTGCTCCACCAGAAACTCATCGTGGATCATCCCGCCTGGTTTTTGAGGTATTTCACTTTTTCCGCGACATCCCGGTAGCCGATGCTGATTTCCAGGATCTCGTTGCCCAGGTCCAGGGCCTTGCCCGCATCCCCCATCTTCTCGTACGCGTTCATCATGTCGTACTTCAGCGCCAGGTACTCGTGTTCCTGGTGGCCCGGGCTTTCCAGTCCGCGTTCGCACCACTTGATGGCCGACTTGTAGATGCCCTTCTCGAAGAAGCAGAGGCTGAGCATGTTGCAGGCCTGGATGAACGGGGAAGACCGGCTCTCGTCCTTCACCAGGTTGTAGGCTTTCTGGAATTCGCCGATGGCGTCGTCCGTCAGGCCCATCTCCTTGTAGGCGATGCCGAGGTTGTAATGCGTATCGAAATCCCCGTCCTCGTCCTCCCCGCTGGCCACGAAAATCTTGTTCGCTTCCTCCACCAGGTCGGCGAAGAGGCTCTGCATCCCCGCTCCGGCCTTCTGCGGACCGGCAGTGACGGCGCCCGGCAAGTCGGTCGACAGATCCGCCAGGTCGGCCCCGGGCTTCCCGCCTTCCATGTGCGGGCTGAAAATGTCGAAGTTGTCCTCGATTTCATCCGCCCCGATTCCAGCGAACATCCCCTCCGCCTCGGTCTCGCGTGCAGCCGACGCCCGCCCCTCGATGAAGGACAGGTCGGGGCTGAGCTTTCTCGCCTCGGCGCTGGGCAGGAGGATCTTCCCCTCTTCGGCGTACGGCTCCGGAGGGATGAAGTTGAACAAGTCGATGCTGACGTCGTCGGCGGAAATGTCCTGCATGAGAGCTTCATCGTCCAGATCGAGCGGCGCGGGTTCCTCCACCGGGGCCCGCGGCACGGCCGCCTTCGGGGGCGGGGCCACGGGGGAAGCGGGCCGGGTGACGGGCAGCGCCGGTTTCGGCTCCTGCAGGTCCTTCATGCCCAGAGCGCCCATGCGGGACAGCACTTCGGGGTGGTCGGGAAAAGACCGGTGCAGCTTTTTCAGTTCATCGCGGGCGTTGTCCTGGAAACCGAGTTTCAGGTAGAAGTCCACTTCCTGCAGCCCGGTCTCCAGTTCCGGAACGAGCTGCGCGGAAGGAACCAGCGGCGCAGACGGTGGCTCCACCAGGCGTCCCCTTTCCTGGGCCCGGGGTTCCGGGCCGACGCCCAGCAGCGAAAGCAGGGAAGCGGCATCGGCGTCCTCCGAAATCTCGCCCACCTGACGGGGGGGCGGGGAAGGTGCATTGCCGAACCCGAGCAAACTGGCATCCAGGCCGATGTCCTCCAGGGACTTGAGGGTCTGCTCCAGCCGGATGTTGATGTCGGTTTCCATCTGGGAATCCCGTTTTTTGGGCTTCACCGCCGGCGCTTCGTGCGGGATGCGGATCTCGGCCGGCTTTTCGGGAAAAGACATGGGGGTGGTGACGGACGGTTCGGGGATCGGCGCTTCGAGGAGTTCGAACAGATCGGCTTCCGGTTCCTTCGAAGGTGCTTCCTGCCGTACGGCCCGGTTCTTCTCCGCGGCCTCCACCAGCATGGATGCATCGAAACCGTCGTCCTCCAGGGACTCCAGGACGATCTCTTCCTCTTCCGCGACCGCCCCTTCCTCCTTCGCGCCGGAAAGCT
Source organism: uncultured Acidobacteriota bacterium (assembly GCA_964436005.1). Lineage (GTDB taxonomy): Bacteria > Acidobacteriota > JAAYUB01 > JAAYUB01 > JAAYUB01 > JAGNHB01. The sequence continues at coordinate 76,642 of CAYTBK010000001.1, forward strand.
GGGAGATCGTGGCCCGCCCGGTGACCGCCGGGCCGGCTTTCCGCGGGGGAAGCTTGACCTCATCCGGCAGGTCTTCCATGCCGAGGATGTCGGAGAGGTCTTCGGACAGATCGGCGCCATCGTCCTCCAGGCCCATCCCGTGGAGGGCGCCGGTCGGCAGTTCCGCCTCCCCCCTTATCTCGAGCTTCCCCGTCAGCAGGCCGGTCGGCAGTTCCGACTCAAAACGGTTCGGATCGAGGTTCTTGCCCTCCTCGGCGCAAAACCCGGCCTTTTCGTGTTCGCCGTTCAAGGTGTAGGCGTTGACGAGTTCGAAGCAGACCGCCGCCGCCGCCTTGAGGTCCCCCTCCTCTTTCAGCAATTCCTTCAGCTTCTCGCGATACACGACATCGCCAGGATCGGCCTGGATTTTCTCCTTGAGCTTGACTTTCGCCTTATCCCGAAGGCCGTAGCTCATCAGGAGCTCGATTTCGATGGCGGCGTCGGATTCCTTCCGGCCGTCGAACGCCTGCCCGGAGGACAACTCGGCCGTATCCATCTGGAAAATGGACTGGCCCGGGATCTCGAAGCTCTCCTCCTCTTCCTGGGCTCCGAAAGGGGTGTACGGCTCGTCGGGGTACAGCTTCTGGAAGACTTGCCGGTGGTAGTTCTGGAACCTCTCGTTCTTCGGCTCGTACGTGAGCAGCGTCTCGAGCGTGGAGAGCGCCTTCATGTTCTCGTCCTTCTCCATGAGCGCCACGGACAGCATCTCCACCGTCACGATGTAGTTGTAGTTGTCTGAAACCTTGTGGTAGAAGTCGGCCAACCCTTCCAGAGCGGGGACGTGTTTCGGGAAAGACTTCAGGACCGACTGGTAGAAGGACTCGACTTTCCCGTTTTCCCTTTTCGAGAGGAGGTGGTTGGCCACCCGGGAAAAGACGCTCACCGCCAGGTCGGGGTCCTTCAGCCGGACGGCCGCATCGGCCAGGTCGCACATGAGACCGACTTTCGATTCGTCGGCGGCATACAGGACTTCGAAACAGCGAAGCGCGCCTTCGAGATTCTGCTCGAACAGACAGCTCTGCCCGAGCATCTCCCGCAGGGCGGCATTGGACGGATCCTTGTGCAGGGCGCTCTCCAGCGCGTGTTTGAGGGCCCCGTATTCACGCAGCTCCATGGATATTTTAAACAGGAGCTTCAAGGCCGAGATGCTGCCGGGATCGATCTCCAGGGCCTTGCCGATCGCGTCGTGGGCTTCGCGGAATTCCCCTTTCCGGCAGAGGATGGAAGCCGCCATCTGGAAAGAGTCGCGGGCGTTCTCACGCACGCCGATCTGGATGCTCAGGTTGGCCAGTTTCAGGTGAATGGCCGGGTCGTCGAGCGTCAGGTCGCCCAGCTTCTTGAACACCTGATAGGCCTTGCTGAAATTCTGGGACTGCAGGTACGCCTTGCCGATCTCGGCGTAGTATTTTTTCGCATCGGACTGGAGACCCTCTTTCATGAAAAGGTCGGCCAGCACTTCCGTGTTCTCCATATTGCGCTGATCGCTCTTGACGATTTTCCGGTAAACGGCCAGGCCTTTTCCGTAAAAGGCTTCGTCGATGTATTTCTGGGCCGCGCGCTTGAAGTACTCCACGGCCGAAGAGGTTTTGCCCAGGGAAAGGTAGAGGTCGCCGACGGTGTTGAGAAGAGTCGGGTCGCGGGGGTCCTGCTCGAGGAGTTTCTCGTATTCCTTGACGGCCCGGTCGAGTTTGCCCGCGGCCACATAGCCTTGGGCGGTGCGCATGAGCTTTTCTCTATTGATTGCTGCCATACTTCATCATTCCTGAAACGGGCCTGAACGTTTTCCTGTGCAAGGGGCACGGTCCATGCTCTTCCAACGCTGCGAGGTGCCGTGCCGTGCCGTATCCCTTGTGCTCCTCGAAGCCGTACTGGGGGTACCGCCCGGCCGCCTCTACCATCCACCTGTCCCGCGTGACCTTGGCCACGATGGAGGCAGCCCCGATGGCGAGAGAAAGCCGGTCTCCCCGGACGATGGGGACGCTGCGGACCCTCGACCGCAGCGACAGTGCATCCACCAGAACCACATCGGGTTCCACGGAAAGCGATTCCAGGACCCGCTCCATGGACAACTTCGTCGCCTGGAGCACATTTATCTCATCGATGATTTCGTTTTCAACAAAATCCACACCCCAGGCCCGGGATTTCCCCGTGATTTCCGGAAAGAGCGCCTCCCGCTTGTCCGCCCGGACCCGTTTGGAATCATCGACTCCAGGCACGTGCCAATCTTTGTCCAGGACAACCACCGCCGTCACGACAGGACCGGCCAAGGCTCCCCGCCCGACCTCGTCGACTCCGGCCACCCAGCGGCATCCTTCCTCATAGAACTGATTCTCAACCGGATACGTCCAACCGCAATCAAACAAAGTGGTCATGGGCTTTCCTTCCATGCCTATGATACATCACTTCGAAGTAACCGAATACAAAAAAACCCGGTCGAAGCCGGGTTTACGTCAGTCCTGCGGGATTGTTCACTTTTCGCGGTGAACTTCCTTCAACCGGGAGGCTTTTCCTCTCAACTCTCTGAGATAATAGAGCTTCGCCCTTCTGACCTTGGCCGAGCGGATGACGTCCACTTTCTCGATGGTGGGGGTGTGCAAGGGGAAAACCCTCTCCACACCGTACCCGAAGGACTGCTTCCGAACGGTGAAAGTCTCGCTTACGCCGCCGTGCTTGCGGGCAATGACCACGCCCTCGAAGATCTGGATACGATACTTGTCGCCTTCCGGAATCTTGACGTGCACGCGTACGGTATCGCCGATCCGGAAATCGGAAATATCGTTCCGCAGGAATTCCTGTTCAATGAAATCGAGCTTCTGCATGTTCTAACCTCGTCGATGAATTATCCTCTTTCATTTCGTATCAGATCAGGCCTTCTGGCCTGGGTCGCTTCCAGTGCCCTGGCCTCCCGCCAGGCTTTGATCCGTTTGTGGTCGCCGGAAAGAAGCACCTCCGGAACCGCCGCCCCTTCGAACTCTGCCGGACGCGTATAGACCGGATAGTCCAGCAGGCCGTTCTCGAACGATTCGTTGACGATCGAATCGGGATGGCCCACTACGCCCGGAACCAAACGCACGATGGCATCCGTCAGCATCATCGCGCCGAACTCGCCGCCGCTCAGGACGAGGTCTCCGACGGAGATTTCCTCATCGACGAACGCATCGACGATGCGCTGATCAACCCCCTCGTAACGGCCGCAAAGCAGAACCATCGCCTTTTTTTCGGAAAGACGGCGGACCACCTTCTGGTCGACCCGACGCCCCTGGGGCGTGAGATAGACCACCCAGGCGCCCCCGCTTTTCTCCCGCAAGGCCCGGATGGCGGCCGCCAGGGGTTCCGGCTTGAAAACCATTCCTTCCCCCCCCCCGAACGGCCGATCGTCCACCGTCCGATGGACGTCCGTCGCAAAATCCCGCAGGTTGACGACGTCGACCTGGACCAGGCCCGACTTCCTTGCTTTGCCCAGCACGCCCCACGCAAAGACGCCGTCGAACATGCCGGGGAAAATGGTCAGGATGGAAATCCGCATGTCAGTCGTTCAACCGCCGCAACTCGTCGTAGTTGGCCACCACCACCGTGGCGGGGTCGCCGCGCTTTACGCAGACCACGTATTTCTCCACGAACGGCAACAGGAACAAGTCGCGCCCGGAGCGGATTTCCAGCATTTCCACGGAAAGGTCGGGCCTTACGTTTTCGACGGTCCCCACTTCGGCGCCCGTCTCATCGACGACCCGGGCACCGACGAGTTCGTACTGGTAGAACTCGCCGTCAGCGGGGGGAGCAAGCTTCTCTTTCTCAAAGAACAGATCGACGCGGCGAAGGCCTTCCGCCGCATCCCGGTCCCCGACGCCTTCAAACTCCACGATCAGCATGCCCCGATGGCCTCGGAGCCGAAGGATTGTCCGACTCCCCAGGTCCACGGATTCCTGCCGGCAAGACAGCGTCACGCCAGGTTCAAAAACCCCTTCGACATCGCAGTGTACCATGACCATCACTTCGCCGCGAATTCCGTGGGGCTTTACGATTGTACCGACATGCACAAGGTCAGCCGAAACCATCACCAGCTTATTCCAGGATTTCCAAAACGAAACGCTTGTGCATCTTCATTCCGGCGGCCCCCAGAATCGTACGGACGGCGCGGGCCGTTCGCCCCTGTTTTCCGATGACCTTGCCAAGATCGGCCTGAGCGACGCGCAGTTCGAGCACCGTGGTCTGCTCACCTTCGACCTCGGTGACATTCACCTGTTCCGGATTATCCACAAGCACCTTGGCGATCATCTCCAGCAGTTCTTTCATCGCTTCCTCCTGCACGCTTGATCCACGTTGTGCCGGAAGCGCTCCGGCACACTTCCTCCTCAGGCTTTTTCGGAGGATTTCTCAATCAGGTGGCTGACGGTCTCGCTAGGCTTGGCACCCTGGCTCTTCCAGTAGTTGATGCGGTCCATATCGAGGGAAAACTCCGTCTTTTCCGGCATGGGGTTATAATGACCGACGATTTCCAGGAAACGACCGTCGCGGGCCCTGGACTTTTCGATCACGACGACGCGGTAAAAAGGGCTTTTCTTAGAGCCCTTTCTTGTCAATCGGATAGCTAACAAGGACAACCTCCAGTCAAAAATATCGGCCGGTTATCTAACCACAGGATGGGCCCGAAAGCAAGCAGTATTTCACGTCGAATTCCCTTTCTCGCTTGAGAAAGAATTTGACAGTGCAACCGGGACTGTGATATCAAAAGACCCTGCAAATAATTCTAAGTGCGAAGGAGGAACGCATGCAAATCAGTGAAAAGCAAGTCGGCGCCGTGCTGGTGCTTCAAATTCACGGGAAAATCCTGATGGGTGAAGGCAATGTCGCCATCAAGAAGAAGATCCAGGAAAAGGTCGCCGCCGGCGTGAAGGACATCGTTCTGGATCTCGCGGAAGTTCCGTATATCGACAGCTCCGGTCTCGGCGAACTGATCAGCAGCTACACCACCATCCAGAAAGCCGGTGGCAAGCTCAAGCTGGCCAACCTGACCAACAAGATCGTCGACCTGCTCTCCATCACCAAGCTCGTCACCGTTTTCGAGTATTTCGGCTCGGTCGAGGAAGCGGTCGCCTCGTTCAAGTAGAACGAACGGCTCTTCAACCTGCCTGCCAATAGCCCGGCCGCGCCGGGCTATTGTTTTTTCAGGCTGAGGTTGGTGTTCACGCGGTTCAAGGAATCCCGCGACTCCGCGTTGTCTTCCCTGCTCAGGGCCCGCTGGTAGAAGCATCTGGCGGCCTCCAGCCTCTTCAGCCGCTCCGCGACGTGGCCGCGATAGTACCAGTAGCGATACGAATCCTGAAAATGGGATTCCAGACCCTCCAGCAGCATGTCGGCCGCTTCCCACTTCTTCAGCCCGATTTCCGCCAGGGCCAGGTTGAACCTGGCTCCGGCGTAGGTCGGATACTGCCGGCCGATCAGGGTGTACAGCTTTTCGGCCTCGTCGTAGCGCTTCTCCTTCAAGGCGGTTGCCGCCTCGTCTTCCTGCAGCGCGGCCAGGAACCGCCGCGCGACGGTGGCCGTCGCCGAGGCGGCCGCCGCCCGCAGGTAGGGGAGGCCGTCGTCCACCATCCCCATCCGGATCAGGCTCATGCCCAGGCACTCGTAATCCCGCGGGAGTCCCTTGCCGTCCTGGACCACTTCCTTGAGTTCCCTGGCCGCCAGGCTGAACTTTTCCTGGAGGAAGAGCAACCAACCGCGCAACCGGTGGCAGGTCAGGACATCTTCCTTTTCCACCAGGCGGGAGGAAACCGCGTCGAGGTCGGCCAGGGCGGCTTCGTACTGGCCCAGGCGGTACCGGGCCTCGGCGGAGGCCAGGAACAGCACGACGTCCAGGCATTGCAGAGATTTGGCCCGATCCAGCGCCCGCAGCGCCATGGAGAAATCCTCCATCCGCAGGAAGCACAACCCGGCCAGCAGGTGCCCCTCCTTCCACCCGGGATCCCGCTGAATGCCGGGTTGGAGTTCGCGAAGCGCTTCCTGGTACCGGCCGTCGCGGTACAGCTGCAAGGCCGCCTCGGCATCGGCCAGGCAACAGCCTGCACCCACGGCCGCGGCCAGGCAGAGAACGAGCATCATCCTTTGAATGGACATGTTGACACCAGAATCAGGAAAGGCGGAAAGCGGCCAGCATTTCCTCGAGGATGGCCGAAGCGGCCTGAACCGGGTCGGCGGCACCGGTCACCGGGCGGCCGACCACGATCGCGTCGGCCCCGGAACGGATTGCGTCGGAAGGCGTCGTTATCCGGGCCTGGTCGCCGACGTCGGCCCCGGCGGGCCGGATGCCGGGCGTCACAAGGAACACTTCGGGATGGCGCCCCTTGATGTCCTTCGCCTCCAGGGGGGAGGCCACGAAGGCGCGGATGCCGGCGCCGCTGGCCTGGTCCACGAAATGCAGGACCTGCCCCTTGGCCTCCTTCGCGAAGCCAAGGTCCGCCACGTCGCCGTCCGAGAGGCTCGTCAGCACCGTGACGCCCAGGATGCACGGAGCGGTCGCCGCGCGCCGCGCGCAGTGCGCGTCGAGTTCCGCCTTGAGGGCGGCCAGGGCCCGGGCGCCGTTCGAGCAGTGGACCGTGAAGTACGTCACGCCCATGTCGGCGATCCGCTTGGCCGCCGAGGAAATGGTGTTCGGTATGTCGTGCAGTTTGAGGTCGAGAAACACATCCGCCCCCAGGGCCTGGATCCGCTTCACGACGGGCGGCCCCTCCTGCACGAAGAGCTGCAGGCCGATCTTGAAGCAGCCCACGCTGTCCCGCGTACGCTCGGCCAGCGACACGGCCTGATCGGCCGTGTCGAAATCGAGGGCCACCATGAACCGGCGTTTCACGTCATCTCTGGTCTTGGGAAATTCGTGTATCATTCATTCCTCTTTAACAGTTGTCCGATGGCGTCGGCGATGTTCTCCAAGTGAACCACCTGGCCCGCCGCGCCCATTTTCACGGCCTCGCCGGGCATGCCGAAGACCACGCAGGACTCCTTGCTCTGCGCGATGGTCGGCGCACCGCTCTCCTTCATGTTCAACAGGCCCTCCGCCCCGTCCGCCCCCATCCCGGTGAGCAGGACGCCGATGGCGTTCTTGCCGGCCGCCTTGGCCACGCTCTTGAACAGGATATCCACGGCCGGACGCTGGTGGTGAACCATGGGGCCGTCCTTGACCGTCACCGAATACTCCGCCCCGCTGCGCTTCAGCATCATGTGGAAGTTGCCCGGGGCCAGGAGCGCCCGTCCCGGGTAGAGACGATCGTTGTCTTCCGCTTCCTTGACCTCGAAGGGGCACATGGAATTGAGCCGTTCCGCGAAGGAGGTCGTGAACTTCGGCGGCATGTGCTGGACGATGACGATCCCCGGCGTATTCGCGGGAAGGCGGACCAGCACTTCCTTGATGGCTTCCGTCCCGCCGGTGGAGGCCCCGATGGCGATGATCTTGTTGGTGGCGGAAAACCTTGACAGGTCCACCGTCTGCGCGGTGGGCCTGGCCGCGGCGGCGGCCTCGGCGATGGCCCGGCGCCCCTTGATGTCCACCCGGTAAGCCGCCCGGATCTTGTGCGCGAGGTCGTTGCGCAAGTCCCCGACGGAATAGGAGGACCCCGGTTTGGCGACGACTTCCACGGCTCCCAGCTCCAGTGCCTTCATGGCCAGGTCGCTGCCTTTTTTCGACAGCGAACTGACGATGATCACCGGGGTCGGAAAATACCGCATGATTTTCTGGAGGAAGGTCAGGCCGTCCATTCGCGGCATTTCGATGTCGAGCGTGACGACGTCCGGCTTCAGGAGGACGAGCTTGTCCCTGGCCACGTAAGGGTCCGGGGCGGCCGCCACGATTTCGATATCGGGCTCCTTGGACAGTTCCTTGGTGAGGATCTGCCTGACAATGGCCGAATCGTCCACTACCATCACCCGGATCATGGCCGAATCACCTCTCTTCCACGTAGGGGAACCAGTCCGAGTTCCGGATTCGATCCACCTTCATGGCCACGCCTTCGTCCGTCTGAACGTTGTACACGACTTTCCAGCCGGAAGAGCCGCCGGTGTGGCGCAGGTCCGGCGCCAGCCCCAGGTTCTTGAGAAGATCCATCGCCGCCTCCAGGTTTTTCCGGCCCATGTTCTCGCTGTTGCGGTCCGCCCCACCGTAGATCCTGGCGATCAGGCGTTCCTTCCTGGCCCCCGATTCCAGGAGCATCTTCAGCGTTTTCGGCACGGCCACGTTCCCGTACCGGGCGGTCGGCGGGGTGTTTTCCGGAATGGCCGGGTAACGGAAATGGCACATTCCGGCCATTTTCATCTCGGGGTCCCACATGGACACGACAACGCCCGAACCCATGACGAAGTAAACCAGGGACGGCGCGTGATGCACCACGATATAGCCTGGTTTCAAAAAATACTCGAATGCTTCCATCCGTCATTCCCCGGCTATCCAGGCCTGCAGGCCTGCGCCTTCGAAACGGTTGGACAGGTCGGCCGGCCGGCCGGCCGGCAGGCCCTCGGTGGTGATGAGCTCCGGCAGTCCCATGACGTAGTCGCCGGTCGTGTCCATCTGGTTGAGAACGTTTCCGACGAACATGTTGACCGCCTCCTGGACCGTGCCCAGGACCATCTCCTCCTGCTGCTCCGGAACATCCACGCCCAGGAAGTTCGTCGTCATCAGGTTGGCCAGCGCCTGCTCGAAAGAGAAGAAGAAAATGACCGGGTCCTGGCCCGGCGCCCCCAGCTTGAGTCGGTAGCAGATTTCCGGGCCAGGCTTCTTTTCTTCCAGCCCCTCGTCGTAGTCGGGGAAAAGGAAGAACATTTCCGACATGACTTTAGAAATCGCATTCTCCAGAATCGGCATCAGCGTTGAGTTCATTGCTCACTCCCAGACATTGTGCAATAAGATCCCGTATGACTTCCGGACGAAACGGCTTATGGACGAAGCCCGCCACGCCCGCCTGGCATATCTCGTCGATGCGCGCCTCGCGCCCTTCCGTGCTGACGACGATGATCGGCGTGGCGCTGAAGATCGGGTGCTCCCTGATTCGCTTGATGAGTTCCAGGCCGTCCATCTCCGGCATGTAGAGGTCGGTCAGGATCAGGTCCACCCAGGAATTCTCCAGCTTCTCCAAGGCCTCCCGACCGTTCCCCGCTTCGAGCAGGACACCGATCTCCACTCCGGAAAGCTGAAGGGTTTTCTTAATCACTCCCCGCATGGTCGGGGAATCGTCAACAACCATAAGATTGTATGCCATTCAGCGTATTTTCTCCTCACCAAAATGTTCCTTCTCGATGGCGGCCACTTTGTCGGCCATCCGGCTCATCATCAGCTGGAAATCGGACGAGCGGATGCCGTAATTGGTGAACACTCCGGCCATGCCATGATAATGCAGGCCGTCAAGTCCCGTGCCCCACCCGGCGAGGATGGCGGCGATGTCGGCCATGTGCACGATGTGGACCGGGAGCAGCGGCCCTTCCGGCGCCGGAGGGTCGTGGTGGAAGCGCGCAGCCACCTGGATGCTCTCGGAAAACTTCCACTTGTCCAGGATGATGCCGCCAACTTCCGGGTGGCTGATGCCGAAGATGTCCTTCTCGATGGCCAGGAAATCGCCGGTCATGGATTCCAGCTGCATCCGGACGTTGCCCCAATCCGCCCCCACCGCCTGCATGATGACGACCTTCCCGATGTCGTGCAGCAGGCCGGCCGTAAATGCCTCGTCCTGAGGCACGGCGCCGGCCAGCCGGGCCAGGTCCTCCGAAATCAGCGCGACGGCCAGGGAATGGCGCCATAGTTCGAGCCGGCTGACCTCGTACCCGTCGGGTTTGACCGGGAAATAGGACTCGACGGCAGCGGTCAGGATGAGCGAGCGCAACTGTTTCAAACCGATGATGACGACCGCCTGCTGCAGGGAGTTGATCTGCTGCCTCGCCCCGCTGACGGCGGAGTTGCAATACCGCAGCACCGTGGCCGTGATCGTGGGATCGTATTTGAGGATGTCGACGACGGAAGGAACGGCCACATCCGGATCCCGCAAGGCGGAGAGGGCCTTCTCGGCCGCCCGGGAAAGCGGGCGCACACGTTCGATGTTCTTCATGATACGGTCGCGATAGCTCATAACACTTTCACCTTTTGCATCCCGGTGGAGATGTGCAGTTCACCGGAGGTCATGTACAGGCGGATGGTCCGGCTGATGGAGCCCCCCACGTCTTCGGCTGAAACCAGGACGTTGTTTTTCCACAGCATTTTCCTGGCCGCGGCCAGGTTCCGCTGCCCGATGTTGAAGAAACCGTTGTTGTCCATGATCTGGGCGCCCCCGGCAATCTTGACGATCATGCGCTGCTTCACCGCGCCCAGTTTGTAGCACTCCTTGAACAGCTGCGGGATCCCCGTGTCCACATACTTGTAGAGGTTCTTTTCCGCCGACACGTCGATCGTCGAATCCGGAAGCATGATATGAATCAGCCCTCCCACCTTGACCAACGGGTCGTACCCGGTGATGCCCAGACAAGAACCCAAAGAGTACGTCACGAGGACATCGTCCTCCCGGTTCGTAATCTTCAAGTCTGCTATGCCGATGATAGTGTCTGCCAAATTACTCTTCTCCAATCAGGAACGGAGGTAGATGGAAGGGGCGACATACTTGAACGAGTGCTTCACGCCGTTCAAGCTCTCGGAATGGCCGATGAACAGGTATCCGCCCGGCAGCAACGCATCGTAGTACTTCTGCACCAGCCGCTCCTGGGTCGGGCGGTCGAAATAGATCATCACGTTCCGGCAAAAGATGAAGTTCAGGGGCGTTCGGAACGGGAACGGCTCCATCAGGTTGATCCGGCGGAAAAGCAACCGCTCGGTCAAGGCCTTGCCCGCCGTGTACAACGAGAGGCCGCGGTCTTTCCGTTTGCTGAAATACTTGGTTTTCAGGGCCTGCGAGACGTTCTTCATCTTCTCTTCGACATACTCCCCGGCCATGGCGACCTGCAGCACGCGGGTCGAAATGTCGCTGGCGAGGACTTTGATGTCGTACAGCGTCTCGATGCCGAAAGACTCCAGCATGGTGATGAGAATGGAGTACGGTTCTTCGCCCGTCGAGCAGCCGGCGCTCCAGGCCCTGACCTTGCGCAGGGTTCCCCGGCTGATGTCGTTCTTCATTTGGGGCAGCACGGTGCCGGTCAGAAAGTCGAAATGCTTCTCTTCCCGGAAAAAGAAGGTGAGGTTGGTGGAAACGGCGTCGAGGAGGGCGACAAGTTCGTTCCCGCTGTCGTCGTTGACGACCAATTCGAAATATTCGCTGAAACCGGTCAGGCCCCGTTTCCGGATGATTTTGCCGATTCGGGCCTGCAGCAGTTCCTTCTTTCCGTCGTGGAGATTGATCCCGGCGATCTTGTAGACAAGATCGCTGAATTTCTGAAACTCCTTGTCGGAAATCTTGAAAGGATCATGCTCCACGGTTTCCCTTCCCGGCCCGCGTTGTCATTCCATGGCGGCTGACAGCTCGTTCAGTCTGACCGCCATGTCCCCGGTCAGGACACGACCGATGTCAAGCAGGGTCTTGACGCTGCCTTTCAGCTTGGCCATGCCCAGGAAGCAGGACGTGTCCGCCTGAACGCCGAAAGTGGGCGGAGGCTCGACATCCTTCGAAGAAATCGACAGGACCTCGCTGACGGCATCGACGATGATGCCCATCAGGATCATCCCGCTCTGACCCGGCACCTCCACGACGATGATGCAGGTCCGGTCCGTGAACTCCCGTTCCGGAAGCTCGAAACGGGCGCGCAGGTCGACGACAGGGACCACCTTGCCGCGAAGATTGATGACGCCCTTGACGAAAGCCGGGGAGCGCGGAACCCTGGTGATGTAAATCATGCCGATGATTTCTCTCACCCTGAGCACGTCCACGCCGTATTCTTCCCCGCCGAGGGCGAAGATCAGGAACTTGTTCTCCGCAAAACCCGCGACAACCTTGCTTCCATCCAATTCCATCCGGTTCCTCCTGACAGCGCCTCGTTCAGATTTCCTGCGAGGCCTGGTCCAGCTGGTTGATGTCGAGGATCAGGCCGATCCGACCATCGCCCAGGATGGCCCCGCCCGAAACGCCCCGCACGTCGGCGAAACGTTCCCCGAGGTTCTTGATGACCACTTCCTGTTTGCCGATGATCTCGTCGACCATCATGGCCACGTCCCGGTTTTCCGATTCGGCCAGGATGAGGATCGCCTCGGCAGGGTCGGTGACGGCGTCCGCCGTGTCGAAATACCTGTGCACTCTCAGCAGAGGGTAGACCCGGTCGCGGATGAGGACGGTCTCCCCCTTCCCCGCGATGAGGTTGAAACCTTCCTGCCCGATGCGCAGGGCCTCCCGGACGTGGATGGTCGGCATGATGTACTTCTCGCTGCCCACCTTGACGACGATGCCGTCGATGATCGCCAGGGTGAGAGGGAACTTGATGACGAAACAGCTGCCGCTCCCGACAACGGAAGTCAGTTCGATCCGCCCGCCCAGCTTGGTCGTAGCCCGCTTGACCACGTCCATCCCGACACCGCGGCCGGAGATGTCCGTGATGTTCTCGGCGGTAGAGAAGCCGGGCTTGAAAATCAGCTGGATCAAGGCGTTGTCGTCCATTTCCTCGTCTTCGGCGATCAGCCCCCGCTGGACTGCCTTCCGGCGCACCCGCTTGGGGTCGATCCCGGCGCCGTCGTCGCGGATCTCGATGAAGATGTGCCCCCCCTTCTGGTACGCCTCCAGCACGATGGTGCCGGCAGGGTCCTTCCCCGCCTTCACCCGGTCCCCGGCCGACTCGACGCCGTGGTCGCAGGCGTTGCGGACCATGTGCAGCAAGGGGTCGTACAGGGAATCCACAAGGTTGCGGTCGACTTCCGTCGACTCCCCGAGCAGCTTCAGATTGATGGTCTTCTTGGACTTCTGGGCCAGGTCGAACACGACCCGGCGCATTTTCTGGAAGGTCGCGGCGATGGGGACCATCCGCATGCTCAGGGAAATGTTCTGCAGCGAACTGGTGATCCGTTTCAGCTGACCGATGTCGGATGTCAACTGCCGGTCGTTGGCCCCCTGGATCACCCGGTTCTGCAATATCATGTTGTTGGTGATGACCAGTTCCCCGACCATGTCGAAGAGCAGGTCCATCTTGGCCGTATCCACCTTGAGGCTTTTGGTGAGCGTTACGTCGCGCTCTTTCCGGGCCTGGGTGTTGAGCGCCCGCTCGACTTCCACGGCCGGGACGTTCTTGTCCTCCACCAGGATCTGCCCCAGTTGGCGGACATCCCCCTCCGACTGCGTCTTGAGGGCGTCCTTGAGCGTTTCGGCATCGACGGCGCGCTCCTGCACCAGAATCGCCCCGACCCGCGGCGTGTCGCGTTCCGTCGAGCCCTGGGCCAGCATGTGCCGGGTCCGGTGCTTCACCTGCTCCGGATCCGAAGGCAGCGGCCCCGCGGACTTGCCTTCCAGCCGGCGCATGACGTTGAGAATCATCTCCCGGAGTATGTCCACCCCTTGCAGAATGAGGTCGACGAGGGGCCGGCTGAAATGGATCTTCTCCTCCCGGGCGGCGTCGAGCAGATTCTCCAGCTCGTGGGCCAGGGACTGGATGTCGGCGAAGTTCAGGAACCCGGCCATCCCCTTGATGGTGTGGAACGGCCGGAAGATGGCGTTGATCAGCTCCTTGTCCAGCGGGTTGGCTTCCCACTCGATGATGTTGACTTCGATGGAGTCCAGGTGCTCGCGGGACTCCTGGACGAACCCCTGCACCAGTTCGGGGTCCTGGTCGAGTTCCTCCCCCGACGGCATGCTGTAGGGCGCAACGGGGGCGGCCTCCGGCGGCGGGGCCAGGGCGGGGGCCGGCTCGGCGGACCCGGCCGCCGCTTCCGCGGCCACCGTGTCGTCGCCCCGGTTGGGGGCGTTGTCCCAGAACTGCTGCAAGTTTTCGAACTCGGTCCGAATCCTGTTCAGCGCCTCGGCGGGCGCGCCCAACTGGCCGGTCGCCGCGTCGAGCAGCAGCACCTTGAAACGGCCGATCTCCGGCAAGATCACCGGGTTCGTGATTCGGTCCAAAAGATCGATCAAATCCTTGAGGTCCTTGGCATCGATGACGTCCATCATCACGATTTCGCCGGCGATGCGGTTCAGAATACTATCAACGTTGTTCGCCATCAGGCCAACCTCCGTGACTTCAACCGGTCCTATGCCCCGAAACCCAGCTAAGAAAATACGGGCGGAGTCATTCTACATGAGCACATGGACTCTTTCTACAACAAATATCGGAGCGTTGCAACCCAACTTTTTCCAATGGCCGGTATCGCCGGGACGTTTCCCGGCGAAAGGGGAAGCGACCCCGCCAACTAGTGGAAATAGCCTTCCACCAGCCGCAACAGGTCCAGCGCCGTGATTCTCCCGTCCTCGTCCAGGTCGGCTGACGGCAGGCCCCGGGGCACGCTCGTCCGCATGGCGGAAAGCAGGGCTTGCAGGAGGGTAATGTCTGTGGGGGTCCGCAGCCCGTCGCCGTCCAGGTCACCCCAGACCGGCGCCCGGTAAACGGCGTGGTAGAGGCTGGGCACGCGACAGGCCCGGTAAAAGGAATAGGTGGGAGCGCGAAGGATGTAGGAGACAACGCCGGACGGCGTCACTTCGATGTTCTCCGCGTAGATTTGCTCGCCTGTCTGGAAACCGGATGTGAAATGGAAGTTCCCGTTGGAAAGCCGGTGCGAGTACCCCAGGGCCAGAGAATAGCCGACCGGCGTGTTCACCTCGAGCCGGGCCGTCCGATGGGCCTCGTCGAGCTTCCAGACCTGGCAGCGGCTGGGGCAGTCGCCCAGGCCCTGGCAACGGGTGTTGCCGTTGTCGAACAGGGACACCTCGTCGTTACCCGCATAAACAATTCCGTGCTGATGGGAATTCCAGGGGAAGGGGTCGGCGGAGTCCGTTGAGAAGTCTCCGTCAGGGCCCAGTTTCCAGAGGATCTCGCCGCTGCCGGCCCCGTCGCCGTAGGAAATCTTCAACACCCAATCCTGGGACCGGGACGAGTAAAGCAGGTGCCCGTCCACCGGCGAGGGGGCGATGGCGTTGCCGTGAATCCAGTCCCTGGCGACGGCCGCCTTGAACACGGGCGGGCAGCCGGGAACGCCGGTGGCGCAGGTTTCGGAAGGGTTCGGGTGACGGTCCGGATCCAGGTATTCGAAGGCGTTCCAGCTCCAGACGACGTTCCACTCCGGGTCCAGGGCGACGACCATGTCCCCGAGGACGTCCCGGGGATCCGCCTCCTTGGCCGAGCTCCCGAGCAACTGCTCCACCGAGCACTGCACCAGCGTGTACCCGTTGGGGAAGCGCACCGCCTCGTGGTCGAACGCCCCGATGAGGGCCTTCCCCTGGGCCTGCAACTGCTCGTTGACCCGCCCCGTGTTCGTCTCCCGCACCAGGTTGCCGGCCAGGTCGGTTTCCACCAGGTACTGGCCCTGGATGTCCCCCTCCGACTTCAGGAGCAGCAGCGTCCCCCCTTCGACGAGGTTGGTGAAAATCCAGATGGCCTCGCGGAACCGGTGGAAGTACCAGACGACCTGCCCCTCCAGGTCGACGGCCACCGGAAGCGGTTTCAGGTCCGGCGGGAAGGCGGAGATCACGTGGAAGCGGTCCCCTGTGCTGGTCGCCTCGTCCGGCGCCTTCTGCACGTTCAGGGGCGGCAGGGCGACGGGCAGGGCGCCCGTCGACAGCAGCAGGACCGGCCCGAAGCCGTGCACTCCGAGAACGTCGACCTCGTGGCGGATCTCGTAGGAGGAAGAGGCCCGCATGCCGGCCACGTGCAGGTTCACGCTCCGGCCCTCCCGACAGGCCACGTAAGGCGTGCCGAGCCACTCCCCGGTCCCGGCTCGGCGGAATTGCACGCGCAGCAGCGCGCCGGACGGCTGGGGAGGGGCGCTGTAGAACCCGACCAGCTCGTTGGGCGTGAGCGTCACCAGAGGCTGGCCGTCGGCCAGCCGGCTGACGGCGGCGAAGGCGCTTTCCGCCGACACGACGGTTCCCGGATTCAGTTTCTGGCGGATTTCCGCCCTCACGACATAGGCCCCTTCCGCAACGGGCACCCAGTCGAGCGTCTGGGCGACACTCCAGTCCCGGGTCATCCGGAACGCCGCTCCCTCGAAGGAAATGCTGAACCGGTACTGCAGCAGTTTGTCGGACTGGGCCGAAGCGGTCCACTGGACGGCAGTTCCCACGGGCTGACCGGAAGGAAGGCTCGCCGCGATGGCCGGATTCGCGACCTGGCCCGCCGCCATTCCGGCAGAGGCAAACAGCACCAGCACGAGCGACAGGGTCCAACGCATGATCCGCACCTCCCGAGGCGATATGGGGATACGAAAAGCCGCCCACGGTCAGCGGGCGGCTTTCTCTGTTCGCGTTTCCTCGCTTCGGGACGCACGCCGCGGGGCGGCGGCGTTTTCCCGGCTCGCCGTCCGCCGCCTCACCGCTTGCGCGTGCGCGCTGGCCGCGTCACGGTCTTGCTTTCGCCCGAACCGGTGGTCACCGTGGTGGAAGACCCCTCGCTGAGGGACTTGTCCTTCTCCACGGTGGCGCTCTTGGTTTCCCCCTCGGCACTGGTCCCGCTCACCGACTTGTCCGAGGACACCGTCCCGGCGTTGACGTCCACGCCCTTCGCCGTGTCGGAACTGTAGGATCCGCCCCCCTGCGTGGTGCCGGACACGTTCCGCCGCGCGGACCCCTTGCCGGTGGCGGAGTTGAAGCCGCCCCGCGTCGTCACAGACGTGGAACTGCCGTTGGCCCGGTTGGCCTCCGCCGTGCCGCCCCAGACGGCGCCCCGGCCGGCCTTGGCCGCCGCCCCGCCGCTGGCGCTGCGGGAACCGCCGGCCGCATTGGTCCCGCTGACCGCACCGCCAGCCGCCACGCCGCCATTGGTCCCCTTGGCGACCCCGCCCACGCCCGACTTGCTTCCGCCCGCGGCGTTCTCGGTTTGGAACCCGCCCCCGGCGGCGTTGCCGCGCGCTGTCGAAGCCGCGCCGCCGCCCGCCGCCCCCCGGGCCACGGTTTGCCCGGCAGCGTTGGTGACGGCGGTTTTGCCCCCGGCCGCTCCGGCGTTCCCGCCAGCTCCCGTGACCGCCCCCGCGTTGGTGTCAACCGCCCCCTTCGCGCCGGTGGTCACAGCGCCGTCCGTCGTTGCCGTCACCTGCCCGCCCGGGCCCGTCTTCGCGGTCTTGGCCTTCGGCTTCCTTTCGATGCCGGCCCCCAGGCCGAAACCGATCAGGGACAGGATGCAAAGTCCGGCCAGCCAGCTGCGAAACGTTCCTTTCCTCATGGTTCCCCCTTCTCGATTTGTTCACTGCGCCAGTGCAGGATTGTCAGACGGTCGCGCCTCGGCATCGGTTACAGGTTTTCCCGCCTTTTTCCGGACTTTTTCGCTCCGCGTCCCGGGCCGGGGCGTGGCGGCGCCCCCGGGAACGCTCCTCACAGCAGGCTCGGCAGCAAGGCGTAGAACGCAGACGCTTTCACCAGGTGCTCCACGGGGATTTTCTCGTTGGGGGCGTGGGCCAGGACCTCGTTCCCCGGGCCGAAACCGATGCAGGGTATGCCGTGCCTTCCGCAGATGGCCACGGCGTTCGTGGAGAAGGTCCACTTGTCCAGCACGGGCTCCTTGCCCAGCACGGCCCGGGCGGCGCGCACGCCGGCCTGGGCCAGGGGATGGTCGGCCGCGATTTTCCACGTCGGGAAGTACTTTTCCTGGGTGAACACCGTCCCCTTGTAGCTCGGCGTGTCGTAGACGGGCACCTCCACCCGCGCCTCGCCCCCGACCGCCTGCCGGACCTCGGCCACGGCGCTCTCCAGCGTCTCGCCCCAGGTGAGGCGCCGGTCCAGGTGCACCCGGCAGCGGTCGGGCACCGCGCACAGGGAGGGCGAGGAGGACTCGACCAGCGTCGCCGTCACGCTCCCCTTGCCGAGGAACTCGTCGTGGGCGAGCCTCTCGTGGAGCGAGCGGATCGCCAGCAGCCCCTCGGCCGCCTTGTAGGCGGCGTTGACGCCCCGCTCCGGTGCGGAACCGTGGCACGAAACGCCGGCGTAGTACATCTCGATCTCCATGCGGCCGCGATGCCCCCGGTACACGCCCAGGTTCGTGGGCTCGGTGATGACCGCGTACTCCGGCACCAGCTTCTCCTCCTCGATGAGGTACTTCCAGCACAGGCCGTCGCAGTCCTCCTCCATGACAGTAAAAGTGAAATATACAGAGAAATCGCCAGTGGCGCCCAGTTCCTTCAGCATCCGTCCGCCGGCGACCATGGCGGCCGCCCCGCCCTTCTGGTCCACCGTGCCGCGGCCATGGACAAACCCGTCCCGGACGAGGCCCGAATAGGGCGGCAGGTCCCACTGCGACGGGTCGCCGGTGTCCACGGTGTCGATGTGGGCGTCGATGGCCAGGATGCGCGGGCCCGATCCGACCCTCGCCACGAGGTTGCCCAGGCCGTCCACCCGGACCTCGTCGAACCCGGCCTGCTCGCACTCGGCTTTCAGGGCGGCGACCACGTCCTTCTCCCCGCCGCTCAGCGAAGGAATCTTCACGATGTCGGAAAGTATCCGCGACGTGTCGCCGCCGCGGGCCTCGGCGAGCTCCAGGATCTTTTCTGCTGTTTTCATAAATTCCTCCCGTTCTTGATTGACCCATCTTACTCCGGGCGGTTTCTTTTGGGAACAGCCGGGAGCCTTTTCGCCCCAGATTTCGTATTGCTGTTGGCAGTGTTCGCCGCGAGGTGAAACGCTGCCGATTCCCTCCAGGAGGAAACCCCATGAACGCTGAGAACGACCAGGACGGCGCCCCGGGCCAGGACCCCAAGGACGGGAAGAACTTCCGGCAGGAGGAGTTCCGCGTGGACGGGCCGCAGGTGCTCGCCACCATCAAGAACCTCATCCACCAGGGGAACATTCGGAGAATCGTGCTGAAGAACGAGGAAGGGAAAACCCTGCTGGAAATCCCGCTGACCATCGGGGTCGTCGGGGCGGCACTCCTCCCCGTGTTCGCCGCCATCGGCGCCCTCGCCGCCCTGGTGGCGAAGATGACCATCGTGGTGGAAAAGATCGAGTAGGCCCCGCCTGCCGGACAAACGGGGGCCCGTGAGTAAGGAAATCTGTTTTTTTCCGGAGTCAGTCGTATTACACTCACACCCGGACCGTGAAAAGGGCTGGCAGATCCACGTCGGCCCCAGGGTTGGCAGTACCGCGCCGTGAAAAGGCCCCGGAGACGGCATCCCCCTTTCACCACCAGAAGAGAATACGGAGGATTTCCATGCGATTGCGGATAAAGCGTTTGTCATTTGGGCTGGGTGCACTCCTGACCTTGCTGGCCCCGTTTTCACGGGCCGAGGTCAAGGAGCAGATCGTGGCCCAGGTCAACAACGACATCATCACCCTTTCGGAATACAACCGGGAAAAGGACATGCTGTTCCGGATGCTCCGGGGCCAGCTGGCCGGGCAGGAGCTCCAGCAGCGCTTCGACGAGGCGGTGAAAACGATCATCCCCACCATGATCGACGAACTGCTGCTCATCGACAAGGCGAAAGAGTTCGGCTTCACCACCGACCTCGACCTGGAAGCGAAGCAATTCGTGGACGACCTGATGAAGCG
Organism: uncultured Acidobacteriota bacterium; assembly: GCA_964436005.1. GTDB lineage: Bacteria > Acidobacteriota > JAAYUB01 > JAAYUB01 > JAAYUB01 > JAGNHB01. The sequence goes on from CAYTBK010000001.1 coordinate 96,294, forward strand.
GGAAAGGGTCCCGAGCGTGGAGGTCCTCAAGTCCGAAATGGCCAAGCAGGGCGTCATCTACAGCGAATACATGGAAGGGCTGAAGAAGCAGATCCTGCTCAACCGCATCCGCGGCGCCATCGTCCGCCAGAAGGTCAAGATCATGCAGGAGGACATCCAGGCCTACTACAAGGCCCACGCCGGTGACTACGCCATCCCGGAAAGCATCGAACTGCAGGAGATCGTGGTGTATTCCAAGGACAAGACCGCCGAGCAGGTCCAGGAGAAGATCGCCCTGATCGAATCCAGGCTGAAAGCCGGCGAACCTTTCGAAGACGTCGCCAAGGACATGTCGGAAGGGCCGTCGGCGGCCAGCGGTGGAAAAATGGGCACGTTCACGGCCGGAGCGCTTTCCTCCCTCATCTCGAAAGCGGTGGCCAACCTTCAGCCCGGACAGGTCACCGGACCCCTCAAGGCCGACTACGGCACCAGCGTCATCAAGTTGTCCACCCGGACCCCGGCTTCGACCAAACCGTACGAAGAAGTCAAGGAGGAGATCGAGGACCAGCTCTTCCGCCAGAAGATCGGCCCGGTCCTCACTGACTACGTCCAGGAACTCCGGGAAGAAAGCTATGTGTACGTGGCGCCCGAGTTCCGGAACCTCTACGACCCGGACAAGAAGGACGGCGGACCGGACGCCGCCGCGCAGCCGGAAAAGAAAGCCGACAAGCCGGAGAAGAGCGAAGGGCAGAAGGACAAGGATTCCGGGAAGAAGCCCGAAAAAGACGCCGGGAAAAAATAGCCCGACTCAGGCTGGCACGGGGCCATCGGCAACAAGGAATCGTCCCATGAACGAGAACATGACGCCCATGATGCGTCAGTATCAGGATGTCAAACGGCGTTTTCCCGGGAAACTGGTCTTTTTCCGCCTGGGCGACTTCTACGAGATGTTCTTCGACGACGCCATCGTCGCTTCCCGAGACCTGGAGATCACCCTGACCTCCCGGAACCGGGACAAGAAAGGCGAGCCCATCCCCATGTGCGGGGTGCCCCATCACGCCCTGGAGGGCTATCTGACCAGGCTCATCCGCAAAGGGCACAAGGTGGTGGTCTGCGAGCAGACGGAAGACCCCAAGCCCGGGCAGCTCGTGAGACGCGACGTTTCCCGGGTGGTGACGCCCGGCACCGTCACGGAAGACGCCATGCTGGACCCCAAGGCCAACAACTTCCTGGCCGGGGTCGTTCTCCGCAAGGACGGGTTCGGCGCGGCTTTCCTCGACATCAGCACCGGGGACTTTTTCGCCACGGAGTACCACGGCGAGGACCTGTACGCCCACCTGGCGGCAGAAATCAACCATTTCCAGCCGGCCGAAATCGTCTTTCCCCCCTCCAACGCCGACATCTTCGCCGACCGGGCCATGAAAGTCATGGTAGAAGATTCCGTTTTGACGGAAACCGACGAGGCGACCTTCCACCAGGAGGACTGTTCGCGCCGCCTGTGCCGAACGCTGGGAACGCTTTCCCTGGCCGGTTTCGGCCTGGAGGGCCGGCCCCTGGCCACCTCGGCCGCCGGCGCCCTGGTGTCCTACGTGGTCGAGGGCAACCTGCTGCCCCTGGACCACCTGGACCGCATCACCTACTTCGAGGCCAGCGCATTCCTGCGCATGGATGCCGAGAGCATCGCCAACCTCGAGCTCGTCTCCTCCAGCGACGGCAGCCGGAAGCACACCTTGCTGGCGATTCTCGACAACACGGTGACCGGCATGGGCGGCCGCCTGCTGAAGGCCTGGATTCTGCGGCCGCTCCTGAGCCTGGAAGAGATCCGCGGCCGGCAGGAATCCGTGGAGGAACTCGTCGGCAGCTTTCAGGCCCGGGACGCCATCCGGCGCTGCCTCTCCGGGATCGCCGACATCGAGCGGCTGGTCGGCAAAGTCTCCATCGGCTCCGTGCGCGCCCGGGAACTCCTTTCGCTGGCCGCCTCCCTCGCCCGGCTCCCCGAGCTGCAGGAAACCATGGCCCGGTTGGGCTCGCCGATCTTCCGGGAGCAGTCGGCCGGCTTCGACGCCCTGGCGGACGTCCGCCAGAGGCTGGAACAGACCCTCCACGAAGACCCGCCGGCCAACCTCAACGACGGCGGGGTCATTCGGGAAGGTTTCAGCAGCGAGCTCGACGCGCTGCGCTCCCTGGCCCGGGGCGGCAAGTCCCACCTGGCCGGCATCGAGGCGAGGGAGCGGGAGCGCAGCGGAATCAACTCCCTGAAAGTGGGGTACAACCGGGTCTTCGGCTATTATTTGGAAATCTCGCGGAGCCAGGTTTCCCTCGCCCCGGCGGACTGGATCCGGAAACAGACCCTGGCCAACGCCGAACGCTTCGTGACGCAGGAAATCAAGGAACTGGAGGAGAAGATCCTTTCGGCCGAAGAGCGTCTGATCGCCCTGGAAAAGGAGCTGTTCCAGCAGCTCCGCGAAGCGGTCGGCCAGGCCTCGCGCCGCCTGCTGGCCGCCGGCCGCACCGTGGCGCTCGTCGACGTGCTGGCCTCCCTGGCCGAAGCGGCGGTCCGGAACCGCTACGCCAGGCCGCGCGTCGACGATTCCCTGGTGCTGGAAGTGCACGGCGGGCGACACCCGGTCATCGAGCGGACGGAGGACAGCTTCGTCCCCAACGACTGCTTCCTGGACGGAGAATCCGACCAACTGATCATCCTCACCGGGCCCAACATGGGCGGGAAGAGCACCTACCTCCGACAGAACGCCCTGATCGCCGTCCTGGCGCAGATGGGCTCGTTCGTCCCGGCCGACTCGGCCCGGATCGGAATCGTCGACCAGATCTTCACCCGGGTCGGGGCATCCGACAATCTGGCCCGCGGACGCTCCACCTTCATGGTGGAAATGATCGAGACCGCCAACATCCTCAACACCTGCACCGGCCGCAGCCTGGTGCTGCTCGACGAAGTGGGCCGGGGCACCGCCACATTCGACGGCCTGTCCATCGCCTGGAGCGTGGCCGAGTTCCTGCTGGTCACGGAAGGGCGGACGGCCAGAACCCTTTTCGCCACCCATTATCATGAGTTGACCCGGCTGGACGCCTTGTACGACAACGTGAAAAACTGCTGCGTCACGGTCCGGGAAGGCGTCGACGACATCATCTTCCTGCGGAAAGTCGTCCCGGGGTGCGGCGCCAGAAGTTACGGCATCGAGGTGGCCAGGCTCGCCGGCATGCCCCGGGTCGTCACACAGCGGGCCAGCGACATCCTGAGAAAGCTGGAGAAAAAGGAAATCGATCTTACCGGACGGAAAAAACTCGGCCTCGAACCTGTGGAGAGCACCCAAATCAGCCTGTTCTAGGAGCCGGACATGAACGATTTTTCCAATCTGGCCGAATGGTACGACAAGATATTCTCCTGGGGCACGCGGTTGCCGGTCGAGAGGACGTTCTTTGCGGACCTCTTCGCGGCCAACGGCGTCGCCCGCACCCTGGACTGCGCTTGCGGGACGGGGATGCACGCCATTCTGTTCGCGGCCCTGGGCTGTGATTCCTACGGGTCCGACCTCTCCGGGGACATGGTGCGGAAAGCGGTGGGAAACGCCGTTTCTTCCGGCGTGTCACCCCACTTTCGCACGGCCTCGTTCACCGACCTGCAGAAAACCTATGGCCGGGAGGATCCCTTCGACGCCGTGGTCTGCCTCGGCAACTCGCTGACCCTGGCCCCCTCCCGGGAGGACGTGGGGAACGCCCTGTCGGAAATGGCCGCCGTCCTCAGGCCCTCGGGGCTCTGCATCCTCCATGTCTTCAACTGGGACCGCCTGCCTCCCGGGCAGATGCGCATCATGCCGGCCACGTCGTCCATCATCGGCGGCTGCCCCACTTTCTTCCTGCGCATATTCCACAACACCGGCCACCACATCGAGCTTCACATCATCATCCTGTCCGAAGAGGTGCCGCACGGGACCCGCACCGTCACTCACACGGCCGTCCAGCAGCCGGTCGGCCCCGCCGAACTGGAATCCTTCGCCCGGGCGGCGGGCCTGTCCGTGGAAAAAACCTATTCCGGGTACGGCATGGAGACTTTCGACCCTCAACTTTCCGACCAGTTGCTCTGCGTTCTGAGAAAGACCGGCCGGTAGTCCTTCCCCGCGGCACGCCCGGGGAAGGAAGCCCTTCCGGCGCTCTTACTTCCCGTTTGACAAGAATCTCGCTCTCTGGTAAAACTTTGAACGTGAAATCGAGCCCACTGAAAAAAGTGTTCCGTCACTCCGGAAATCAAGCATTTTTGCGTGATTACTGCCTTTTTCACAACACGGAGCTGGCGGTTTTCGACATAGAGAATTCTCTTGTCTTCGGAAAACCTTTGCCCATCATGCGCGACGTGGCGGAAATCCGTTTCCAGGGCGTCTACACGGGGCGCGTCGAGGCCGTGCAGTACGCCGAGGCGGCCGCTTCCATCGTGACGTTCATCCTCCAGAAAGAAGAGGAGATCCGAGGCCTCTCCATCGAAACGCTCGAACAGTACCGGGAAATCAAGCTCCTCGGCGAGATCGGCGAACTGATGAGTTCCGTCACGGAGCTCGAGGATGTCGCGCACACGGTCCTGGAGAAGGTCCACCGCCTCATCCCCGGCGACAATGGCTCGCTCATGCTGTACGACGAAGAATCCGGGCATTTCAACATCCTCGGGGCCTTCGGAGGGCAGTCGACGGTCAAGGCCAACCTGGCCGGAAAAATCGGCATCGTCGGGGCCGTCTTCAACAGCCGGAAAGGGGAGATCGTCAACGACGTCCGTTCCGATTCCCGGTACGTCCCGGGCGGGTTGGCCGTGAGTTCGCTGATCTGCGTTCCCCTGGTCGTCAAGGAGAAGGGCCTCGGCGTTCTCAACATCAGCAGCGAGAAACCGGTCAACTACACGTCGCAGCACTTGAACATGCTGCAAACCCTGGCCTCCGAAGTGGCCGTCACCGTCGAAAACGCCCGGCTGTACACCGATCTGCGGGAAACGTTCTACAGCACCGTCTACACCCTGGCGGAAACCATCGAACGCCGCGACGCTTACACGGGGGGGCACACGCGCCGGGTGATGGAGTACAGCCTCGGCATCGGCAACACGCTCCACCTGGACAAGGACCTCACGAACAATTTGAAACTCGTCTCCATGCTGCACGACATCGGCAAGATCGGCGTCAGCGACTTCATCCTGCAAAAACCGGGCAAGCTTTCCCCCGGCGAGTTCGAGATGATGAAGTCGCACGCCGCAGCCGGAGGCGAGATCCTATACAACATCAAGGCGTTCCGGCCCCTGGTGCCGGGAATCCGCCATCACCACGAGCGGCACGACGGCACCGGCTACCCGGATGGCCTGGCCGGCGGAGACATCCCCGTCCTGGCCCGCATCGTTTCGGTCGCCGACACGTTCGACGCCATGACCAGCGACCGGCCGTACCGAAAGGGGTTGACGCCCGCCATCGCCTTCCAGGAACTGATCCGGTGCTCCGGAACGCAGTTCGACCCGATCATGGCGGCCGCCTTCATCGAGCATTTTTCCGCCTCCTTCGGTTTTGACCCGGAAAGCAGCGAGGACGGAGGCGTCATGAAGAATCCGGCCTGACGCCTCCATCCCGGCAGGCGAATACCTGGCCGGCGACCGGAAAGGTTCCCAACGACCCCGCTTCCGGGAGGAAGCCATTGACGAGCAAGGCACTGCAAAGCACCATCGAGGAATCGGTCTCCAGGCTCAGGGGCATCATCGAGTCGGGCGACATGTCGCTCCGCCTGTCGCCGGACGGCAATTCCGAGATGCAGCCGCTGACCCAAGAAATCAACCGGCTTCTCGAATATCTCGACCGGCGCATCGACAGCCGCACGACGGACCTGGAAACGGCCATCAAGGCGCTCGTGGAGGAAGTGGAGCGGCACCAGAAGACCATCCGCCTGCAGGAAGCCCTCTTCCAGATCGGGGAAGAGGCCTCGCGTTGCGTCGCCCCCTCCCAGTTCTTCAAATCCATTCATTCCATCATTGAAACCCTGATCCCGTTCACAACTTTCTATATCGCCCTCTACGACCCGTTGACGGATCTGCTGGCCTTCCCCTACTTCGCCGGGAACGTCGAACCCCAACCCCCGCCTCGCAAGCTCGCCAACGGGGTGACCGAGTACGTTCTGCAAAAGAGGGAAGCGGTCCTCCTCTCCCGGGACGAGATCGCCGGGTTGGTCCGCAGCGGGGTGGTGGGGACAGGGTTCGGCAAGTACCCGGAATTCTACCTGGGCGCTCCCCTCTCGGTGGGCGACCGCATCCTCGGCGTCATCTGCCTGCAAAGTTTCACTTGCGATATTGTATACAACCAAAAGGACTTGGAACTGCTGTCGTTCGTCGGCTGCCAGGTGGCGACCGCCATCGCCCGCCGCGACCTGGAACATTCCTGGCGCCACTACGAGTTCATCATCAACTCCGCCCAGGAATACATGACCCTGGTGGACAAGGACTACCGCTACGTGGCGGTGAATGACGCCTACTGCCAGGCCAAGAACCTGAGCCGAAACGACATCGTCGGGCACACAGCCCAGGAGATCTGGGGCGAGGACGCCTTTCACGAAGAACTCCGCTCCCATTTCGACCGCTGTTTCCAGGGAGAGACGGTCAACTACGTGGGGCGTTTTTCCCTGGGCAACGGGGAACAGTTCTACGCCGTCACCTACTACCCATTCCGGAATCGCGACGGGGAGGTCACGCACGTCGCCATGGTCAGCCGTGACGTCACGGCGCAGACCCTGGCCCAGGAAGCCCTGCGCCGGAGCAAGGAGGAACTGGAAGCCCGGGTGGTGGAACGGACCGAGGAATTGGAGCACATGATCTTCCGTCTCCGCAACGAGGCCCACGAGCGCAAGCAGGCGGAAGAGGCTCTGAAGCTGAAGGAAGAACGTTTCCGCAACATGATCGAGAACGCCCACGACCTCACCGCGATCCTCGACCCGCTGGCGAAATTCAAGTACTCCAGCCCTTCCTCGCAGGACATCCTGGGCTATGAACCGTCCGAATTGCTGGGGAAATCGGTGTTCGCCTTCATCCATCCCGACGACCGGGACCGGGTGCGGTCGTTCATCCGGCAAAACGCCAACAAGCAGGGCACGGCTCCCCGCATCGAGTTGCGCTGGGTGCTCAAGAATGGCGGCTTCAAGTATCTGGAGTCCGTCGCCAACAATCTCACCAACAACCCCTCCATTCAGGGCATCGTGGTCAACGCGCGGGACGTCACCGACCGGAAACTGGCGGAGGACACGCTGCGCGAAGCCAACGAAAACCTCAAGGCCCTGGACGCCATGAAGACCGACTTCCTGTCCACCGTCTCTCACGAATTGAGAACGCCCCTCACATCGATCCTCGGCTTCGGGAAAATCATCCGCAAGAAAATCCTGGAAGCCGACCCCATTGTCCTTTACCGAAACTCCGAAAAATCGACGAGGCTGCGCGAACAGATCCTCGACAACCTGGGCATCATCATCTCCGAATCCGAACGCCTGACGGCGCTCGTCAACGACGTGCTGGACATCACCAAGATGGAGGCCGGGAAACTGGAATGGCGGCAGGAAACCATCCGGATCCCCGACCTGATCAGCCAGGCGGTGGCGGCGATTTCGCCCCTGGTGGAAAACCGGAACCTGACGGTCTGCCAGGATCTCGGCCCCGACCTCCCGGACGTGACGGGTGACCGCGACCGCTTGCTCCAGGTGCTGATCAACCTTTTGTCCAACGCCGTCAAGTTCACCGAAAAAGGGCAGATATGGTGTTCGGCCAGGCACGTGGAGACGGAGATCGAGATTTCCGTCTCCGATACCGGCATCGGCATCGACAATGAAAACCAGGAACACATCTTCGAGAAATTCAAGCAGGTGGGCGATACGCTGACCGGAAAGCCGACCGGAACGGGCCTCGGGCTGCCCATCTGCAAGCGGATCGTCGAACACCACGGGGGCAAGATCTGGGTGGAGAGCCACCTGGGCAGCGGGAGCCGCTTCACCTTCACCATCCCCTCCCGGCACCGGGACCCCTCCGCGATGGAACTCGTCAGCCTGGACGCGTTGGTGGAGCGGCTGGTCAACGCCCCGGCCATGGTGTGCGCCATCTCCAAAGACTGGAAACACCCCTCCGTCCTGGTGGTGGACGACGACTACGGAATCCGGCGTCTGCTGCGCCAGGAGCTGGAGAATGCCGGCTTCGACGTGCGGCTGGCTTCGGACGGGGCCGAGGCGCTCAGCGCCGCCCGCAACGACCCTCCGGAACTGATCGTCATGGACGTGCTCATGCCCGTCCTCAACGGGTACGACGCCGCCATTCTCCTGAAACGGGACGAGCAGACTAGGGGGATTCCGATCCTTATGCTATCCTGTTCCGACGCCAGGCAGCCGACCCCGCAGTTGACCGTCGAAAGCATGCTGCCGAAACCGCTGGAAACGGAAACCCTGATCCGGGAGATGCGCCGGTTGCTGTCGGCTTTCAACCCGGTCACCCATGTCCTGCTGATCACCAGCGACGATCAGGTTTCGCAGACGCTGGGCAACCGGCTGGCCGGCGTGATCTCCCTGTCCACCTGGGACCCTTCCCAGGCCTCCCGCCTGGAGGAAGAGCCGGCTGCGGTGGACATCGTGGTGATCGACCAGGAATTCCCCAGGTGGGAGAGCCTCCTGGCAGACATGGAATTCGTCAGGCTGGCTTCTTCCGCCAAGAAGCTGCTGCTGGTGAAGGAAAGCGGCGGGAACGGGATTCTCCACCGGGCCTCGCGCCAGGAGAACTAGGGGGCACCCCGCACCCCCGCCATCGGCTGGACATGAAATTTTCCGCTTTCGGAACAAGCGGTTGCGCAAGGAGACGATATGCCCAAAATACTGATTGTCGACGACGAAGCTCATATCCGTCTGTTGTTGGAACAGTCTTTGGAGGAATTCGAGGACATGGGCGTCGAGATACTGACCGCCACCAACGGGCGGGAAGGGTTCGAAATGATCCGGGAGCACCAACCGGAACTCGTTTTTCTCGACGTCATGATGCCGGAAATGAACGGCTACGACGTCTGCCTGAAAGTGAAGCGTCAGCTGGGGCTGGAGAAGGTGTTCATCATCATGCTGACGGCCAAGGGCCAGGAATTCGACCGCCGCAAAGGCATGGACTACGGCGCCGATCTCTACCTGACGAAGCCCTTCGACCCGGACGTCATCGTCGAAAAGACGGCCGCCGTGCTGGGCATTCACACGAAGTGACCCGGAAAGAGCCGCCCCGGTCATCTGCCGGATGCCGCAGGTATGATGCCGGGGGGATGAGGGGAGCGGCCGGCCCCGAACCTGGCTAGAGTCCCAGGAAGAGGATCGCGGCTCCCGACCCGGCGATGACGAACCCCGCCATCGCATGGACGTAGCGTTCCATCCAGCGCAGGGGGATCATCCGGAAGCCCGCCCGGAGGAACAGGACGGCGCCGATCATGGCCAGCACGGTG
>CAYTBK010000001.1:105848-111686 GCA_964436005.1 uncultured Acidobacteriota bacterium
CATCCGGAAGCCCGCCCGGAGGAACAGGACGGCGCCGATCATGGCCAGCACGGTGACCGTTCCGAAAACGCCCGAAACCACGCCGGCCTCCATCCACGCCCCCCGCGAGGCCGGCACCATCACGATGGGGATCATGGGTTCGCAAGGGCCCAGAATGAAGACGATGAAAAGCGTCCAGGTGGTGACCACGGCCGATGGGTTCCCCTTGCCGGCCGCATGCGGGTGCGCATGTTCCGTCTCGCGGTGGTTGTGCTCGTGGGTGTGAAGTTCCCCGTCTCCGTGCACGTGGATGTGCTGGTGGCTCTTCCCGCGCAACCCGCGCCGGATTCCCCACAGGGCGTAGGCCAGCCCGAAACCGGTGAGCAGCCAGGCCGCCAGGTCGCCCCGCCACCCCTCGACAATCTGCAACCGGCCGACCGCCACGCCGGCCAGGACACCCACCAGGCTCAGGACGATGGACGAGGCGACATGGCCAACGCCGCAAAGGGCGGTGACCAGTACGAGTTTTTTTCGGCTCCATTTGCCCGCCTGCCCGAGCATCACGAAAGGAAGGTAGTGGTCGGGGCCGGCCAGGGTGTGGATGACGCCGAGGCTGGCCGCCGTCCAGATCAACAACGCGCTGTCGGTACCGATCACGGAACCCTCCTTCCTTTCGCTTGAATCCAGAAAACACGACCGCGCATTTTACCACAGGGGTCCAAGTATATGATCCCCGGACCTGAAATTCTGGTATAATTCGGCGCTGACGCCTCCGCTGTTCGGAACGGCCTCTGATGCGCGGACGACGTCACCAGGAGGCCCTCCCGATGCTGGAACGGATAGACGATCCCTCCGACCTGAAATCCCTGTCGATGGACGAACTGGATGTCCTCGCCGCGGAAATCCGCGAGCGGATGATCGACGTCGTCTCGAAGAACGGGGGGCACCTGGCCTCCAACCTGGGCGTCGTCGAACTCGCCCTGGCCCTGCACTTCGTCTACAGCACCCCGGAAGACAAGATCATCTGGGACGTCTCCCACCAGTGCTATCCCCACAAGCTCCTCACCGGGCGGCGGGACGTTTTCCACACCCTGCGCACCTACCAGGGGATCACCGGTTTCTGCAACCGGGACGAAAGCCCCCACGACGCCTTCACGGCGGGCCACGCCTCCACTTCCATCAGCGCGGCCCTGGGAATGGCCGTGGGGCGGGACATCGCCGGCCGGTCGAACAACGTGGTGGCCGTCATCGGCGACGGCTCCCTGACGGGCGGGATGGCCATGGAAGGCATCAACCAGGCCGGCCACTTGCGCAACAAGCTTCTCATCGTGCTGAACGACAACGAGATGTCCATCTCTTCCAACGTCGGCGCCTGGTCCGGCTACCTCAAGCGCATCATCGACGGGCAGGTCTACACCGTCTTCGCCCGCGACATGCAGTCCATCCTCAAGAGCATCCCGGGCATCGGCAACACCCTGTTGAAAACCACGAAAAGCGTCGTGGACGCCATGAAAACCTTCTTCGTGCCCGGCAAGCTGCTGGAGGAGTTGGGACTGCGGTACCTGGGCCCGGTCAACGGCCACAACATCCCCAAGCTGGTGGAAACGCTGCGCGAGATCAAGGAGATGGACGGGCCCGTCCTCCTGCACGTGGTCACCACCAAGGGGAAGGGCTACCCGCCGGCCGAGGAGGACCCCGACAAGTGGCACGGCACCTCCCCGTTCAACATCGCCACCGGCAAGGGGCTGCACCCGGCCGAACGGCCCACCTACACGGGCGTCTTCTCCCGGACCATCCGGGAACTGGCGAGGGAGGACAGCCGCCTGGTGGCCGTATCCGCCGCCATGCTCAGCGGAACCGGACTCATGGCCTTCAAGGAGGAGTTTCCCGAGCGCTGCTTCGACGTCGGCATCGCCGAACAGCACGCCGTGACCTTTGCCGCCGGCCTGGCCGCGGAAGGCCACCACCCGGTGGTGGCCATCTACTCCACGTTCCTGCAACGCGGCTTCGACCAGGTCTACCACGACGTCTGCCTGATGGGCCTGCCCATCACCTTCATCCTCGACCGCGCCGGCATCGTCGGCGACGACGGGCCGACCCACCACGGGCTGTTCGACCTGGCCTACCTGAGAATCCTGCCGGGCCTCACCGTCATGGCCCCGGCGAACGAGGACGAATTGCGGCACATGCTGTACACCGCCACCCGCACCAACGGGCCGGTGGCCATCCGCTTCCCGAGGGGGATGGGCCTGGGCGTACCCATGGATTCCCCCCCGCGGGAAATCCCTCTCGGAAAAGGGGAAGTGCTCCGGCAAGGCCACGACGTCACCCTGGTCGCCCTGGGCAGCATGGTGCAGCCGGCGTTGCAGGCCGCCGCCGCCCTGGAGCGCAAGGGCATCAGCAGCACCGTGGTGAACGCCCGTTTCGTCAAACCCATGGACGTCAACCTGCTGCGTTCGGTCTGCGAAGGTCGCCCCGTGGTCTCCATCGAAGAGGGCTGCCTGCCCGGCGGCTTCGGCAGCGCGGTCATGGAAGCATTGCAGGAGGAAGGGATTCTCGCCGCCGGCGTCCTCCGCCTGGGCGTGCCGGACCGGATCATCCCCCACGGCGACCCGCGCATCCTCCTCGCCGGCTGCCAACTGGACGCCGAAGGCATCACCGAGCGGGTCAAGGCGTTTCTCGAACATCCACCATGGCAAAAGAAAGAATCGACAACCTCCTGGTCTCACGAGGACTGGCGGAAACGCGCAGCAAGGCACAGGCGCTGATCATGGCCGGGCTGGTGGTTTCCGGCGGACGGAAGCTGGAGAAGCCCGGCCTGCGCATCGACGCCGACTCGCCCCTCCGCCTGCTCGGGGACGACTGCCCCTTCGTCGGCCGCGGGGGGCTGAAGTTGTCGCATGCCCTCGCAACATTCCATCTGGACGTCAAGGATGCCGTCTGCCTGGATGTGGGCTGCTCCACCGGCGGCTTCACGGACTGCCTGCTGCAAAACGGGGCCCGCCACGTCTACGGGATCGACGTGGGGAAGGCGCAGCTCCACTGGAAACTCCGCACCGACCCGAGAGTGACCCTGCGCGAAGGGGTCAACGCCCGGTACATGCAACCCGAGGACTTCCCCGGCGTCGTTTTCGACATCGTCGTGATGGACGTGTCGTTTATTTCCCAGACCTGCATCCTGCCGGCGATCAAGGCGCTGCTCCAGGCGAACGGTCGGGCCGACGCCCGGCTGGTTACGCTCGTCAAGCCCCAGTTCGAGGCCCGCCCGGGCGATATCGGGAAAGGCGGGATCGTGCAGGAGGAACCGGTGCGCCGTAAAGCGTTGGAGAAAGTGGAAAACGCCGCCCGGGAAATGGGCTTCCTCCCCCTGGACTCCACGCTCTCGCCCATCACCGGCGCGGACGGCAACGTCGAGTTCCTGCTGTTCATGAAAGGAGATTTCGCTTGAACCACGCGCAGTTTTCCCATGTCGCCCTCTACATGAAAACCCTGTCCGGAGCGTTTGCGGAACCCCTCCGCAACCTGCTGGGGCTTTTTTCCGAGCGGGGCATCTCCGTCAAGGTGGAAGACCGGGCCAAGCCGCTGCTCGAGACGGTGCTGCCCGCCGACGTCACTTCGCGAATCGTTTTTTTCGTCCCGGAAAGCCTGCCCGAGGAGACCGATTTGGCTGTTGTACTCGGCGGCGACGGCACAATGCTCCGGGTGGTCCGTTCGCTGGGCGCCCGGGCCCTGCCCGTGGTGGGAATCAATTTCGGCTCGCTCGGCTTCCTGACGGAAGTGGCCCGGGAGGAGATGATCCCGTCCCTGGAGCAGATACTGGAAGGGAACTTCCGCCTGGAGAAGCGCCTGCGCGTGGATGTCCGGCTTCTGCGCGAAGGCGGCACGGCCTGCGAATTCCTGGCCCTCAACGAAGCGGTTCTGACCAAGGGGGCCCTGGCCCGCATCATCCGGGTGGACATCACGGTGGGCCCCCATTTCCTGTCTTCCTACAACGCCGACGGTTTCATCGTCTCCACGCCCACCGGCTCCACCGCCTACGCCCTGTCGGCGGGCGGCCCCATCGTCACCCCCCAGGGGCGCAGCCTCGTCCTGGCCCCCATCTGCCCCCACACCCTCACCCACCGCCCCATCGTGCTGGACGCCGCGGAACCCGTGCGGGTCCGCCTCGTCGCCGGCGAGGACGTCACCGTCACCGTGGACGGGCAGGTCGGGGCCCCGGTCCTGCCGGGCGACACGGTGGAGATTTCCGTTTCCCCCCACGACGCCCGGGTCCTGATCCCGAATTCCGTCAATTTCTTCGACGTTCTTCGCCGCAAGCTGTCCTGGGGCCGGGGCTAGCCGGCCCGCCGCCGGTCAGCGGCAGACTTCCCGCAGGAAGGCCGCGGCCCGCCGTTCCGACCAGTAGCCGCCGCCCGTCTTGCCCATCTCCATGAAACCGACGTGGCCGCCGTGGCGGGGCGCCTCCAGGAAAAGGCAAGGGCTGGCCGCCGCGACTGCTGAGGGGAAGCACTCCTCGGGCAGGAAGGGGTCGTCCTGCGCGCTGAGAATCAGGGTCGGAACCTCGATGCCGGGCAGCACCGGCAGGGCGGAAGCTCTCCGCCAGTAGTCCTCCGCGTCCCGGAAACCGTTGAGCGGGGCCGTGTAGCGGTTGTCGAAGGACCGCAGGTCCCGGACACCCTCCAGACCGTCGACGCTGACCGCCCGGGGGTACAGCGCGGCCTTCCCCCGGATCTTGCGCCGGAAACTCCTCATGAACCTTTTGAGGTAGACGCGGTTGGCGGGAGCGTGGATCCGGTTCACCGCCGCCGCCAGGTCGCAGGGCGGCGACACCGCCACCCCGGCCGCCACCGGCCCGGGGAAGCGGGTGCCCCTCTCGCCGAGGTACTTGAGCAGCAGGTTTCCCCCCAGGGAGAACCCGACCAGGGCGATCTTCTCGTACTTCCCCTCCCGCGAGGCCCGGCCGACCACGGCGTCCAGGTCCTCCACCGCCCCGGCGTGGTAGAACCGGGGCAGCCGGTTCGGTTCCGGTCCGCACCCTCGCATGGTCCAGGCCAGGGTGTCGTACCCTGCCCGGTTCAGCACCTGGCCCATGGCCCGGACATACCAGCGCCGCCCGTCCCCTTCCATTCCGTGCGAAAGGACGGCCAGGGCGGTGCGGCCTTCCCCCTGGGACCAGTCGAGGTCCAGAAAGTCCCCGTCCGGCAGTTCCAGGCGCTCGCGCCGGCAGGGCGAATCGGCCACCCTCCGGAACAGGGTGGGCCAGACGGTCTGCAGGTGGCCGCTCCGCAACAGGAAAGGCGGACGGTATCCGGACGGTTCGATCAGTGGCATGAAGTCTCCAACAATTTTTTTTCCGGCCCCCGGGCGTTTCCCATCGGCACGAAACGATATTTATACCATCATCACCGGCCTTTCAGCCAGGCACTGTTCCCCCGCCGGCCTTTCCGGCAACATTTTCCGCTGCGCCATCGTAGACGGCGTCTTCCCGAAGGAGCCGCGGCCGGGCCCGGCACCGGAAACGGGAAGGTCACAGGAGAACCCCCGATGTCCATCCGCTCGCTGACACTGCTCTGCCTGGCGCTCGCCTTCGCGCCCGCCCTCCAAGCCAAAAAACCGCAGAAGGACGGGCCCGCGGCCCGAGGGACGACCGCCGTCCCCTGCACCTCGCTGCCAGTCAAGGTCGACGGCCATGTGGAAGAAGAGGCCTGGGAGAATGCCTGCCGTCTGGAGCTCGGCTACGAGGTCAGCCCGGGGGAAAACATCCCGGCCCGGGTCAGGACAGAGGTTTTCATCCTCTATGACAAGAAGAACGTCTATTTCGCCTTCAAGGCCTACGACCCCGACCCGAAGAGCATCCGG
>CAYTBK010000002.1:0-94810 GCA_964436005.1 uncultured Acidobacteriota bacterium
TTTTCAGCTTTTTTCTGTGCTTTTTGTCTAGTTAAAGGCCAAAGGCGAGTTTCCCTACGGGAAACGAGGCCGCATCGTCCCCCGCCGATGCGGCTGCGCCCCTTCCTTTGCCCGTAGGGCATTCATGTCCATAGCAATCGATGCCCTCCCGCCCCCCTTGCCCGTAGGGCATCAATTGCCGCCGCGATCAATTTCACACCGTCGCCTTGGGGAAAGCGAAAGGAAACATACAGAAAACACAATGACTACAGAGTCTCTTTCGGAAAATTCTTCGCGAAAGTGTTATGCAGGGTCGGCCGCCGTGGTGGATTCCCCGCGGGAAGCGGCGTGCCGGGCCATGGACATGGATTCCCTACGGGAAAAAGATTTTCCGGGCGCCGCGGGGCTATGGACATTGTTTCCCTACGGGAAACGAGGCCGCATCGTCCCCCGCCGATGCGGCGGCGCCCCTTCCTTTGCCTGTAGGGCATTCATGTCCATAGCAATCGATGCCCTCCCGCCCCCTTGCCCGGACCGATCTTTTTCCCTGCGGGTCGGGGGCGATCCGCGGTACAGTGCGTCCGGCAGGCGGAAGATGGCTGCCGAGGAGGTTATCATGCGGGTGGAGGAACAGGAGAGGAAGAAGGCCGGCGGCCGGCGGGACCGGCGGGGGGGCGCCCCCGCGGGCGGGCGGAAGGGCGCGGGCCGAGGCAGGCCGGTGCGCTTCCGGCTGAAGGTGGAGTACGAGGGCACGCGGTACCGCGGGTGGCAGGTCCAGGAGAACGCCCGCACGGTGCAGGGCGAACTCCTGGCGGTCGCGCGGTCGCTGCTCGGCCAGACTTTCGCGGACCTCCAGGGGGCGGGGCGGACCGATGCGGGCGTCCACGCCCTGGAGCAGGGGGCGCACCTGGACGCGTACGTCTCCCCGTCCGAGGCGGGCCAGCTGGCGGACGGGCTCAACGAAGGGCTTCCCCACGACATCCACGTCCTCGAGGTGCGGCCCGCCCCCCCCGGCTTCGACGCCCGCACCAGCGCCCGGGAGCGGGTCTACCTCTACCAGGTGGCCCGCCGGCGGTCCGCCTTCGGGAAACGCCTGGCCTGGTGGGTGCGCGACCCCCTCGACGGGAAGGCCATGGCCCGGGCGGCCGAGATCTTCCCCGGGGAGCACGATTTCCGTTCCTTCGTGGACGGCCGCTGGGAGGAGGGGACGCGCCTGGCGCTGTCCGGCGTGGAGGTGGTGGAGGAAGGCGCCCTGCTGCTCGTCCGCGTGCGGGGGGCCCACTTCCTGTGGAAGGTGGTGCGGCGCGTCGTGGGCGTTCTGGTGGAGGCGGGGCGGGGGAAGGTGAGGCCGGAGGACGTGCGGCGCTTCCTGGCGGAGCCGTCCCCGGAGCCCGCGCGCTGGACGGCGCCGCCCTGCGGCCTCTTCCTGGAGAGGGTCCTGTATCCGGGCGACCCGCCCCCGGGCCCGGTCCGACCCGTGCTGCCCGTCGCCTGACCGCCGGGTCGCGGGGGCGTCAGGAGAGGATCTTCCGCAGCGGTTCGGTGGGGTAGAAGCGGCGGAAATCGAGAAGGTCCAGCACGCCCTTGATGAGGGTGCGGGTGGAGCGGCCCGGCCCGGCGCCCTCCAGCTGGAGCATGGCCAGGACCGCCTCTTCCGGGCTGAGGCCGGCCCCGTACACGGAACGGTAGTGGGCGTTCACGGCTTCGATGAGGGCCACCGAGGCCAGCCGGCCCACCTGCTCCAGTTCCAGCAGGGGGAGGGATTTCCGCCACTCCCGGAACTTCGGCGAGAACGAGCCCGGTGTGATGGACACCACGATCTTCAGGAAGGTGGGCACTCGCTCGACGTAGCGGATCCTCTTCCAGTGCCCGGCGTAGACCAGCCCGGTCCGTTCCCCGGTGTAGGTGCCGTTGTTGTCCAGGGACACGCCCTCTTCGGTGAGGTCCGGCTCGTCGTTGGCGGTCAGGGTCAGGCCGCGGAGAAAATTGAGGCTGCGGATCCAGTGGAAGTTGTACAGGCAGGTGCGGGCGGTCTCGGTTTCGTCCAGCAGGAGCAGCAGCCCGTTGGCGCCGCAGCAGCGGACCAGGACGTTGGCCAGGGTCCCCAGGAGGTTGCAGACGACGTTGCCGACGGTGGTGAAGTCACCGCTGAAGGCGAAGTGGGCCGCGTCGGCCTTCTCGCCCAGGAAGGCCTGCCAGTCGGACTCGCCGAGCCTTCCTTTCTCCAGGGCCCGGAAGAAGGGGCCCAGCAGCGGGTGTTCGAGCGTCCAGCCGAGGGCGGCGATACCCCGGCGTTGGGATTCCAGGGCTTCCCGGACGTCGGTGTCCCCGGCCGGAGAAGGGATCCGGAGCGTGCGCAGGATCTCCCGGTACAACCGCCAGGGGAAGGAGGTGCTTCCCCCGCCGGGGTCCATGCGCACCATGGCCGCGGCGAAACCGAGTTTCCGGGCGTGGTGGGACAGGTGTTCCATCAGGTGGGTCTTCCCGGACCCGTAGGCGCCCTCCAGCAGGAGCGCACCCTCGGTGTCGTCCCGGAGCCAGGAGGAGAGGCGCCCGATCTCTTCTTCGCGGCCGAAGGTCCAGTCCTCGATGGCGTGGTGCGGGACGATGCCCATGCGGAACGCTTCCAGGACCTGGCGGCTTCGCAGGTGGGCGGGCAGGAAGGGCTCGCCGGCGGCGACTTTCCCCGGGCGGGCCAGGGGGGCCGGCCGGGACCGGGGGCGGGGAAGAGCCTCCACGCCTTTCGGCCGGGTCTGGGCGATCCTCTTTTCCGAGGCCCTTTTCCGGAGCTGGTCCATCCCCTCGCGGAGGATCCGCTTCAGGTCGGCGTTGGCGGGGCAGGCCGCGGGGGCGGGCTCCCCGCCGCCCTCGGGTTCCACCGGGCGGAGGGAGATTCCGTTGATGCGGAAGATGAAGCCCTGGTCGAACATGACCAGGCCCTCTCCCCCGCCGTGGTAGACCTTGGCCACGGATCCATCGCCCCACCGGGCGTGCCGGACGCGGTCCCCGACTTTCAGTCCGGGCATCAAACGCCCCCTTCGAGCATGGCCCGGGCCCAGGCGGCGTCCAGAACGGCGTCGGGTCTCCGCCGCAGGTAGTGGAAGGCCCGGATGGCGCCCTGGACGAAGAGCCGCTTGTAGCCGATGTCCCCGAAGCGCTGCTCGTAGGCCTCCTCGGCGCAGAGCCTGACCGCTTCCGCCAGCCGGTCCGGCGCGAAATCGACCCCGAAGGCCCGGGCGAAGACGCCCGCCAGCTTCAGGCCGACCTCCTGCAGGAACGGGAGGGGCGCGGTGCCGATCCGGTCGAGGTAAACCTTTACTCCGCTGGGGTTGTAAAAATCGAAGACGGAGTGCACGCGCTGCTTGAGCGCCTCGTAGACGTTGGCCTGGCCGTCGAGGAACTGCTCGCCCGGCACGGCATAGAAGATCATCACGTTGCGGAAGGAGGTCTGCCCGCACTCGTCGATGAGCTCGCGGAGGTTGCTCAGCATGACCTCCTTCTGCTTGGAGGACATGGACGGGATCTGCTCAGCTTCGTCGAGCAGGATCACCAGCCCGCGGTAGCCGAGGTTGCGCACCCACTGCACCAGGGAGCGGATGGCGCTGAAGGCCACCGCGCGGTCGAGGGGGCGCAGGATGCCGAACGGGTGGTGGATGTGCCGGTCGTACCCGTCGGCGGTGAGCCACTGCAGGATCACCTCGAAGTCGTCGTCGGCGCCGGCGGCCAGGGCCAGGAAGGCGTGCCGGAGGGCGGCCGCGTAGTGGGAGCCCTCGAGGTCGGCCACCGCGGTGCGGGCCTCGTCCTGGAGCGCCTCGGCCAGCTTTTCGTCCGGCAAGCCGGCCTGCTGCAGCTTCTCGCGGGCCCGGACGAGCCAGTTCTTCAGGAAGGCGCCCAGGCCCTTCTCGCTCCCCTCCAGGAGTTCCTCCGGGGAAAGGGGCGCCGTGAGGCTCAGGGCGATGGCCCGGTAGACCCGGTCCATGCGGTGGAAGGGCGACTCGTCGTGCCGCAGCGAGACGTAGCTCACCACGTAGCCGTTCTTCCAGGCCTTCTCCCGCACGTTGTACAGGAAGTGGGTCTTCCCGCCGCCGTACGCGCCGACGATCATCTTGAAGGCGGAGCCGCCGTGGGCCACGAAGGTTTTCAGGTAGTCTTCCTCGACGATGTCCAGGTAGTCGCCGAGCCCGGCGGTGAACAGCTGGAAGCCCCACTCCGGCGGGGTGCCGTGGGAGCCGAGGGTTTCCACGATCTGCCGGGCGACCTCGGGCTTGATGTCCGCCGGCGTCATGACCGCCTCCGGAAGGTCACGTCGGCGAAGTGGGCGCCGCGCCCGCGGTCGTCGGTGGGGACCCAGAGATGGTTTTCGGGGCGTTTCGTCTGTTCCCGGGAGGCCACGCCGAGGACCAGCGTCTCGCCGTCCAGTTCCCTTCGCCGCAGGCGGAACAGGTCGTAGCTGAACGTGACGCGCCCGTAGGAGGCGAAGGCCTCCCGGACCGGGTCGGCCTGGAAGGACAGGTTCTGCCGGGCGAAGGCGACTTCGGCCATGACGGCCACGATGGGCGCCGGTTTCCTGTCGTCGTCGGCCCCCTGGCGCAGGCGGGCCAGGCGGCAAGCCTGGCGGAGCTGGCGGAGGAAGACCTCCTCGTCCAGCGGCGGTCGGGCCAGGCCGTCCAGGATCCGCCGGACCGCCTCCGCCACCCGGGCGGCGTCCACCGGCACGCGGAGCAGGGTGGCGATGCCCGGCCCGTACAGGATTTCCACCTGGGGCTTTTTGGCTTCCATCCGGAAGCGGAGGGTCAGCAGCCCGAAGCGGAGTTCCGGCAGGGTGCCCTCCAGCGAGTGGCCCGCCCCGTCCAGCAGCGCGGCCAGGGCCGCGGGGATGGCGGCGTGCGCCCGCCGCTTCATGGTGTCGGCCGCCTCCCGCAGCTCCCGGGCGCGGGCACGCTGCGCGTCCAGCAGCGCCGGCAGCGTTTCCAGTTCCTGAAGGGCTTCCAGGGCCCGGGCGGCCCGGTCGGCCAGGTGGAAAACCCCCTGCTCGCCCCGGGCGCGGGCTTTCTCAGCGGCGGACAGGTCCGCCGCCAGGGCGGCCAGCAGCCTGCCGGCCCGCTTGATCAGTCTTTCGTCGTCCCGGTTGCCGGGCGTGGTGAGATCGTCAGCCATGTTGCCCCCCGTTGGGAAATCAGATCGTGTACAGTTCCTGCACCACCATGCGGAACAGCCTGGCCGCGGAGACGGGGGGGATCATGACCTTCGGGTTGAAAGCCTGGTAGGCCGAAAAATCCTCCCGGTTGTCCAGGATGAGGAACAGGCGCCTAGCGGGGTTGGTGCCGGATTCGAGGAACCGCTCCAGGTAGGGCGCGTCGCAGATGAGGAAGCCTTCGCCCGGTTCCGGGTCGCGGTCGAACTGAAGGCGGACCGGGGGGAACTCTTCCCGGAACTGGTCCGCCAGCAGGGCTTGCACCGCCGGGGTGGACAAGCGGCAGAGCACGTCGAAGCGGAACGGTTCCGCCGTTTCCTCGCCGGCCTGGGCGCTCCCGCGCCGGGCGACCGCCCGGGCCAGGCCGGGGTGCCCGTCGAGAAAGCGGCGGAGTCGCTGGGCCTTTTCGCTCCCCGCACCGGCCAGCTGAGTGCCGAGCTGGGCGGCCAGGGACTCCATCCGGAAGGCGCCGGCCAGACGGTTGCCGGCCAGGAGCTTTTCCGCCTGTTCGAGGTCGGGAATCTGCCGGGCGAACAGCGCCTCCGCGTCTTTTTCATACTGCTGGAAAGATTCCAGCTCTTTTTGGATTTTCTTGATGTTCTCCCGGGCCAGGCGGACCTCCGCGGCCTCGCTCTCCGGCATGGAGCTCCGTCCCTGGGTGAAGACCTGCAGGGCCTGGTTCATGTCGGCGACCGTGCGCTCGTCGAAGGTGGCGGCCCGTTTCAGCAGTTCGAGGAAGGAGAGGTTGAGGGCGGTGCTGCCCGTCTGCACCACGGCGCTCATGGCGGCGGCGAAGGCGCCTTCGGCGGGGGAGCTGAGCACGAGTTCCCTCCGGGCGCATTCGGCGGCCAGGGCGAAGCCGGCCTCGAGGTCGCGGGGCGGGAGGGCGTTGCCGGCCGCGCGGGCCAGGATGCGCTTGACGAGCCGGACGGGGCAGGACTGTGCGGCCGTCCGGAAGAAGGGTTCCCCCAGGGCGAACAGCCCGGCTTCGGCCTCGGGGGCGGACAGCATCGCGAAGATGCCGGGGTCGAGGATCACCCCGAGGTTGGCCAGGACGGCCTCTTTCAGCGAGTGGGGCCCGGAAGCCAGCACGTAGGCGAGCAACTGGCGGGACGCTTCGTCGCCGGAGAAGGGGAAAACCCGGGCCATGACTTCCTGCTCGGGCGCATCCAGGGAGGGGAACTCGGCCGCGGCCCGGGCCCTTCCCCAGGCGGTGCGGGCCAGGGTCCGGGCGATGGGTTCGCGCAGGGCCTTTTCCGAATGGAACTTTTCCATGAAGAAGTCGCCCGCGTCTTCGCGGACGGCCATGCCTTCGATGATCGCTTCCCGCAGGGAAGGGGCGGTCTCAAAGGCGTCGCGGACGAGCCGGACCGTCTCCGCGTCCTTGCCCATGGCCAGGATGCCCGCCAGGTTCGCGCGGAGGTTCCGGTCGGCGACCTGGTCGAACAGGTTCTCCAGTTCGACGAAACGGAACGAAGACAGCTCGGGGAAGCGCCCGAAGTATGCCCGCAGGTGCGCGATGGTGGCGTTGAGGCCGTCGAAGCCCTGCGGGCCGGCGGCCTTGAACGCCTCCACCTGTTTGTGGGCGTGTTCCAAGATGGGCCGCAAGGCGTTTTCGTCGGCGGCGTGGGCCAGGATCTCGAAGGCCCCCGCGGCGATGCCCGGGTCGGCGTGGTCGAGGTAGTCGAAGAAGATTCCGGCGTCGGGCGGTTTCAGGATGCGCTTGAAGGTGTCCACGACGGAACGCAGGGCGACGGGGTCCTGGGCGTTCAGGAAGCGGGGCAGCAGGGAGAGGAGGGGGTCGTCCCGCCGGATCCGCGCGATGGCTTCGCCGATCTGCTCGATCAAGGCGGGGTCCTGGATCCGCTGCAGGTTGGAGCTCAGGATTTCGTAGGCCCCCCGCCCGGTGAACTTGGATACCGCGATCAGCGTTTCTTTGACCAGGAAGAACTTCCCGTGCTCCTCGGTGAGCTTCCGCAGCGGCGCCAGGAAGTAAGGATTGCGGACGTAGCCGCAGACCCGGACGAGGTTGAGCCTGCTTTTCATCGGCAGGTCCTGGCTCAGGAGGAGTTCGGCCATGACCTCGCCGGCCTCCTCCTCCGTGGTCCCGGATTCCAGGAACTGCTTTTCCAGGCGGATGCGGACATCGATGTCGGCGATATCCTGGGAATTCTCCAGGAAATGGACGACGGATTGCCGCAGGTTCTGGGAGATGGCCGAAGCGCTTTGGCCCGCTTCCTCGGCTTCCGGGCCGGGGAGAGTGTCCACCTCGATGCCCATCGAGGCCAGGCAATCGTTCAAGGCTTTTTCTGAGAATGGTTTGAGCAGAAACGCCGAACAGCCTGTCTTGAGGCCCTGGAGGATGGTCTCCCTCTTGTTGGCGGGGGTTGTCAAGATGAACCGGGGTGACGCGCCCTGGGGAATGTTCCGCGCGATGGAGCGCATGGCTTCGAGGAAAACCGGGACGTCCGTTCCCGGCATGTCGGCGTTCACGAAGACCAGGCTGGGGAAGTCCTGCAGGGCCGCGGCGTTCCGGTACCGGAGAATCGCCTCCCGGCCTTTGGGGAACGCCTCCACCGGGCCCAGGCTGACGAGAGCGTTACCGAGCCTTTCGGCGAACTCGACCTCCTCGTCGACGATCAGGCTGAAGTGGGAGGGGAAGATCTTGTCCAGGGCCTTCTCGATGGTTTCGCGGTCGAACGGCTTGACCAGGAAGCCACTGCACCCGAGTTTGATCACTTTTTTGACCAGGTCGGTGTTGCCGAACGCCGTGACCATGATGATCCGGGAAGGGGCGAAACCCCGGGAGAAGGCGGGGTCGGCTTCCCAGTTCCGGATGTGGAGCAGGACGTCTTCCCCCGTCATGTCCGGCAGGGCATAGTCCACGGTGATGAAGCGGTAGGGCGTCGACGCGGCCTGGGCCGCCCGGAACATGTCCAGCGCTTCCTGGCCGGTGCCGGCGGTGTCCACGGGGCCGAGCGGTTCGAGCAGCGCCCTCATCTTTTCCCGGCTGACTTCGTCGTCTTCGATGACGAGGGCCCGTCGGTTGCTGTTCCGCCAGCTGCCGGAGGGGTGCGCGGGGGCGGGCGGGACGGCTTCCGCGGGCTTTTCCTCCGGTTCCTGCGGGAAGTGGCCGTCCGGCCAGAGCCGCCGCAGGGCCTCCATGATCCGTTCGGGGCCGAAAGGCTTGACGATGAAGCTCTCGCAGCCGGACCGCAGGCAGGCCATCACGTTGCTGGCGTCGCCCTGGGCGGTGACCATGATGACCCGGAGGGGGTTGGCGCCGGGTCGTTCCCGCTTGGCTTCGCGGCGGCGCAGCTCCTGCAGCACCTGGGCGCCGGACATGCCTGGCAGTTCGATGTCCAGGGTCAGCAGATCGAAGGGGTTGTCCTCTTCCTCGGCTTTCTCCACGAAGAGAATGGCCTCTTCGCCGCTTTCCGCCACGGAGCATTCGCCGAAGTCGGAAAGGATCGCCAGCATCTTTTCGTAGCAGACGGGGTCGTCTTCCACGATCAGGATCCTCATGCGTTCCCCTCCCGGACGAAGTGGGCCAGCTCCCGGAAAGCGACGCCCAGGTCGGCCATGGCCCGAGCGGCCTCGGCGGCATCCCCGGAGGCGGCCGCTTTCTCGGTGCGCCCCGCCTGTTCGGCCATGCGGTCGGCCGTCAGGTTGGCGGCGCCTCCCTTCATCTTGTGCGCTTCTTTCCGGACGCTTTCCAGGTCCCCCTCGTTCAGGGCGCCCTCCATGGCCGGCAGAAGCTTCTCACAGGAGGCCAGGAAGTTTTTGAGGACCCTGGTCACGACGTCCTTTTTCCCGCCGAACTCCTCGGTCACGCGCGGGAAGTCGATCGGGGCACCGGCCGCGGAGGGCGACGTTTCCTTCTCCGGGGCCCTGGCGGCGGCCGGCGGGAGGGGCGTCGCCGCGGCCGGCGCGTCCGGTTTCCCGTTCTCCTCCGCAGGCGGCCGGGCCGGCCCGGCCCAGCGATTGACGATGTCGATCAGCAGCGCTTTCCGCACGGGCTTGGTCAGGACTTCGCTCATGCCGGCGTCCAGGCACTCCGCGATGTCGCGGGGAAAGGCGCTGGCGGTCATGCCGATGATCGGCGTCCCGGCGTTCGGTCCGTTCCCGGCACGGATTCTCCGCGTGGCCTCCTTGCCGTCCATTTCCGGCATCTGGACGTCCATCAGGATGATGTCGAAACTTCCGTCGTCCGCCTTGGCGACGGCTTCCCGACCGTTCACGGCGAATTCGGCCCGGCAGCCGGCGTCATCCAGGTGGGACAGGGCGATTTCCCGGTTCGGGGGGTAATCCTCGACCAGCAGGACTTGCGGTCCATTGGCCCGGTTTTCCGCAGGCGACGGCGTGAAGGGAATGGCCTCCGCGGGGTCCAGATGGAAGGGGAAGGGGAGGGTGTCCCCGCCGGGGTCTCTCCGCAGGAGATTCACCGTGAACCAGAAGGTGCTTCCCCGTCCCGGTTCGCTGGAAACGCCGATTTTTCCGCCCATCATCTCGACCAGGCGCTTGGAGATGCTGGTTCCGAGGCCGGTCCCCCCGAACTTCCGGGTTGTGGAACTGTCGGCCTGCACGAATGGTTCAAAAATCACGCCGAGCTTGTCGGAAGGAATGCCGATGCCGGTGTCCTCCACGTCGAAGCGGAGGGCGATCCGGTGCCCCCGGTCGGCGGCCAGGCTGACCTTCAGGCTGATGTGGCCCTTTTCCGTGAACTTCACGGCGTTGCCGGCCAGGTTGTTGAGGATCTGGCGGAGGCGCACCGGGTCGCCCTCCAGCCGGTAGGGCACGCCCTTCTCCACGGTGACGCGGAATTCGATGCCCTTCTTCCGGCAACGCAGCTCCATGGTCGACCGCACCCCGTTGACCAGGGCCATGAGGTCGAAGGGCAGGCTTTCCAGGACGATTTTGCCCGACTCCACCTTGGACATGTCCAGCAGTTCGTTGATGAGGTCCAGGAGCATTTCCGACTCCGACACGATCATGCCGCCGTAGGCCGACTGCCGTTCCGGCGCCTTGATGCTCTGGATCATCTCGGCGAACCCGACGATGGCGTTCAGGGGGGTCCGGATCTCGTGGCTGATGTTGGCCAGGAACTGGCTCTTGGCCTCATTGGCCGCCTCGGCCGCCCGCGAGGACTGCTTCAGCTGCTCTTCGGTCTTCCGGCGCTCCTCGATTTCCGCCTGGAGCCGCCGGTTGATCTCGGCCAGTTCCGCGGTGCGCTCCTGAACGCGGGTTTCCAGCTGGTCGTGGGCCCGCTGCAGCTCTTCCGCGGCCCGTTTCTTCTCCGTGATGTCCCGGGAGATCCCGCAGGCGCCGACCATCTCGCCCCTCTCGTCGAAGAGCGGGGAGAGGGTCAGCGAAACGTCGATCAGGGTGCCGTCCCGGCGCCGCCTCTTCGTTTCCAGGTTCCTCTGCTCGGGAAGGTCCGGTTCGACCTCGGCCCGCAGGTCCTCGGGGATGATGAGCGTCACGGGCTTCCCCAGGGCCTCTTCCTCGCTGAAACCGTACAGTTTTTCGGCGCCGCGGTTCCAGCTCCGGATGCGCCCGGCCGAGTCTTTGGCGATGATGGCGTCGTTGCTGGATTCGACGATGGCGGCGAGTTCCTGGAGGGCCTGCTCCCGCCGGGCCCGGTGGCGGTTCATCCGGTTGACCAGGAAGAAGAGGCAGGTCCCGAAGCCCGCGCAGATCACCGAGATCCAGGCCACCGAGTTCGTGACCAGGGCGCGCCCTTTCCGGGAGATGTCGCGGGGCAGGTCGATGTGCAGCTGCAGGACGTCCTGCCCGTTGATGTCCTTGAGGTTGGCCCGGCCCTGGATGAAGTTGTCGTCGAGTGCGCGGATCGAAACCTTCTTCCCGTCGGCGGGATCGGTGAGGGTGTTTTCGCCGGCCTCGGCGGGGAAGATTTGCCCGGGCACCAGGGAGAGGGCCAAACGGGTGGTCGAGGAGAGGTTCTGCACCTTTTCGTCGTCGATGTACCGCACCCTCACCAGGGTGCCCCGGACGGGGCCCTGCCGGTTGCTGGTCAGGATGGGGGCCGCGGCCAGGAACGCCGCCACCGGCCTGGGCGGACCGGAAGCGGGGTCCAGGGAGCGGCGGGAAGTCCCGTCGGCCAGGAACAGGCCGGGGGTGATGTCCTGCAACCCCACGAGGCCGACCGTTTTTTTGTCGATGGACGTGAAGTGGAACCGGGCGGCGTATTTCCGCAGCGCCTGTTCCTGGCCGGGGCGCAGGTCCCCAGGCGCCCGTCCGGCCGGGTCGGGGGCGGCGCCGAAAACGAGTTTCCCGTCCTGGTCCAGGAACGCGATGAGATCGATGTGCAGGTTGACGAAAGTCTGCTGGGTGCAGTTGGACTGGAGGAACGCCTCGTTCCGGTCCTGGATGAAGGCGTAGCTGTCGTCCCACACGGCCCAGTCCTCGACCATCTTGGCCAGGGCGTCGGCCTCCTGGTTCATGGCCTGCTTGGCCCGGTCGACGTTGATGAGCACCTCCCGTTCTTCCAGCCGGGCGAACTCGTTGAAAAGAATCCGGGAAGTGAAGAACAGGAGCGCCACCGGCAAGGCGGCCGCGATGAGCAGGGTGAGGATGAGGTACCGCTTGGGGATGGGGCGGTGTCTCGTTTCCTTCATGTCAGATCAGCCCTTTTTCCTTCATCCATTCGTCGTTGAAAATCGTCGAGAGGTACCGGGTTGCGCCGTCGGGGAACAGGGTGACGATCCGCGCGGGCCGGTTCATCGCCCGGGCGACGGTCAGGGCGCCCCACAACGCGGCGCCGCTGGAACCTCCCGCCAGGATCCCCTCCTGGCGGGCCAGCAGGCGGGCGTGGGCGAAGGCTTCCCGGTCGGTGGCCTGCAGCATCTCGTCGATCCGGTCGAATTCCATGCAGCCGATGATGAATTCGTCGCCCAGGCCCTCGGTCAGGTAGGGCTCGGCGTGGACGCGCTTGCCCGAGCGGAAATACTCGGTGTAGATGGAGCCCTTGATGTCGACCGCCACGATGCGGATGTTCGGGTCCTTCTCCTTGAGGAAGCGGGACACGCCCCCGCAGGTGCCCCCCGTGCCCACCCCGAGGACCACGCAGTCGATCCGCCCCTCCATCTGCTCCCAGATCTCGGGGCCGGTGGTGCGGTAGTGGGCCTCGTTGTTATCGCGGTTGTTGTGCTGGTCGGGGAAGAAGCAGCCCGGCGTCTCCGCCGCCAGGCGCGGCGTGATGTTGTTATAGCTGTCGGGATGTTCCGGCGGCAGCGACGTGTCGGCGAGGTGGATCTCGACCCCCAGGGTCTTCAGCAGGTTCAGCTTCTCCATGCTGATGCGGTCCCGCACGACCACCTTGAGCCGGTATCCTTTCTGGATCGCCACCATGGCCAGGCCCAGGGCGGTGTTGCCCGAGGAGTTCTCGATGATGAGGTCGCCGGGCTTCAGGCGCCCTTCGCGCTCGGCCTTCTCGATCATGAAGCGGGCGATGCGGTCCTTGCTGCTGCCCATGGGGTTCATGAATTCGAGCTTGGCGAAAATGGAGCTCTTGATGCCGGAGGCGACGTTGCGGAGCCTGACGATCGGCGTGGTGCCGATGCACTCCGTGACGCTGTTGTAGCATCTCTTCCTCCGGTCCCACCTTTCCGGCATGTGTACCTTCCTGTCCGAGATTGGGGGTGAGAAGCCGCCGGCGATCCGCCGGGCCTTTTCCCTCCCGCCACTTTACTGCAACCGCCGGGCAAAGACAATAATGAAGGTCGATTGGCAGCTTTCAGCCCGGCGCCAACGTCGGGCCTGGGCCGGGCTTTTCCGGGGCGGGTGAGATTTTCGTTGACAAGCGGACTTCGGTATGTTTAAATGCCCTTCTTTTCGGGGCGTGGCTCAGTCTGGCTAGAGCGCACGGTTCGGGACCGTGAAGTCGGAGGTTCAAATCCTCTCGCCCCGACCAACCCTCGAACGCCCGCGGCCCCAAAGCCGCGGGCTTTTTTTTGCGGTGCGGGCCGCATCGTCCGGAGGGGAGCCCGGGTATGGCGGTGGAAACGAAACACTATGTCGTTCAGGGGCGGGTGCAGGGCGTCGGGTTCCGCTATTTCGTCTACCGCCGGGCGCAGACGCTGGGGGTGGGCGGTTGGGTCCGCAACCTGCCCGACGGCGACGTCGAAGTGCTGGCCCAGGCGGAACCCCACTTGCTCCTCCAGTTCGAGCAGGCGCTGGTCCAGGGGCCCCGCGGGGCGGACGTGGAGTCGATCCGCGTGGAGAGGAAAGATGGGTACGAAGAGTGTCCGCATTTCATCATAGAGGTATGAGCATGGAACATCTGAAGAAGGTCATTCGCGAGATTCCCGATTTCCCGAAGCCCGGCATCCTGTTCTACGACATCACCACCCTGCTGGCCGACGGTCCGAGCTTCGCGGAAACCGTTCGCCGCATCGTCGACCAATACCGGGATGCGCGGATCGAGACCGTCATCGGCATCGAGGCGCGCGGTTTCATCTTCGCCGCGGCCGTCGCCTGCGCCCTGGGCGCCGGCTTCGTTCCCGTGCGGAAGCCCGGGAAGCTCCCCTGGAAAACGGTTTCCCGCTCCTATGCCCTCGAATACGGCACGGACACGCTGGAGATGCACGAGGACGCCGTGACGCCGGGGCGCCGGGTACTGCTGGTCGACGACCTGATCGCCACGGGCGGCACTGCGCGTGCGGTCAAGGAGATGGTCCAGTCCAAGGCCGGCGAACTGGTCGGGGCCTGTTTCGTGGTGGAACTGGACGGGCTCAAGGGCCGGGAAAAAATGGACGGAACCCCGGTATTCTCGCTGCTGCACTACGAATATTGACGCGTGGCTCGGAGCCGGCGGCCCCGGGTTTTTCGGTTGACAATCGTCGGGCCCTGTGCTAAAAGCCACGTTTTGCTCTTTGGTTTCGAGCCGTTTTGCGCCTGTAGCTCAGCAGGATAGAGCACTGGATTCCTAATCCGGGGGTCGTGGGTTCGAATCCCGCCAGGCGTATACTTGTTGCGCTTCCCGCCGGGAGGCCAGGACAATTCGGAAAAATTCCTGAATGGGTGGAATATTGTGGGTAAACGCTTAAGCCGCAAAGAAATCAAGAAATCGGATCCCGTGATGGAGCGCCTGCTCTCGTTCGGAAGCTACATCTGGAACCATCAGAAACTCTTCTTCGTCGCCCTGGTGGCCGTCGTGCTGGTGGTGCTGGGGGTCTGGGGATACCGAATGTTCTCCTCCCGCACGGCCATGGCGCGGGCAGCCGCTCTGGACAAGGCCATGGAGACCTTCACCCTGGTCGAGGCGATCAGCGCGGAGGAAGCGCCGACCACGGAAGAGATGACCGCCAAGCTGAATGCGGCGTACAAGGCGCTGGACCAGGTGGCCAAAACGTATCCCGCCACCGTCGAAGGCGACACGGCCGCCATCCTTTCGGCCACGTGCCTGCGGCGGCTGGGCAAGCTGGCGGAGGCGGAAGCGCTCCTCCGGAAAATCCTGCCTTCGGTTCCGGACGGCCAGATGAAGCAGATCGCCAAGATGTCGCTGGCCGAAACCCTGCGCCTGGAGAAGAAATTCGACGAGGCGCTCAAGCTTGTCGACGAAATTGAAAAGGCCCCCACGCCCATGCTCAGCAAGGACACCCTCCTGATCGAGAAGTCCGTTCTGCTGGAAGAAGCCGGCAAGATCGAGGAATCGTACAAGATCCTGTCGGAAATCGTGACCCGGTTGGAAAAAGCCAAGCCCAATGAGGATGTCTCCGCGTCCCAACAGGCATTGCCCGGCCTCCGGATCCGCATGGAAAACCTCAAGACCCAGCTTCTGGAGAAGGGGCTGAAGGTTTCCTGACGGGCCTCGCGTCGCCAGGCCTTGCGGAGACGCGCAACGCCTAGAGGCAGGACGATCTGATGCATATAGATATTTCCAAAATCGAAATTGGTGTCACGCATGTCGAGCACGTGCTCGACGCGGAATCGCTGGCGTTCGACTACGGCGACTGCCGCCTGGCCGGCGAGTGGCAATTTTCGGCCGACGTCACGAAGAACGCGCGGGAGGAAGTGTGCATCCGGGCCCGCATCCGCGGCGTGGTGGAAGCTCCCTGCGACCGCTGCCTGGAAGACTTTTCCCTGGCGGTGGACCGCCGTTTCGAAACGTATTTGATCCCTGCCCGCAAGGCTTCCGGCCAAGGGAAGGAGGCCGAGATCAGTTCGGAAGAGATCGACGAGGTGTTCTATTCCGACCCCCGGATCTCCATTGCGGACATGGTGAACGAGCAGATCATCCTCGAGCTCCCCGCAAAGCTCCTCTGTCAGCCGGATTGTGCCGGGCTTTGCCCCGGATGCGGTGAAAATCTCAACCAGGGGAAGTGCTCCTGCGCCGAGAACGAGCAGGATCCCCGACTCGCCCTGCTGCGGGAAATGAAGAAGCGGGCGAGATAAGCGAATATAATCATATTGCACTATTCAAGGAGTCGATCATGGCCCATCCAAAAAGACGTCATTCACACGCCCGGACGCACCGTCGCCGCGCGCATGATGCCATCAAGGCGAAGAGCCTTTCCTTCTGCCCGAACTGCAAAGAGATGAAGATGCCGCACCGCGTGTGCCCTCATTGCGGATTTTACAAAGGCAAGCTGATCATCGAACCGAAAGCCGGCGAACAGTAAGCCGGAATCCGGAGCGTAGCCATGTCGCAGCCGATTTTTCGGGCGGCCGTCGATGCCATGGGGAGCGACGATCATCCGGTTCCCGAGATCCAGGGAGCTTTTCAGGCGCTTCGCAACAACGCCGGCCTGAAGGTTTTTCTGATCGGAAACCGGGCGCTGATCGAAGAGCACATGGCCCAGGCCGGTCTGCCTGCCCAGGAGCGCCTGGAGATCATCCATACCGATGAGTACATCGGCATGACGGAGCACCCCATCAACGCCATTCGCAAGAAGAAGCGCGCTTCGTTGAAGATCGCCATGGAGATGGTGCGCGAAGGGCAGGCCGACGGGTTTGTTTCCGCCGGGAACACGGGTGCCTGCATGGCGTTGGCGAAAATGATCCTGGGAACCTGCCCGGGCGTGGAACGCCCGGCGCTGGCCACGGCCATTCCCACGATCAAGGGCACGACCCTCATCATCGACGTGGGGGCCAACGTAGACTGCAAGCCCCTGCACCTGGAGCAGTTCGCCATCATGGGGCAGATCTACTCCCGGTTCGTTTTCGGCATCGAGAACCCCCGGCTGGCTCTTCTCTCCATCGGCGAAGAGGAGATCAAGGGCAACGAGCTGACCAAGGAAGTCCACCAGGCGCTCAAGAAGGCCGCGCTCAACTTCATCGGCAACATCGAGGGGAAGGACGTCTACACCGGCGACATCGACGTCGTCGTCTGCGACGGCTTCACCGGGAACGTGGCCCTGAAGATCAGCGAGGGCGTCATCGCGGCGATGATGCACCTGCTCAAAGCCGAGCTGTCGCGCAACCTCAAGTCCAAGATGGGCGCCATGCTGATCCGGTCCGCTTTCCGCAACCTGAAGAAGAAGATAGACTATTCCGAATACGGCGGGGCGCCGCTGCTGGGCGTGCGTGGCCCGGTCCTCATCGGCCACGGCAGGTCCAACGCCAACGCCATCAAGAACGCCATCCGTTACTGCCGGGAACTGCATCTCAAGGGTCTGTCCAAAATCATCGAGACGGACGTGATGACGTTCATGGCGCAAAATTCAATCAACCAGGAAGAGGTCTGACCATGTGGGATTATTATTTGACAGAAGAACAACGGGAACTTCGTGATCTGGCCCGGCGGATCGCCGTGGAGAAAATCGTCCCGATTCGCGCCGAAATGGACGAGAAGGAAGAGTTCCCCTGGGAAATCATGAAAATCCTCGCCGAGGCCGGCCTCTTCGGCGTCTACATCCCGGAAGAATACGGCGGCCTGGGCATGGGCATCACCGAGCTCTGCCTCGTCACCGAGGAGCTGAGCAAGGCCTGCGGCGGCGTGGCCGTCAGCTACGCGGCCTGCGGCCTGGGCTCCTACCCCATCCTGCTCATGGGTTCGGAAGAGCAGAAGAAGAAATACCTGCCCATGGTGGCTTCGGGCGAGAAGCTGGCCGCCTTCTGCATCACCGAGAGCGGCGCCGGTTCCGATGCCGGGAGCATCAAGACCACGGCCACCCGGGACGGCGATTTCTACCGCCTTAACGGCGTGAAGCAGTGGATCACCAACGGCACGGTGGCCGACATCTACACGGTGGTCGCCATGACCAACCGGGCCAAGGGCGCCCGCGGCGCCACGGCCTTCATCGTGGAGAAGGGCTTCGAGGGCCTCTCCTTTGGCAAGAAGGAGAACAAGCTGGGCATCCGCTGCTCGAGCACCACCGAGGTCGTCTTCGACGAGTGCAAGGTGCCCGCCGAGAACGTGATCGCCAAGGAAGGCATGGGCTTCATCGTGGCCATGCGGACATTCGACTACACCCGGCCCGGCGTAGCCTCACAGGCCCTGGGCATCGCCGAGGGCGCCTTCGAGTACGCACTGCAGTACGCGCACACCCGGAAACAGTTCGACAAGCCGCTGACCTCCTTCCAGGCGGTCGGCCACATGCTGGCCGACATGGCCACCCAGATCGAGGCGGCCCGGACGCTGATCTACAGCGCTGCGAAGATGGTGGACGGCGGCTGCACCAAGGGGATGTCGAAGATTTCGGCCATGTGCAAGATGCTGGCCTCCGACATCGCCATGAAGGTGACCACCGACTGCATCCAGGTGCTGGGCGGTTACGGCTACATGAAGGACTACCCCATCGAGAAGATGTTCCGTGACGCCAAGATCACCCAGATCTACGAGGGGACCAACCAGATCCAGCGCAACGTCATCGCTTCCGAGCTCGTGCACGAACTCGTGGCGCAGAAGCACTGAGGGGGCGGGCCATGGCTAAGACAGCGTTCCTGTTTCCCGGGCAGGCCTCGCAGTATTCTGGCATGGGCCAGGACGTGCGGGACAAGTGCCCGGCCTCCGCGGAGATCTTCCGGAAGGCGGACGAGGCCCTGGGTTTCGGTATTTCGGCCATGTGCTTCGCCGGCACCGAGGAGGAGCTCAAGCTCACCGAGAACACCCAGCCGGCCATCCTTACCGTCAGCGTGGCGGTCCTGGAGGCGCTGAAGGAACAGGGGGTCGCCCCTGACTTCGTCGCCGGGCACAGCCTGGGCGAGTATTCGGCCCTCGTGGCGGCGGGCGCGCTTGGTTTCGAGGACGCGGTCCGCACGGTGCGCAACCGCGGCCGGTACATGCAGGAGGCGGTGCCGGTGGGCGTCGGGGCCATGGCGGCCGTCATGGGCGCCGACATGGGCGGCGTCGAGGCCATCTGCGCGGAAGCGCGCGGCAACCAGGTGCTCTCGCCGGCCAACATCAACTGTCCCGGGCAGATCGTCATCGCCGGGCACAAGGAAGCCGTCGATCGGGCCGTGGAAGTGGCCCAGGCGAAGGGCGCCAAGGCCGTGCCGCTCAACGTGAGCGCCCCGTTCCACTGCGCGCTGATGCAGCCGGCGGCCGACCGCCTGGCGGTGGACCTGAAAGCGCTGAAGTTCAACGATCTGTCCGTTCCGCTGGTCAACAACGTCGACGCGGCCGTCGTCCGAACCGGGGAAGCCGCTTGCGACGGGTTGATCCGCCAGGTGGTGGGAAGCGTCCTGTGGCAGAAATCTGTGGAACTCCTCATGGCCGAGGGCGTGGAGGTTTTCGTGGAAGTGGGCCCCCGGAACGTGCTGGCCGGGATGATCAAGAAGATCAACCGCCGCGCCAGGGTGTTCCCGGTGGAAAAGTTCGACGAGATCGCCGAACTCCCCTCCAAACTGGCAGGCGCCTGATCCCCCGGACCGCCGGGGAAAATCTCGGGAACCTGCAAAGGAGCACAGCAATGGGAAACGGAACTGCATTGGTGACCGGCGGAGCGCGGGGCATCGGCGCGTCTTGCGTGGAAGCTCTGCTCGCTGCCGGTTGGAACGTCGCCGTGGGCGACGTGAATCCCGAACTGGGCGAGGCCTTTGTGGCCGGGCTCTCCGTCGGGGCTGAAAGGGCCCGCTTCTACCGGATGGACGTGACCGACGGCCCCGGTGTGGCCGCCGTGGTCGACGCCATGGCCAAGGATTTCGGCGGAGTGGAAGCGCTGGTCAACAACGCGGGCATCACCCAGGACGGCCTCTTCCTGCGCATGAAGGACGAGCAGTGGAAGCGGGTGCTCGACGTGAACCTGACCGGCGCCTTCAACTGCTGCAAGGCGGTGGTTCCGCTCATGGTACGCAAGCGCTTCGGGCGGATCGTCAACATGGCGTCGGTGGTCGGCCAGATGGGCAATGCCGGGCAGGCCAACTACTGCGCGTCCAAGGCCGGCCTCATCGGCTTCACCAAGTCCCTGGCCCGGGAACTGGGTTCGCGGAACATCACCGTGAACGCTGTGGCCCCCGGCTACGTAGAGACCGAAATGACGCGGGTCCTGGAAGAAAAGGCCCGGCAGGAACTGCTGCGGAACGTTCCGCTGCAGCGCA
Organism: uncultured Acidobacteriota bacterium; assembly: GCA_964436005.1. GTDB lineage: Bacteria > Acidobacteriota > JAAYUB01 > JAAYUB01 > JAAYUB01 > JAGNHB01. Next base: position 19,676 of record CAYTBK010000002.1, read on the forward strand.
CGGCCACCCCGGCCGACATCGCCGCGGCGGTGACCTTCCTGGTCGGCGAAGGCGCTTCCTACATCACCGGGCACGTCCTCGACGTGAACGGTGGGATGTATATGTAAACAAAATATTTTAATATGGAGGAACCTATGGCGATTGAAGAAAAAGTCAAGGAAATCATCATCGAACGTTTGAACGTCAACGAGGCCGACATCATCGGCGACGCCAAGTTCATCGAAGATCTCGGCGCCGATTCCCTGGATACGGTGGAATTGGTCATGGCCTTCGAAGACGGTTTCGGAATCGAGATTCCGGACGAGGACGCGGAAAAGATCACCACGGTCCAGAACGCCATCGATTACATTCGGGAAAAGACCGGAGACAACTGAGCGGATCAGCGGAGGGGGCGGCAAGCCCCCTCCCGACCCTACGCATAAAGGAGTTTGCCTTGAAGAGAAGAGTCGTTGTTACAGGGATCGGCATTGTTTCCTCTCTGGGGACAGGAACTGAGAAGACATGGGAAAACCTCCTGGCGGGCGTCAGCGGCGCTGACCTCATCAAGACGTTCGATACTACCGAATTCACGGTGAAATTCGCCTGTGCGGCGCAGGATTTCAACCCGGAAGAATTCATGGACAAGAAAGAAGTCCGTAAATTCGACCGTTTCATCCATTTCGCTCTGGCGGCCTCTGAACTCGCCTTCAAGATGTCCGGCCTGGACATGGCGCAGACGAACGCCGAGCGGGTGGGCGTGTATATCGGTTCGGGAATCGGCGGTTTTTCCACCATCGAACAGGAACATGCGAAACTGATGCAATACGGCCCGAAGAAGATTTCGCCCTATTTCATCCCGGCGGCCATCATCAACCTGGCTTCCGGCCTCGTGTCTATGAAGTATGGCGCGAAGGGGCCCAACTGCGCGTGCAGCACGGCCTGCGCAACGTCGACCCATTCCCTCGGGGACACTTTCAAGATTATCCAGCGCGGAGACGCCGACGTGATGATCACCGGCGGCAGCGAAGCGGCCATCACCCCCATGGGGGTCGGCGGGTTCGCGGCCATGCGGGCCCTCTCCACGCGCAATGACGATCCCAAGACCGCCAGCCGTCCGTTCGACGCGGGCCGGGACGGGTTCGTCGTCGGCGAAGGCGCCGGCATCATGATTTTCGAGGAACTGGAGCACGCCAAGAAGCGCGGCGCCACGATCTACGCCGAGGTCTGCGGCTACGGGATGACATCGGACGCCTACCACATCACGGCGCCCCCTCCGGATGCCGACGGCGCCCGCCGGGCGATCGAGATGGCCCTGCGGGACGGTGGGGTGGCCCCGGAAGAAGTGGACTACATCAACGCGCACGGGACTTCCACGGAGTTCAACGACAAGCTGGAGACCGTGGCCATCAAGCGGGTTTTCGGCGATCACGCCTACAAGCTGCACGTGAGCTCCACCAAGTCCATGCACGGGCACCTGCTCGGTGCGGCGGGCGGGCTGGAGGGCTCCATCCTGGCGCTGGCGATCCACCACCAGATCATTCCTCCCACCATCAATTACACGACGCCCGACCCGGAGTGCGACCTGAACTACACTCCCAACGAGGCGGTGAAGACGCCCATCCGCTACGCCCTTTCGAACTCCTTCGGGTTCGGCGGGACCAACGCCGTGCTGCTCATGAAGCGCTACACGGAATGAGCGGGGCGCCAGCAAAGGAGACAGCATGAAAATTGTGGTCTGCATCAAGGCGGTGCCCGACACCGAAACCCGCGTCAAGCCGGCGGCGGATGGACGTTCCGTGTCTTTGGACGGCGTGAGCTACATCACCAGTCCCTACGACGAGTTCGCCATCGAAGAGGCGCTGAAGATCAAGGAAAAGGCCGGCGCGGGGGAAGTGGCGCTGGTGTCGGTGGGCGGTCCCGAGTGCGAGAAGGTGCTGCGGGACGGCCTGGCCCTGGGCGCCGACAAGGTCGTCTGGGTCAAGGAAGCGGCCGGCTCCCTGACGGACCCCCTGTTCGTCGCCAAGGTTCTCGCCGCGGCCGTGCAAAAAGAGAACGCCGACATCGCCCTGTTCGGGAAACAGGGCGTGGGGCAGGACAACCACCAGGTTCCCGCCCTGGTGGCGGAATTGCTGGGCTGGCCCTGCGCTTCCGTCGCGGTCGGCGTGGAAACCGCCGGCGACAAACTCGTCGTGCGGAAGGAGATCGACGGCGGCGAGGAGATCGTCGAGGTCAAGCTGCCCTCCGTCGTCTCGGCCCAGAAAGGGCTCAATTCGCCCCGCTACCCGTCTATGAAGGGGAAGCTGGCTTCCAAGAAGATGCCGGTGAACACCTGTACGGCGGCCGAGCTCGGCGTCGCCCCGGTGGAACCTTCCTGGGTCGTGGAAAAAGTGGAACTGCCTCCGGCCAGGCCTTCCGGCCGGGTACTTCCCGGCGAGCCGGAGCAGCAGGCGTCCGACCTGGTCAAGTTGCTCCGGGAAGAAGCCCGGGTGCTGTGAGGTGATGGCATGAGCAATGGATTCGTCGTGTTTGTCGAGCACCGCAACGGGAAAGTCCGCAAGGCCTCCCTGGAAAGCCTGTCCGTGGCCAGGAGGCTGGCGGACGAAATGGGCGCCGCCGTCGACGCCGTCGTCGTGGACGGGCCGGGCGTGGCCGAGGCCGTGAAGGCCTGCGGCCCGGACACCCTTCACCTCGTGACCGCGCAGGCTTCCGGCCCCTCCCGCGACGCCGTCGTCGAGGCGCTGGAAAAGGCCGTGGCCGAGGCGGCCCCGGCCTTCGTGCTGGCTGGCGCCACCGCCGTCGGCAAGGACATCCTGCCCGCCGTGGCCGCCCGCTTCGGGCGTTCCGTGCTGCAGGACGTCACCGCCCTCAAGGCTGCCGAGGGCACCCTGCGCGCCATCCGGCCCATCTTCGCCGGCAAGGCGCTGGAAACCACCCGCCTGACGGGCGCCCCCTCCTTCGTCACCCTGCGCCCCAACGTCTTCCCGATCGAATCGAAGGCGAAGGAAGCCCGCACGGTCACGAAAGACCAGGCCATCGACCCCCGCAAACTTCTCTCCCTGATCCGGGAAGTGAAGGAGACCGCCGGCGGCAAGGTGGAACTGGGCGAAGCCTCCATCGTCGTTTCCGGCGGCCGCGGAATCAAGGACGCCGAGAACTACAAACTGATCCAGGAACTGGCCGACGTGCTCTCCGGCGCGGCCGGGGCCTCGCGGGCCGTCGTCGACGCGGGCTGGGTCGACCACCATCACCAGGTCGGCCAGACGGGCAAGACAGTTTCGCCACAACTTTATATTGCGGTGGGAATTTCGGGCGCCATCCAGCACCTGGCCGGCATGTCCTCCTCCAAGGTCATCGTGGCCATCAACAAGGACCCGGAAGCCCCCATCTTCAAGGTGGCCAACTACGGCATCGTGGGCGACCTGTTCAAGGTGCTGCCGCTGCTCACCTCCGAGCTCCGCAAGGCGCTGCACTAGTCCGGTGCCGCTGGCCGGATCCTCCGAACTGCACGGGCGGGCCAGGCGGCCCGCCCTTCGCATTTCCGGCCGGCGACGCGGCGGCCGGTGGACCGGTCCGCGCGCGTTTCCCGGTTGATTTCGGGGCCGGTTCCGGATACCTTCCGGGTCGGGAGGTGACCCGTGCGCGAAGCGAAACCTGGAAACCTGTACGACCGACTGGTGGAGGCGGGCTGGTTGTTCTGCGCCGCCGTGGTGCCGCTGCTGGTCGACCCCTTCGCCGACAAGCCCTTCGAACCGGCGAAAGCCTTCCTGCTGCGCTGGATCGTGGCCGGGATGGCCCTGGCCTGGGCGGCGGGGCGTCTGCGGGACCTCTGCCGGGCAGGTGAGCGCCCGGCCCGGCGGAGTGGCCTCGGGTGGTCCGTCGCGGGGTTGGCGGCGGCCAACGTGCTGTCGGCGGCGTTTTCCATCCTGCCCGCCCGTTCCTTCCTCGGTTCGGACAACCGGGTCCAGGGCGCTGTCACCCTGCTGGCGTTCCTGAGCCTCTTCGCCCTCGTCGCAACGGGATTGCGTTCGCGCGCCCAGGTGGCCCGACTCCTGCTCGCCGTCAGCGCGGCCTCGCTGCCGGCTTCCCTGTACGCTGTCGCGCAGGCGTTCGGAATGGATCCTGTACCCTGGGCCGACCGTTTCGGCGGTCGGGTTTTCTCCACCCTCGGCAACCCGATCCCGGCGGGGGCCTACTTCGCCCTGGCCCTGTTCGCCACCGTGGCCGCCGGGATCCTGCTCGCCCCTTCGCCGGCGGACGACGCCGGTTTCCGCCGGCGGGGCCTCCCGTTCCTGCTGTCGGCGGCGCTGCTGGTCCAGTTGGCGGGCCTGGCGCTGAGCGGCAGCCGCGGGCCCTGGATGGGGCTGGGTGTGGGCGCCGGCGCGGTTTTCTTCGGCCGGGCCGTCGCCGCGAAAAGGGGCGCCCTGGCCGTTGCCCTGGCGGGCCTGTTCGCCGCCGCGGCAGTGTTCGGTTGGGCGGCCCTGGCGCCGGGAAGGCCGGCGGGCGCCTCGGCGAATTCGCCGGCCGCGACGGGGGCGGGGACGGGCGGCGTGCGCCTCCTGCTCTGGCAGGGGGCGGCCCGGGTGTTTTTCTCACCCGCGCCCCTCTGGTCGCCGGCGGGTGCGGACCGTCACCCGTCCTGGCGGCCCTGGGTGGGGTACGGGGCGGAAACGTTCCCCGAAACGTACGCGCAGCACGCCTCGCCGGAGCTGAACCGGCTGGAAGTCCCCGACGTGCTGCCCGACCGGGCCCACAACGAGACGTGGGACCTTCTTTGCGGGAGCGGGATCGTCGGCCTGTCGGCCTGGCTGCTGTTCCTGGGGGCGGTCCTGGGGCGGGGACTGAACGCCCTGGGGGGCGAGCGGTCCCCTGCCGCGGCCCGGCTGGCCGTCACCCTGCCGGTGCTGGGGGGCTGGGGGGGCGGCTTGGCCTGCTGGTGGGGCGGGGGGCCGGAGTGGATCGGGCCCGGCGTTTTTGCCGGGTTCCTGGCCGGTTTCCTGGTGGCCGGGCTGCTCTGGTTGGCCGGCGGGGAAACAGGCCCGTCGAAAGGCGGCGCTGCGCCCTGGTTGACCCCCGTGCTGCTGGGCGGCCTGGTCTGTCATCTGGTGGAAGTCCAGTTGGCCCCCGACGTGGTGGCGACGCGTCTCCTCTTCCTGTTGCTGGCCGCCGTTCTCTGCTCCTGGCGGCAGTGGGGGGCGCGGGAAGGCCGGGCGGAGGCCGGGCGACCGGCCTCGCCCCCGCTGGAACCCCGGCGGGGCGGCCAACGGAAGGACCGTTCTCCCGCCCGGGAGCGCTCCCGGTTCTCCCTCCACCCGGGGGGGATACTGGCGGGCCTGGCCGGCGCGGCGTTCCTTTTCCCCTTCCTGGCCCGCGGGGTCGACGGGCCAGGCGCCGGAGACTCCTTCCTGCTCATCGTCCTCCTGCTCGGAATCGGCGGCGGCCTGGCGGCGCTGCTCCTGGGCGCCGCTTTCCCGGCTGCCCGGTCCGGGCCGGTCTCGTTCCTGGCGTCGTTCGCCCTGCCGGCCTTCTCCGTCTGGGCGGTCCTGTCGCCGGGCGGGCTTCTCCCGCCGGCGGCCCCCGCCGCGGACTTGCCCCAGGCGGAGGCGGGTGCCGCGGCCTTTCTCGTTTATCTGGCCCTCCTGTTGGTTTGGGGCGGCGTGTTGGCTCTCCGGCTGCCGGGGCTGCCACGGCCCCTGGCTGAGAAGGGGCCGGCCCGGCCCTGGGGCTGCCAGGTGGCGGGCCTGGCAGCGCTGGCGGCGATCCTGGCCGGCGGTGGCTGGTTGGTTCGCGACGATGCCGCCCGTCTGCGCGCGGACACGTATTTCAAGAAGGGCGAGCAGTTGTTCCAGCAGAAGCAGTGGGCCGACAGCGCCGTCTTCCTAGGCGCCGCCGCCCGAGCGTGCCCCCGCGGCTCGGTTTGCTGGCTGCGGCTGGGGGACGCGCTGTGGGAAAAGGCCGTGCCCGCGATGGCGGAAAAGCCGCCGGGGGTGGCGCCTGGGGACGGGCCCGGCGACCTGCGCGACCTGCCCGGGCGGATCGCTCCGGAAGAACTGCGGGCCAGCGGGCCCGGGGCGGACCTGGCGCTGGCCCAGGCCGCGCTGGGGAAGGCCCGGCAGGATAACCCCTACCACTTCCTGCCCCCCCTGGTGCTGGGGAAGCTGTACAGCCCCTGGGCCCTGACGGAAACGGACCCGGGGCGGAAGCGGGCCCTGGCGGAACGGGCCGGGGGGTGCTTTGCCGCCAGCGCCCGGCTCTACCCGGCGGGGGCCGAAGCGTGGACGGAATGGGGGAAGCTCCTGTTCTGGGTGGAGGGCCAGACCGAAGAGGCCGGGAGAATGGCGGAACGCGCCCTGGCCCTGCGGGCCGACTACCCGCCGGCCTGTGCCCTGAAGGCGGAAATCCTGTTGTCCCGGAAAGAATTCTCCCTGGCGGCCGCGATTCTGGGAAAACTGCCCCCCGGCTACCCGGGCGCGCTGGAAGCCTGGGACGCCCTGGCCGGCGCCGCCTACCAGGCCCGGGACCTGGACTCCGCCCTCGCGGCGACCCGGCGTTGTCTCGAACTGGACCCGGACGGCTCGCAGGCCTGGCTGTACCACCGCAACCTGGCCGCGCTGCACGTGGAGAAGGGCGACCGGGCCCGGGCCGCCCGCGAGGCGCAACTCGCGCTGCCGACCGCGCCCGCAGCGGAGCGGCCGGCCCTGGAGGCGCTCCTGGCCGCCGGGGGGAAATGAAGCCGCCCCGCCGGCCGCCAGGGGGGCGCCTTCATTCCACCAGGCAGGTCGCCATGCGTACCAGGTCGGCGGCCGAAATGCGGCCGCACGCGTCGAAGTCCCCGTTGGCCGGTACCCGGCAGGGCGCTGTGCCCGCGGCGATGACGCCAGCGGCGACGTGTTGCATGACGGTCAAGTCGGCCGCGGTGCCGAAGCCGTCCCCGTCCACGTCGCCGGGGACCAGCGGCACGGTGGTGGAGAGCCGGTAGGCCAGTTCCTTTCCGAAGATGGGTTGCAGGGGGCCGGGGTTGCCCGGGTCGGCGGGGATGGTGTCCACCATGATGGAGTGGGACGCGTTCGAACAGAAGCCGAGGCGGGCGCCGGGCGGGAAGAAGCGCTCCGGCAGTTCGAGCTCGAAGCCCGAGGGGCCCCACACGCACAGCCAGGTGCTTTCGTCGTTGAGGTAGGTGCTCTGGGCAGCGCCGCCCGCCAGCTCCGGCGGGAAGGACGTCCAGAAGGGTTCGAGCGTCTGGTCGCCGTCGAAGCAGACAGCCAGGATTTCGTTCATGTTCAGACCGGAGAGGCCGAAATAGCCGGGCAAGTCCTCGGACAGCCAGTCGTGCGGCGGGGTGTAGTTGTCTTCGTACCCTCCGGGGCCGTTGTGGATCAACCCGTAGAACAATTGCCAGGAACCTGTGGCCGGCGCCGTGGGAAGCCCCAGGCAGACGACGCCGCGCCCGGGGTCCCGGCGCAGGTAGGCGGCCGTAAGGTCGAGCCCGGGGTAGGCGGCGGGGCCGGCCGGGTTCCGGCCGATGAGTTCCCCCGCCCCCCAGTCGTCGAGCACCCCGTCCACGCATTTCCCTTCACCCCCGTGAAGCAGGCTGAAGTGCCAGCCCTCCTTCCCCTCGGACGTGCCCAGCTTGTTCAGGATGAGCTCGTTGCCGGCCACGGCGCCCACGCCGAACTCTCCCGTCACGCCGGTGGCGGTCTGCACCCGGGCCGACAGGACGCGGACGGTCTGCAGGTCGAAGCCCTCCCCCGCCTTGTCGCTCGGGACGAGGTAGCGGGCCGGGTCGAGTTCCGACACGCTGCGGGACTGCACTTCGGGGATGCGCCCGGGCAGCCAGTTCCCGTTTTCCAGGGCGATGCGGGGCGGGGTGGTCAACGAGGTCACCGACGGGGGGCGGGGCAAGGACAGGGCGGCGTCCCCCAGGCCCACGAAGCGCACATAGGCCGCCTTGTCGGTGTCCGCCTCCACGCCGTGCTGCTGGAGAAACCGGGTTTTGGCCTCGCTGACCAGCCTTCCCAGGGTCAGGCCCACCCCGTCCCGGTACGCCTTTATGAATTCGAAGAGGAGGGTGAACGTGTCGTTGGTCCCGGTATAGACGAGGTTGCCCTGGTCGATGGCGAAGTCGGAGGTGCCCCCGTTGGTCCGGGAGCCGCCGATGTAGGCGATCCCGGCTCCCGGCGAGGCGATGAGGCCCTCGCCGAAGGATTCGGTGAAATCGTAGGGGTAGACGGCGGTGTCGAAAGCCCCGTCCATGCAGGCCACGGAAATGAAGACGGGAAGCCGGTCCTTGGTCGGGAAGGCGTGCAGGTCTTCCGCGGTGAGCTCGGTCCCTTCGTCGAAGAGGACAGCGCGGCCCGAGCCGTGGGACACCTGGAAGTGCAGCAGGAAATCGTCGGCCTGCAGGTGGGCCGCGATCGCCTGACGGGTGAAGCTGCCCCGGTGGAGCTGGAACCGGTCGACGTGAAAACGGCTGAACAGGTCGGCGCACATCACATGGTTGTTCATCATCTCGCCCATGTAGGTGTAGCTGTGGAAGGGGTTGCCGCCGGCGAGGGAGGCGTTGCCGGTCCACGAGGGGTCGAGGGAGGCCGTCCAGCGCCGCACCTTGTCGACGTAGGCGGCCAGTTCGGCCTCGCTCTGCACCGAGATGCGCAGGAGACCGTAGTTGTCGACCCAGTCGTAGTCCGGGGATGCGTAGTAGTGGTCGGAAGGGATCCACTGGTTGTAGTCCGGTTCCGTCCCTTCCGGGGCGAAGTAGTAGGAAGGCGGCACGAACTCGCCGGAACCGGCCACGGTGATCAGCTCCAGCTGCGGATGGACGGAGTGGTCACGCAGGTAGGCGACCAGGATCTTGGCCGTCTCCCAGGCGTAGTTCTGGATGCCCTCGTTGGCGTGGGTGGCGAAGCCGGTTTCGGTGGGGGCGGGCGCGGCGGTGTAGGCGGAGAGGATGGATTCCAAGGTCACGACTTTGGACAGCAGCCCCGTGTCGGTGTGGAACTGGGCCAGGGCCTGGGCGGGCGTCCGCCAGGCCTCGGGTGCGATGATGACGTGCCGGGCGGTGGTGGGGGCGACCGACGTCCGGCCTTTCCGCAAGGGCGTCGGTTCCTCCGCCGGGACGCCGTCCACGGCCAGGGTGTAGTCGGCGAGCAGGATGACCTCGCCGCTCTGCGGGTTCCACTGCAGGGGGTGCAACCGGACGAATACCCGGGTCTGCCGGCCGTCGAAACCGGCCGTGAAGTCGACCCACCGGCCGGGCCAGAAAGCGTCGGCGCCGTAGATGCGGGCCCTTTCTTCCGCCGCCTCCCGGGCGAACGACCGGGACGGAGCGCCGGTCCGCCACTCCACCCGGGGGCGGCCGGCGGAAACCTGGCCGTCGAGGTGGCCGGAGCGGGCGGTGCCCGACTCCAGGCGGACGTCCCGGATGTCCCAGCGGCCGTCGAACCGGAATTCACGGGTGAGGACGGGCAGGATCGGCCGGCCGGGCAGGCTGGGGCAGGAGGCCTCGCCCAGTTCGACTCGCACGGTGGTGGCCCCGGCCGGCGCGACCCGGAGTTCGCCGGGCACGGAGCCGGCACAGCGGTGCAGGCACGGGGCGGCGGAGGGCGCCGTTCCGGCCCCCTGCACCGGAAGACGGTGGATCTCGGCGGATCCTGCGAACTCGATGGCGCAGACGGGACCGGTCAGCGCCAGAAACAGGAAGGGCACCCAAGTGCTGAACCTGACGCGCATCATTTCCTCCTGGAACCAGGAATGTGCCTGTTGTGGCGTGGTCTGAAAACATCAGTCTATCACCAAATGATGGAACGGATTCCCCAAAGTTCGGGTTTTCCGGGGAGGCCCGCAGGCGCCCACGGCTTGGCCGCTTCACGTTTTCGTAGTATATTGGGTCGATAAGGGCCGAAATCTGTTCGACGGAGCCGAAGCATGGGGAAGCACCGCTCATTTCGACGACCGCTGGCGGGCTGGCTGTGGGGCGTGCTGCTCTGCCTGGCGGGCGCGGCCGCGGGCTTCCACGCTCCGGCCGCCGACCTGACCGTCTACGACGACGCGCTGCGGAACAGTTTCCAGGACTGGTCCTGGGCCACCCACAACCTGGCCCAGGCGTCCGTGGTCCATGCCGGGAGCAGCGCCATCTCCTTCGAGCCGGACAACTGGAGCGGGATCTTCTTCCACCGGGACGGGGGAATCAGCTATTCCCAGTACGACCGCCTGCGGTTCTGGGTCCACGGCGGCAGCAGCGGCGGGCAGAAGATCACCCTGGCCCTCTGCCTGGGCGGTTCCCCGGTGGGCAGCGTGGACGTCGGGGGGCTTCTGCCCGGGGGCACTGTGCCCGCGGGCGCGTGGGCCGCGGCCACGGTGACCTTCGCCTCGCTGGGCGTGACGGGAAACTTCGACGGCCTCTGGTTCATGGACGGCTCGGGCACCGACCAGGGCACGGCCTACGTGGACGACGTCGTTTTCCTCGAGCGGTCCGGGCCGCCCCCGACGGGCAGCCCGGTGGCGGTGCAGGTGGACCCCTCCGCCGACCGCCGCGCCGTCAGTCCCCTCATCTACGGCGTCAACTTCGGGGACGACGCGCGCTGCGCCGAGATGGGCTACCCCCTCCGGCGCTGGGGCGGCAACAGCACCACCCGCTACTCCTGGGAGGACGACGCCGACAACCGCGGCTCGGACTGGTTCTTCTTCTCCTACCCCCACGACAACGACCACCCCGAACAGCTGCCCGACGGGTCCGATGCCGACCGCTTCATCGACAGCACCCGGGCCGCGGGGGCCCAACCGCTGGTCACCGTGCCGCTCATCGGCTGGACCGCCCGCGACCGGCAGCGCCGGTGGGGTTTTTCCGTGGCCAAGTACGGCGCCCAGCAGGAGACCGAGTGCACCGTCTCGGGCTGGGCCTCCTGGTGCAACTCCGACGCCGGGAACGGCAAGCGCCCCGACGGGACGGACATCACGGGCAACGACCCCACCGACACGTCGCGGACCATCGGGCCGGACTTCGTCGGCCGCTGGAAGGCCCATATGACGGCGCGGACGGGTTCGGCTTCCGCGGGGGGCGTGCGGTACCTGGACCTGGACAACGAGCCCATGCTGTGGAATTCCACCCACCGCGACGTGCACCCGGACGCGGTCACCTACGACGAGATCTGGAGCCGGACCCTGGCCTACGCGGGGGCCCTCAAGGCCGCCGACCCCGGGGTGAAGCTCCTGGGGCCCGTGGTGTGGGGCTGGTGCGCCTACTTCCACTCCGCCGCCGACGGCTGCTATACCGGCGCCGACCAGGCGGCCCACGGCGGTCTGGAGTTCATCCCCTGGTACCTCTCCCAGGTCAAGGCCCACTACCAGTCCACGGGGGTCCGCCTGGTGGACTACCTGGACGTGCACTTCTACCCCCAGGCCAGCGGCGTGTACCAGGGCGGGGAGGCCTATGCCGACGTCCGCCTGCGCTCCGTCAAGGGCCTGTACGACCCGGACTACGTGGACGAGTCGTGGATCGGCACGGCGGTCCGCCTGATCCCGCGCATGCGGGCCTGGGTCCAGGCCTACGCCCCCGCCGGCACGGGCCTGGCCATCACGGAATACGCCTTCGGGCCGGACGACTGCGACAACGTGCCCAGCGCGGTGTTGGCCGAGGCGGAAGCCTTGGCGGTCTTCGCCCGGGAAGGGGTGGACCTGGCCACCCGCTGGACCGCGCCCGAGCCGCACACCCGGGGCGAGGACGCCTTCTCCCTCTACCTGAACTACGACGGGGCGGGCGGCCGCGTGGAAGGGGAGAGCGTCCGGGCCGTCAGCGCCGACGTAAACGCCGTGGGGGCCTACGCCATCCGGGACGGCGGCCACCTGTACCTGCTCCTGTTCAACAAGGACACGGTGGCCCGGCGGGCCGACCTCGCCGTCACGGGAAGCATCGGCTCCTCCTTCCGGCTCTATCGTTTCAGCAGTTCCTCCCGGCTGGCGGCGGCCGGCACGGCCACCGCCTCCTCTGCCACGGCGCTCTCCCTCGAACTGCCCGCGCGCTCGGCCACCCTGGCGGTGGGGACCTGGTCGTCGAGCACCGGACCGCTGCTGGGCGACCTCAACAACGACGGCCGCCTGAGCTCGCCGGACGCCGTCCTGCTGGCCCAGTGGCTGGGGAGTCTGCTGGACGGCCGGGCGAACCCGTTCCCGGCGCCGTTTTCCCGTTCCGACATGAACGGCGACGGCCGCACGGATGCCCGCGACCTGGTGCTCCTGCGGCGGGCCATCGGCTGACCATCGGCTGACCCGCCGGGCGATCGGAGGGATTGACCACGAAAGCACTGAGGACACGAAAGATCGACGGGGTTGTCGTCAATAGGGTGCAGCCATGAAAACGTATGGGAGACCGGGGAAGTGGCGGCGGTGGGCGGTGGCGGGCTGTCTCTGGCTGGCGACCGGGTTCCTGCCGGCGTCCGGGGTGCTGGGGGACCTCGACGGCGACGGGCGGGCCGATGGGGCCGACCGGTCCCGGCTGGCCGCCTGGCTGGCCGGCAACCGCACCGACGAGGCCGGGACGCCGGACCCGGGGGACCTGGACAGCGATTCCTTCCGCAACGCCGCCGACCTGGTGCTCCTGCAGCGCAAGGCGGGGGGGGCGGTCGGCTACCGGGACGAGATGCGGTGGCTGGTGCGCCGCGTCAGCGCCCTGGGTAGGGGGGGCGGGCCGGGCTTTCACGTGGTGCCGCAGAACGGGCAGGAACTGTTCACGTTTTCGGGCGACGGGGCCGGGGTGCCGGTGGCCGGCTACCTGGTCGCCATCGACGGGACCGGGCGCGAGGACCTCTGGTACGGCTACGACGCCGACGACGAGGCCACGCCGCCCGAGGTGTCGGCCGCCTGGGCGGGGCTGCTGGACGTGGGCGAGGCCCACGGGGTCCAGGCGCTGGTCATCGACTACTGCCGCACCCGTTCCTTCATGGACAACAGCTACGCCTGGAACGAGTCGCGCGGCTACATCGCCTTCGCCGCCGACCACCGGGAACTGGACGACATCCCCGCCTACCCGGCCGAACCCAGCCACGTCAATGCGGAGGATGTCACTTCCCTGGCCGGGGCCCGGAACTTCCTCTACCTCATCAACCCGTCGGCCTGGGACGACGACCGGAACGCCTTCCTGGCCGCGCTCCGTTCCGCCCGGCACGACCTCCTGGTGGTGGACACCCTCTTCAACGACGGCACTTTCCTCACCGCCGCCGAGGTGCAGTCCCTGAAGACCAAGCCCGGCGGGGGACGGCGGCGGGTGCTGGCCTACTTCTGCATCGGCGAGGCCGAGGACTACCGTTGGTACTGGCAGCCTTCCTGGACGTCGGACCCGCCCCCCTGGCTGCTGGGGGAAAATCCCGACTGGCCGGGGAACTACACGGTGAAGTACTGGGACCCGGCGTGGCAGTCCATCCTGCTGGACGAGCCGGACGGGTTCCTGCCGCGGATCCTGGCCGCCGGCTTCGACGGGGTCTACCTGGACCTGGTGGACGCCTTCCAGTTGTTCGAATAGGGATCGCGCGAAGACGCGCCGGAAGGTGAAAACACGAAGTCACGAATCACACGAAAACAATAAAATGGATGGATAGGGGAGACACGGGAGGCAGGAAGGTTGTAGTTGATTGCCGGGAGGGCGCACGGGAATGGCGGATCCGCGCATCGGTGGACCGCCGGCTTCCAGCCGGCTCGTGGCAACGAATCGTCCCTTGGTGCGGATGCCGGCAGGATGCCGGCGGTCGGGGTCGCTCCGGCGGTCTCCGCGCCGCACTCCCGGGCGGCGCTGGCCTCCCGGGTTTGCCGGCGCTGTGCGGGAAGGACCAGATGACGGGGCGAGCGCCCTCATCCTCCCCATCCTCTCCATCCATGTTCCCGGCCGGCAGGCGATGGGTCTGGATGCCCTTCCAGGCGCCGTCAACTCCTTTTCCCGTAGGGAATTCAGGTCCATAGCCCGTTCGAAAGGCAGAACCGCCCGTTTCCCGTAGGGAATCAACTGCCCAACCGGCACGGTCCAGATGGCCATGAATGCCCTCCGGGCAACCGAAAGCGGGAAGACGGTCCTGGCTATGGTCATGGATGCCCTCCGGGCAAAAGGCCCGGTCTCCCCTTCGTGGCCGTCTTGATCTTTGTGTTGCCGATCGGCCGCGAACGCACGAGGATCGCCGGCGTCCCGCCGTCCCCTGGTCCCCCGGTCTTCGTCACGCCGGGGAGACGGCATCCGCCCCGGCGGCGCTTTCCCGGGCCGGCCAGAGCGAGAAGCCGACGGAGATCAGGACCGAGAGCACCCCCACCGCATACCAAACGGCGTCGCCGCCCCAGGCGGAGTAGACGCTCGTGCCCGCGGTGGGGCCCACGATGGCGGCCAGGGTGAAGGAGAGGCTGAAGGCGCCCATGTACTTTCCCTGGTCGTTTTCCCCGGCCTGCCGGACCACCACGGTGGTCAGGGTGGGCATGCAGACCATCTCGCCGATGGTCCAGACCAGCACCGTCAGGGCCGCGAAGGCGAAACCGGTGCCCAGGGGCATGAGGACGAAGCCTGCCCCGAAGAACAGGCTGCCCAGGGCCAGGATGCGCGTGGGCTTCACCCCGGACAGGCGGTGGGTCACCACCATCTCGAAGATCAGCAGGAAGACGGTGTTGACGGCGATCACCCAGCCGATGCCGTTTTCCCGCAGCCCGTACACCCGGTTGAGGTAGAGCGGGAAGGTGCTGAGGATCTGCGAGAAGATCAGGCCGATCATGAGGGTGAGCCCCATCAGGGCGAGGAAGGGCCGGTCCCGCCAGGGCGAGCGCGAGGAGGCGCTCTCGCGGGAGGGCGGGGCGGGCGGGTCGCGGCGCAGGAAACCGGCCAGGGTGGCCGCCGCCGCCAGGGACGTGAACCCGTCGACCCAGAACAGGTAGCGGTAGTCGTAGACCGCCAGGAAGCCGCCCGCCACCGGGCCGATGGTGACGCCGAGGTTGACGGCCAGCCGGTTGAGGGCGAAGCCCCGGGGGAGGATCTCCGGCGGGCAGGCCCGGGTCATGGCCACGCCGTTGGCCGGATGGAGGGCGTCGGCCAGGGCCCCCTGCACGAAGAGGGCGGCGCACATCAGCCCGTAGCCGGTGACGAAGCTCAGGGCGAAGAAGCCGAGGCCGCCGAGGAACAGGCTCCACCACTGTACGCGGTTGGCCCCCAGGCGGTCGCAGAGCCGCCCCCCGCCGTAGGCGCCCACCATGGAGCCGAGGCCGTAGGCGCTCATGGCCGTCCCCGCGGCCGTGGTGGAGAAGCCCAGGTGGTGGACCATGTAGAGCACCAGGAAGAAGAGGACCATGGTTCCGCTGCGGTTGATGAATTCCACCAAAGCCAGAATCCAGGCCATGGGGGGGAGTCCGGCGTACGCTTCGCGGTAGGTTCGGGCCAGCCACTTCCACATGGGGTCCTCCGCCGGCCCGGCCATGCGGGCGGCACGTTAAGGCCGATGCCCGGCGGCGGCCGCGGTTGCAAAAAGGGGCCGCGCTAGCGGGCCGCGGCCGGCAGGAACCGGAAGCCGAGGGAGGCGAAGGGAGCGCCGGGGACCGGGGCGTCGCCGGAGAAGGGCGCCAGGGGCTTCAGTTGTTGGAAGGCCTCCTCGGGGGCGAGGTCCCGGGCCAGGATCAGGTCGTAGTAGAGGAACTCCAACACGGCGCTGGCGCCCCAGTCCACCGAGGTGGCGTAGCCCGACAGGGGGTAGGAGACCGCCTTGTCCTGCCGGGTCAGGAGGTCGGGCCCGAAGCGCCCGCCGAGGGTCAGGCAGGAGGCGAAGTGCAGCAGTTGCACGTTGTCGGCGTAGCGGAGGCTTTCGGCGAAAGCCGCCGGCCCGATGACGGACCCGGCCGCCGGGATGCCCTCCGCCTGGCCGTGGCTGGAGACGACCACCACCGCCGGCTCGGGGAGGAAGGCGACCTCCTTCAGCCAGCAGCGCAGGTCGGCCTCGTCGCGGAAGAAGCGGTGCCGGACGCGCACCGCCGGCGTGCGCGTGAAATACGTCTTCAGCATGCTGCCGAAGCTGTATTCGCGCTCGCCCAGGCGGGGTTCCCAGTACGCCTCGATGACCACCAGCCACTTCCGCCCGGCTTCCGGCTTCACCCGCGTGCCGTTCCACTCCTGCCAGGCCTCGGCGCCCGAGGCCCGCCACTGGCCGGTGAAGCTCTGCCCGTCGGCGGACAGCTCGAACCAGCCCTCTCCCCGGGCGCTCTCCTCCCGGTAGCGGAAGGTCAGCCGCCCCTGGCTCACGGCGCCCTCCAGGGTGCCTTCGGGGGACGACCCGTCGGGGGCGGCGTAGCAGCCGCGGACGGCCGGGCCGTCGGCCACCAGGCGGATGCGGCCGTAGCGGCTGCCCCACAGCCCGGCGAAGGGCGAGCGGCCCCGGGCCGCGCGCCCGCTGCGGCGCCCCGTCCAGGGCTGCCAGGGGTCCGTCTTCTGCGCCCGCCACTGGCCGGAGAAGGACAGCCCGTCGGCCGAGAGTTCGAACCAGCCCTGGCCCGTCACCGAGGGCTCGTGGTAGGTGAAGGCCAGGCGGCCGCCGTCGACCCGGCCCTCCAGCGGGCAGCGGGCCCCGCCGAAGAGGTAGGCGCCCTGGACGCGGTCGCCGTTCTGGCTGAGGGTCATGGGGCCGTAGGAAGTCTCCCAGTCCCCGGCGAAGCCGGTGGCGGGCTTTTCCGGCGCCTGGCCCGCGACCAGGCCGGCGAAGGCCGGGAGCGCGATCCAGCACGTCAGCCGGACCAGGATGAGGAGACGGTGCCGGTTCTGCCTGTTCGCCTGATTCATGGGATTCTGCCTCCTGGGGGAACCGGACGACCGGCGCCGCGAAATCCGTTCGTCGGTGTCCGTGGCCCGAACATAGGCGTCCTCGCGCCCCGAGTCAAGCGGGAACCCGGGAAAGGGCGGACGAACTTTTCGCCATCCGGCGGGCGGCCGGGGGTATAATGTCGTTTCGGGAAAGGCCGCGCCGCCGTCTCGGCGGGGCGACCCTTTCCCCACGTTCCACTGCCCGGCGAGGAATCCATGGAAAGCAAGGAGCCCAGACGGAGGCGGGCCCTCCCGGCCACGTTCCAGGAAGAAACGGTCCTTTTCGTCAGCGTTCTCAAGTGGGTGGTGCTGGCCACCGTCGTGGGGGCCATCGTCGGGTGCTCCACGACCGTCTTCCTGCGGCTGCTGGACTGGGGGGTCCGGACGGCCCAGGTCTGGCCCCACTATTTCCTCGTGCTGCCCGTCTCCCTCTTCCTGAGCGCGGCGGCGGTCCGGTACCTGGCGCCCCAGGCCCAGGGTCACGGCACCGAGAAGGTGATCGAAGCCTTCCACAAGAAAGCCGGACGCATCCCCGCCGCCGTGGTCCCGGTGAAGCTGGCGGCCACCGTCGTCACCCTGGCCACCGGCGGGTCGGCCGGGAAGGAAGGGCCCTGCGCCCAGATCGGCGCCGGGCTGGCTTCCCTGTTCGCCGACCTCCTGCGCTTCGACAACCGAGACCGGCGCAAGCTGGCCATCTGCGGGATCAGCGCCGGCTTCGCCTCGGTGTTCGGCACGCCCATCTCCGGGGCCATCTTCGGCATGGAGGTGCTCTTCGCCGGCAGCCTGTTCTACGAAAGCCTGCTGCCCTCCTTCATCGCCGGGATCACCAGCTTCCACATCACCCAGTTGCTGGGAATCACCTATTTCTCCCACCGGCTGCGCTTCGTGCCGGTGTTCAGCGAGGTGTTCTTCCTCAAGGTGCTCCTGGCGGGCCTGTTCTTCGGGCTTTGCTCGATCCTGCTCATCAAGGCCCTGCATTACGGGGAGAAGGTGGCCAGGCGGATTCCGGTCTGGACGCCGATGCTGGGTGTCCTGGGCGGCCTGGTTCTAGTCGGGGGGGCTCTCCTGCTCTCTCCCCGCTACCTCGGGCTCGGGCTGGACACCATCCAGAGCGCCCTGTCCGGGGCGGCCGTGCCCTGGTACGCTTTCCTGGCCAAGATAGGCTTCACCAGCGTCACCCTGTCTTTCGGGGGCAGCGGGGGCATCGTCACCCCCATCTTCTTCATCGGCGCCACCGCGGGTTCCCTGTTCGGCAGCCTGCTCGGGCAGGATGTCGCCACCTTCGCCGCCATCGGGTTCGTCAGCCTGCTGGGCGGGGCGGCCAACACCCCCCTGTCCGCCAGCATCATGGCCGTGGAACTGTTCGGCCCGGCCATCGCCCCCTATGCTGCCGGCGCCTGCGTCATCAGCTTTCTGATGACCGGCCACCGGAGCGTCTACCCATCACAGATTCTTTCCTTGCGAAAGTCGGAGTCGATCCGGGTGGAGGTCGGAAAAGAAATGGACCAACTCACCCCCGCGTTCCAACCGCGGAAAGGCAGCCTCATCACGCTTCTGACACAGTTCCGGAAAATCCTTCCCTCCCGTCGCGCCCGCAAGCGGCCTCGATGAAAAAACTAGGGCCATGTTCCTCTTGCCGACGACGGCTGTTTCCCCGGGAGACATTTCATTCAACAAATTGGCTGAGGCTGCGCTCGATCAGCAAGCAAATCACCAGAATCAACAGGAACCAGGCTGTTAGAAGCCTCACGCCCCCGATCCCGGATCTTGTTTCTTTGGTGGAGAGTTTTACGGGCGCGGGGAAAGGGATCGAAACGAGCCAGGCGACGGCCACACACCCGGCAAATCCCGACAAGTTCCACCACATCCAAGACACTTGGGACTGGAAAAAGGCCCAAAGGGAGACATTGAAAAATACTCCGGCCAACAAGCCGGCAATGGCACTAGTTTGGCCGGCGCGCCTACAGAGTATCCCCAAACAAAAGACTCCGGCCACGGGTCCATAGAAGGCTGAGCCGGCTTTGTTGACCAACTCGATCACCGTGTCGTGGCCATTGCACAGCCAAAGGGCAAATAGCATGCACACCATTCCCCAGAAGGTGGCGATCCCTCGAGAAAGCCTGATTTTCCGACGGTTGCCAATCGTCGTCAAGCGGGGGAACAGGTTCACCAGAAAATCGTTCCAGGTGGCCGCGCTGAGTGAATTGACGGCCGAATCAATCGAGGACATGGAAGCGGCGAAAACCCCCGCCACCATGATGCCCACGAATCCCGACGGCACAAAATTCAGAAAAAATTCCGGCATCAGGAAATCTGGCGGCTTTTGTTGCACTTTGATCAGAAAAGAGGGGTGTGACTCAAGGAAAGGAATCATTAAAAGGCCTACTGTACAGTAGGTCAGGACCAACGGGAACCGTAGCATTCCATTCAGGATCAGAGCGCGCGAAGACTCTTTGGGGCCCGAGGTCGCCAACAGGCGTTGGGCTTGTGATTGATCGCAACCATAGTAAGAGAAGTACAGAAACACACCGCCTAGCAGCATTGGCCAGAAAGAGTAAGTATTTCCATCGAGCAATCCTGAGGACGTCCAATCAAAGATCTTGATCCTTTCGGCGTTTCTTTGAATGGAGGATAGACCTTCCGGCAACCGTTGAAGCAGTAACCCGATACAAACGAGCGAACTGCCCCAGAGGATGGCGAGCTGCACGATGTCCGTCAGAATGTCGGCCCGAATGCCTCCCCATACCGTGTACGCTATGGAGACGAAGCCAATGAGCAGGATGGTCCGTTCCAGGCCGAGCCCCAGGCAGACGGCTGTCACATAAGCGGTGGCCAACAGGGCTATGCCGGCGCCGAGGGACCGGCTGACAAGGAATAAAAAACTGATAAGCATGCGGGTGGCTTGACCGAAACGGTGTTCCAGGTTTTCATAGATTGTCAACCCGCGGGTTTTCCAGAAAACCGGAACAAGTAAGGTGATGATCAGGCTCATGGCTAAGGGCACTGCCATTTCATACTGCAGCCACTTCAAGCCACCCCCCGATTTCAAGGCGATGAACGCGGGGGCACCGATCAGGCTTATGGCGCTGACCTGGTTGGCCACCAGCGAAAGCCCCACCTTCCACCAGGCCATGGATTCGCCAGCCAGGTAGTAATCTTTCTGACTGATCTGCTTGCGCCCGATGAAATATCCCATCCCCAGCATCAGGAAGACATAACAGCCGAGCACGAGCCAATCGAGTTCGCTCATGTCAAGATCCAGGTTCTCTTATAAAAAACGAGCAGATCCATTGGAATAGAGAACGCAACTGAGCTCCGAGAGGCGAAGGGTCGAAGTGTGGGCTCCGTTATGCTTCCAATTCCCGATGCCGAAAAGGCATCGCTCTGGAAGAAGGCTCCCGGTTGTTTGGGAAAGGGTGGCCACAACGGGAGTATTTCCGGCGTTGACGGCGGCGACGACCCGTTCGCCGGCCAGTTCCCGCTCGAAGACGAACAGGCGGCCTTCGGCGTGCAGGGTCCGGAAGGAACCGGTCCGCAGGGCCGGCCGGGACCGGCGCAGGGCGATGAGCTCCCGGAAGGTCTGGAAAAGCCCCTGGTCCCAGGCGGCCGGGTCCGGGAAGCCGCGGCGGCAGTCCGGGTCCTTCCGCCCGCCCAGGCCCACCTCGTCGCCGTAGTACACGCAGGGCGCGCCCGGCAGGGTGAAGAGGAGGAAGGCGGCCAGGGCGGCCCGCGGGCGGTCCCCCTTCACCAGGGTCAGGAGCCGGGGCGTGTCGTGGCTGCCCAGCAGGTTGAGCTGGGTGAAGCGGGTGTTGCCGGGGCAGCCTTCCAGCAGCTCCTCCAGGCGCCGGGCGTACTGCGGGGCGGACAGCGGCGGGCAGGGCCGGAACTGCGGGTTGCCGGCCAGCCGCCGGTCGATGCGCTCCCCGCCGGCGAAGGCCAGGGTGGCCACGGCCAGGGGGTAGTTCATGACCCCGTCGAAGCGGTCCCCCTGCAGCCACGCGCCAGGCCCGTCCCAGATTTCCCCCACCAGGTAGGCCGCCGGGTTGAGGGCCTTGACCCGCTGGCGGAACTCCTCCCAGAAGCCCGGCTCCGTGATCTCGCCGGGCACGTCCAGCCGCCAGCCGTCGATGCCCTGGCGGATCCAGTGCTCCCCCACCCGCAGGAGGTACTCGCGGACCTCGGGGTTGCCGTGGTTGAAACGGGGCAGGGCCTTCAGCCCGTACCAGCAGCGGTAGTTGGCCGGCCGGCGCCGGACGTAGGCCCCCAGGGGGAAGCGGCTGATTTCGTACCAGTCCAGCCAGGGCGAGGCGGGGCCGTTCTCCAGGATGTCGTGGAAGGGGAAGAAGCCCCGGCCGGAGTGGTTGAAGACGCCGTCGAGCACGATCTTCATCCCCCGGGCGTGGGCGTCGTCCCGCAGGGCGGCGAAGGCTTCGTCGCCCCCCAGCAGCGGGTCGACCCGGTAGTAGTCGCAGGTGTGGTAGCGGTGGTTGGCGGCGGATTGGAAGATGGGGTTCAGGTACAGGGCGGTGACGCCCAGGTTCTGCAGGTAGTCGAGCCGCTCCCGCACGCCCCACAGGTCGCCGCCCTTGTACCCGTGGCGGGTCGGCGGGGCCTCCCACGCCTCGAAGCGTCCGGCGCGGGCCCGGGCTTGGCGGCCGCGGGCGAAGCGGTCGGGGAAGATCTGGTAGAAGACGGCGTGCCGGACCCAGTCCAGGGGGTCGGCTCGGTTTTCTCCCGGAATGCCTTCCGGAGCCATCATGACGCGCTCCTCCTCTTCATCGTTCTGTCCGCAGCCGCCGGATGCGCCAGGCCAGGGCGGGCGGGGTGAGCAGGGTGGTGACGATGACCATGACCACGATGGCGGAGTAGACGGCGGGCGAGACCAGGTGGGCCCCGTCCACCGACAGGGTGAGCCCGACGTTGGCGAAGATGAGGCCCACCTCGCCCCGGGGGATCATGCCCAGGCCCACCGTCAGGCGGTCGATGCCCCGGCCCCACACGCCCAGGGCGCAGGCCTGTTTGCCCAGGACGGCAGCCACGCAGAGGGCCCCGGCCAGGCCGAGCACGCGCGGGTCGCCGAAGGCGGCCAGATCGGTGTGCAGCCCCATGAGCACGAAGAAGACCGGCACCAGGAACAGGGACAGGGGGTGCACCAGGTCCTCCAGGGAGCGCTCTCCGCGTTCGATGAACCGCTCGTACTGCGACTCCTCCAGGATCAGCCCGGCGGCGAAGGCGCCGACGATGGCCGCCAGTCCGGCGGCGTCCGCGGCCCAGGAGAAGACGAAGCAGATGGCCAGGCCCGCCGCCAGCAGCACGCCCCGGCTCTTGAGCCGCGAGGCCGCCGCCAGGAAGCGGGGGGCCAGGAGCGAGCCGAGGACGATGGCCCCGCCCAGGAAGAGCAGGGATTTCAAGCCGATCCAGCTCACCGCCCAGACCGACGGGGCAGCGCCCGAACCGGCCGCCAGGATGAAGCCGGTGGTCACCGAGAGCACCACCAGGCCCAGCACGTCGTCGATGACGGCGGCCCCGAGGATCAGGCGGGACTCGATGCGGCGCGACCAGTCCAGGTCCTTGAGCACCCGGGCGGTGATCCCCACGCTGGTGGCGCAGAGGGTGGCCCCGAGGAAGAGGTGGAGGTACATGCTGGCCTGGGGGAGGAACACGGCCCCGACCAGCCAGCCCAGCCCCATGGGGGCCGCCACGCCCAGGATCGCCACGGCCAGGGCGGGCCACCCCACCGACATCATCTCCTTCACGGTGGATTCCAGCCCCACCTCGAACAGCAGGAGGAGGACGCCCAGCCCGGCCAGGACGGCCACGAAGGGGTCGGTTTTCATGGGTTCGAAGATCCTGACGCCACAGTGGTGGAGATTGCCGAGCAGGACGCCCGCCAGCAGTTCGCCCAATACGGCCGGCTGGCCCAGTCGCACTGCCGCTTCACCGCCCAGCTTGGCGGCCACGAGGATGGCGGTCAGAACCAGGGCGTACTGCGCCGTGGGGTCGCCGTGGGTGCCTCCGCCGCCGGCCATGGCGAAGGTGGTGGCCCAGGCCGCGAGGGCCAGGCTGGCGATGGTTTTCGTGAAAGTGAATTGTTTCATTGTGAATCTTCTTCCTTGGCCTGCCGCACCGGGTGGCCGGCGGAGAGGGTGAGGGCCCAGCGGGGGCTGTCCGTCACGATTTCCAGGTTCGCGGCGCTCACGCGCTCCTGCACCCGCCGGGCCAGCCCTTCGTTGGCCCGGGTCCAGGCCCGCCGGGCCGCGGCGCCGCGGGCCCCGGCGGGGTCCCGCAGCTCGAGCCGCACGTGCAGGGCCTTGCGCTCCGGGATGCTGTCGAACAGGCGCAGCCCCTTCTCCAGGTCCGCGGCGTCGGACAGGGGCTTTGTGGAAACGAAGACCTCGGCCGGGAAACGCTCTTCCTGCAGCGTCACCGGCAGTCCGGTCTCGCGTGCGAAGACGGCGGCCAGCAGCGCCGCGTCGGCGGGGGGGGCGGTGGGCGCGGCCAGCCGGCGCAGGGCCAGGACCGGCCCCTCCTCGCGGATGCTCAGCGTCCAGCCGATCCAGCCCGCGGCGGGGTCCGTTTCCCGGAGCCAGGCGAAAAAGGCCCGGCAACGTTCGCGCGCGGCGGCCTCGACGGCGGTGAAGGGCGTTGCCGAGGAAACCGCGCCCGGGGCGTCGTTCCCGTTCCCGCCGGTTCCGTAGCGGAGTTCCGCCAACTGCCGGTTGAGCTGTTCGCTGGACTGCCGGATGGTCCGGTTCATGAACTCCGAGGAGGGCACCACCTCCAGGGCGAGGCTCGGCTGGCAGCCGGCCGCCGTGGCCAGGCGCTTGCGGAGGTCCTCGCGCAGGGCCGCTTCCCGGGCCGGCGAGCCGACCACCGTCAACCGCACGCTGACGGCGCCGTGGCTCACCGTGCTCTGCCGCCGCACGACGCGGTTGGCTTTCTCGAATTCGTCCAGGATGACGGCCACCCGTTTCCGGGTGTTGACTTCCCAGGTGACCCGCTCCAGGGCCACGCCGAGCGGGAAGGCGACGATGCCGACGAACAGCAGGGGGAGGATCAGCCGCAGGTGGTGCCAGCGGGTCAGGACCCGCGCGGGGCCGGGGGAGCGGAAAAACCGGTACAGCCGGGTGTTCCGGTCCTCTTCCTTGAGGGCCTCCGACTCCATTTGCCCGGAGTGGGCGCGCCCGAAGCCGAGGGCGAGGAAGAAGACGTCGGTGACCAGGATGATGGCCGAGAGGTTGGCCGTGAAGAGCAGCAGCGAACCAGTGGCTACGGCGGTGTTGGCGGTGCCGATACCGAAGCCGGCCACGCACAGGGGCGGGACGAGGGAGATGGCGATGGCCGTGCCCGCCGCGGCGGTGAAGACGTCGTTGGCGTTGCGGGCGGTGGTGAAGGCGGCCGCCAACCCGCAGAAGAGGGCCACGGCCAGGTCCAGGGCCGTGGGCTGGGTGCGGGCCAGGATCTCGGCGGTGACTTCCTGGAAGGGGAGCAGGCGCGTCATCAGCGCCGCCAGGCCGACGACGAAGACGATGCTCTTGGCTGTGCGCAGGGCGGCCCGGGCCGTCAGGAAGGGGTGCCCGATGCTGAAGGAGACCCCCACCTGCACGATGGGGGTCATGAGGGGGGAGACGAGCATGGCGCCGATCACCACGCCCGTGGAGTTGAGCACCAGCCCGAGGTGGGCGATCCCCGCGGCGATGGCCAGCTGCAGCCAGTAGGCGGCCGGGTGCCGCTCGGTGGCCTGGTACAGTTCGACCAGGGAAGGCACCCGGGAGGCGGGGGCGACCCCCAGCATGGCCGACAAGCGGTCCTGTACGTTCATGATCCTCCTTTACAGGTGGGACAGGGTGTCCGGTTCCTGCTCCTTTTTCACTTCGAGGCTCTTCTCCAGCACCCGCCGGGCCACGTCCCGCCCGCCCAGCCCGAACGCGATGGCCAGGCCCAGCATGACCGCCCCGAAGGAGATGGTGAAGGCCGCGGTGACGATGCTGCTGGCGATCTTCAGTTGCTCGAGGGCCATGGCGAACGAAAGAATGGTGACGAGCCATTTTACCACGAGGCTGATGACGCCGGGAGAGGGGATGCCCGAGTTGACGGCGGCCAGCAGGGCGGCGCGGGACAGGAAGGACCCGGCGAGCGCCCCGAGGAGCAGGATCAGCAGGGCCGAGCCCACATTGGGCAAGTACAGGACCAGTTCGGTGAAGAACTTCCGGAAGGCCTCGATGCCGGTGGCGCGCAGGCCGGCCGCCGTGAACAGCAGGAACACGAGCCAGAACACCGCGCGGCCCGCGAGGTCGGAGGGGCGGGTGCGGATGTCGGAACAGGACAGGATGTGCGCGAACCCGGCGTTGGCGCAGAACCGGTCGAACCGGGTGGCCCGGAGGACCAGCCGCAGCGCCGCGTTGGCCAGCCAGGCCGCGACCCACCCGGCCAGGAAGATCAGCAGCGCGGCGAGAAGCCCCGGCAGGATGGCCAGGAAACCGTCGCGCAGATTGTCCCAGGTCAGCAGCAGGACGTCCTTGATGGAATTGTTCATGTCTCTATACCTCCAGAGGTGTTCCACTGTTCCAGGAGACGGGCCTTCGTCTTTTCAAACCGCAGACAGAGGTCTTCCAGGTTCTCCTCGACGGCCCGGGCGTCGGAGTCGGCGGTTTCCCGGACGAACGAAGCGGTGCGGGCCAGGTACAGGGGCGTCAAGGCGGCCAGGATGTGGTGGCGGGCCATGGCGCCCTGATGGTAGGCCAGGCCGAAGTCGACGACCGTCCGCACCCACAGGTCCGCGGCGTAGCGGAAATCGCCCCCGGGGCCGGTCGGCAGAGCCATGATGTCGGCCAGGGTGGAAGGCGCGAGGATCATTTCCCAGACGCTCCGCATTTCGGCCTGGGCGCCGGCGAACCGGGCGATCATCCGCTCGGTGTTCACCGCCACCGGTTCCAGGCCCACGGCGTGCTCGAACCCGAACAGGGGGACCGGGTGGGATCCCCTGATCGTGGCCCATTGGGCATGGTGCGTGTCCATGAGGCTGAAGACGGAACCCACGACCTGGGTCAGCATGGCGCTCAGGTCGGCGGCCGGGTCCTTGGCGTCGTGGATCTTGGCCCCCAGAAAGGCCTGGCAGATCCGGAAGCCGTCGGCGATGGCGGTGGTGGTCATCCAGATGTCGATGCCGAACCGGGCCACGTCGGTGTGCCAGACGTCCTGTTTCAGGAAGTGCTCGGCCAGGCGTCCCGAGATTCCGAAGTCTCCGCCGATGGGCTGGCGCACGCGCCGCCCGTACAGGGCCCGGGTCAGGGGGTAGACGATGCTGTTGGTGATGGTTCCGTCGTACTTGTGGCGGTGGTAGTAGGGGGCGGTGAAGTCGTAGCCCTCGCGCAGCAGGGGGCTGAGCAGGAGGTCCATCCATTCGGGCGTGATGCTCC
Organism: uncultured Acidobacteriota bacterium; assembly: GCA_964436005.1. GTDB lineage: Bacteria > Acidobacteriota > JAAYUB01 > JAAYUB01 > JAAYUB01 > JAGNHB01. The sequence goes on from CAYTBK010000002.1 coordinate 45,875, forward strand.
GGAGGTCGGCGTCCACCACGGCGCAGGCCTTGGCGCCCAGTTCCCGGGCGATGCCGAGGATGGTGCGGATGGCGCTCCCCTTGCCCGGCAGCCCGTGGTAGGGGGTGATGATCCGGTGGATGGGGAACAGCGGGTGGGCGATGCACAAGGCCTGGTAGTCGTGGACCGAAGCGTTCCGGGCCAGTTCCGGCGTCCCGTCGGTGGATCCGCCGTCGGAATTGACCAGGATGCCCCGGCGATCGGGGAAATACTTGGCCAGCCCGGCGTTGATTGCCCGCACCACGTGCCCGATGGTCCCGGCATTGTTGTAGCTCGGGATTCCGACGACGATGTCGGCGTGCCCGATCTCCTCGACCTGCTCGCGGGCGTTCAGGGGAAGGGGTGCTCCGGCTTGCATGGCGCTTTGCTCCTTATGGGTGTTCCAGGTCCCGAAGGACCCGGGTGACCGCCTCGTTCCAGCCGGCCGGGCCGACGCCTCCGGCGAGGACGGCGCACGGTACGGCACGGACCAGGTCCGGGTGGTGCACGCCGCCGGGGCGCTGGACGATGACCGGGACTTCGACGTTTTCCAGCATGGGGATGTCGTTGGGGCTGTCTCCGATCCCCACGGTGGTCATTTCCCCTTCGCGCGACTGGACGATCCGGGTCAGCAACCGGACCGCCTTCCCCTTGTCGCTGCCTCCGCTCAGGTGGAAGAAGCGGCCGCCACGGCTGACGGACAGGCCCTCTTCGGTTGCCTTGCTCACCAGGGTCTGGAGCTTTTCCCCTTTGGGCGGATGAATGTAGAAAGGCTCGTCGTACTCCCTGGCCTTGGCCCGGCGGGCCTGGGCGAGGGTCAGGCCGCACTCGCGGGCGATTTCTTCCGCCGAGAGGTCGTGAAAGCCGACGATGGTCATCTGTTGTTCCTCCCGCATGCGCTCGATGAATTCGGTCAGCCGGTGGTAGGGGGTTCCCAGTTCCATCCGGATCCAGTCCCGGCGGTCGCCCTGGCCGGGGGACGGCAGCCCGTACCAGTCGGAGGGGATATAGACGGCCCCGCCGTTCTCGACGATGAAAGGGTCCCGGATTCCCAGTTCGTCCAGAAGCGGGAAGGTTTCTTCGTTGGTCTTGCTGGTGCAGGGCACCAGCAGGCACCCCCGGTCCTGGAGGGCGGCCAGGGCGGGGCGGGCCGCTTCGAAGGAGTAGGTCCGCTCGTCGAGCAGCGTCCCGTCCAGGTCGGTGAAGACCGTCAAACGGCACGGCTGGTTACTCAAGGCCATTGTCCGCCTCCACCGCTTCCCGCAATTCGTCCAGGAATCCGGGCAGGGCCGAGGTGATCCGGTTCCAGTTCGGGAACAGCGGCTGCCCCAGCGGGTCGTCCAGGAAGGATTCGCTGGCGATGCGCAGGCTGCGGGCGAAGGTTTCCACCGCCACCTCCTCCTCGTGCCGGTCGAAGAGCAGGCCGTCGATGAGGGCGTCGGCGTGGTAGCGGGTGATGGTGTCCTCCGCCGTCCGGATGTAGGTCACCTGCAGCGTGCGGAAGAGCCCCGCCGACAACACCGCCCCATCGGCGGAGAGGACCCGGAAGATGGTCTTGGCGATGTCCACGGCCATCTTCATGAGCCCCTTGGTGGGGTCTTCGGGGGAAAGCGCCTGGTGCTTGTGCTCGTAGCTCCGGCACAGTTCCGCCTGGCAGACCCGCTTCACGGAACAGTTGCGGAACACCTCGGCCAGCACGCCCACCTCGAGGCCCCAGTCCCCGGGGATCCGGTTGACGCGGGCCAGGTCGGCGCGCATGGCGAATTCGCCGGCCAGGGGATAGCGGAAGCTGTCCAGGAAGTCCAGGAAGGGCAGGTGGCCGAGGACCTTCTGCAAGGAGCGGATCAGGGGCGTCATGAGCAGGCGGGTCACCCGGCCGTGCATGCGGTCGGTCACGCGGGCGTAGTAGCCCTTGCAGAACTCGAAGTTGATGTTGGGGTTGGTGACCGGAAAGCAGAGCCTGGCCAGCAACTCCCGGTCGTAGGTGAGCACGTCGCAGTCGTGCAGGGCGATGACTTCGCACTTGCAGTCGGCCAGGACGAAACCGTAGGCCAGCCAGCAGGAGCGGCCCTTGCCGTTATCCCCGATGGGCAGGCCGTTTTCCCGCAGCTTCTGGTACAGGTGCTGCACCCGGGGCCCGCTGTTCCAGACGAACCGGACCTCCTGCGGCATGCCGTCCAGCATGGCCCGGGCGTGGTCGTACTGCTCCCGGTCCGCCCCGTCCAGGGTGACGACGATCTGCTTCAGGTAGGGGACTTCCTTGAGTTCGGCGATGATTTTCGGCAGGGCTGCGCCCTCGAACTCCCGGAAGAGGGCGGGCAGGACCAGGGCGACTGGGCGCTGCCGGGAATAGATAGCCAGCTGCTGCTCCAGTTCTTCGTGGCCCTTCTCGACGAGGCGGTGCAGGGTGGCGACGATGCCGGTCTGGTAGAAATCGGACATGACGACCTCCTTATGGTTCGGGTTGGGGGGAGAAGGGAGACCGGTCGCGGGGCATCGACGGCCGCAAGGCGGCCGGAAGAGCCGGTCTTTCCGGATGCTCGACGTTCGGGAAGCTTGTCGGGCGAAGGGGCTGGATGCACGGCCCGATGTCGTTGTAGTGGCTGCTGCGGTTGGGCATGGCGCACTCCGGATGAGCGCCCGGCCGCGGAGGCGTGTCGCCCCCGCGGGGAAGCCCGGCGCGTTGCCGCACCGGTGCTGGGCGCGTCCGGATGGCGGCCCGACCATCCGACTGGTCCTGCAGCGTCGTCGACGCCGCACCCGTCAGGTTGTCAAGACCGGGGGGGCGGTGCCTGGGTGACCGGCTTCCCCGGCGCGGGGTTTTCCGTATCCTCGTTTCCGGCCAGGCCCCGGGTGGCGATCCGCCAGGTGAGTTCGGGATCGAGGCGGAGGCCGGCGGCGAAGGCGAACGAGCGGTGCCCGGCGATGAGGCCGACCAGGGCGGCCGCCGCTTGCAGCGCTTCCCCGGCCCGCTGGCTCGCCGTGCCGTCTCCGTCGGGCAGAAGGTCGGCGACTCGCTGAAGGTGATCCTGGAAGGCGGCCTGCAGGGCCGTCGACGATTCGGGTTCCAGCAGGAGCAGTCCCCGGGCCTGGTGGAACAGCAGGGCGTAGTCGGGGCACGCTTCCCAGAAGGCCTGGTGTCCCTCCACGATGGCCCGGATCCGGGCCGCCCCGGGGGGCAGTGCGCGGGCGGCGGCGAGGTGTTCCTGCGAGAACCTTTCGGTGGCCTGGTGCAGCAGGACCGCGATGAGGTCCGACTTGGACGCGAAATAATTGTAGAAAGCGCCCTTGCCGATGTCCGCGCCCTCGGTGATGTCCTCGATGCGCGTGGTGTAGATGCCCTGGACGGCGAAGATCCTCAACGCGGCTTCCAGCAGTCTTTTCCGGGTGTTTTCTTTTTTGCGATCCCTTCTGTCCATGACTGACCCTCAAAAGTGACTAAAGGTCAAATACGACCAAAATATTATCCGGTTGCACGGTATTTTGGGAAAAGTGGAAAGAGGGAACTGCCGTCAGGCTCATGGGCGTCGCTTGGCCTTGCCCGCGGGGCGCTCCTTCGGGCCGGGGACGTCTTCCGAAACGGAATCCGGGGCAGGTGGGGGGGCGGTATCTTCCGCTTCCCGTTTCTCGTTCTGCTTGCTGTTCCTGGCCAGGAAAAACACGAAACCCAAAAAAGCGGCGAGAAGGACCAGACCGGCAATCTGTTCGGCAGACATGGGGAACCTCCTGGAATCGCAGGGCCTGGCGGCGTGCGCCGCGACCCGCGGGATGAAGTGATGGGGCGGGAAAATGTAGCGTTCTGGCCGACAATGTCGATCACGACCCGGTCGGCTTCGATGGGGACCGCTGGAGGAACGGGTGACCGCACTGGCACGCGTTGCGTGCGCTTGCGGAATCGGGGGGGCTTGCGCAAACGGGTCGAAAGGGGCACGATACCTCCGTAACGACGACCCGTTTGTGAGTCCGGTGCGGTGGGGGCACGGGAGACGGATCGCCTCCGGATGGCGGCCCGACCAACCGTGGGTTCCTGTGACGCCCGGCAGGCGGTCACACCCTTTCCGAACTGTCTGGTCAAAACTCCATGCGGGAACGCATGCCTCTTCATTCTCCATCGGGCTGGTGCCCTTGTCAATTCGGTTTTGCCGGTTTCATGACCGGAAGAGGCGGTGATCCGGGTGCGGTGGCCCCGTCGGAACCAGGTCCGGAAACCCGGGCGGCGGCGAGTTGCAGTAATATTGAAACAGTTGACATTGAGGCGCACGCGGTCTATGCTCGGGCCGGTTTGTGCGTGACGCCCGGGCGGGCGTTCGGAAACCCGGAATGAACGAGGAGGGGGAAATGGATCTTTTCGCCAGACGCACATTTCTTTCGGGCCCGGGGCGCCTGCTGCCCCTGCTCGCCGCGGCCTTCTTCCTGGCCGGCTTCTGCCCGGCCGGCGGGGCGGGGCCCCTCACCTACAACACCGACTGCTCCCTGGAAGGGAAGCTGGTGACCGCGACGGCCGACGCGTCCGACACCTGGGACGAGAAGCCCCACGACTTCCCGGCCCTGGCGCTGGAAACACCGGTCTCGGTGGCGGGCGACCCCAGCGACGAGTTCGGCGACCCGGAGTCCGGCGTCAAGACCGTCCAGTTGGTCCTCACGCCTCCCCTGATGAAGCAATTCAAGAGCCTGAAGGGCCGGACGGTCGCTCTCCGGGGCAAGCTCTTCCACGCCCAGACGGGGCACCACTTCACCCCCGTCCTGATGGAAGTGGAATCCATCAGCCTCCGCTAGGGAAGAAAGCCGCATGACCTGCTGCCCGCATTGCACCACCCCCATCGGCAAGCGCCAGCGCGCCTGCGTCGTCTGCGGCGCCCCGGCCGGCCTGGACGCCGGGGCGGGCCAGGACGCCCTGTCCCCCGACCCGCACCAGTTCCCCCGGATGCCCCTGTGGGCCCTCTTCCTCGGCGTCGTCTTCGTGCTCGGCGCGACGGCTTCGGGAATCCTGCTCTTCGCCGGCCGGTAGCGCCAGGCCGCCGGCTGCTGTAGGCGCCTTGTGCCACAAGGCGCACCTCCGTTCCCTGATTTCGAGCCAGTCGTACCCCGAACTCGGATTGCCGGCCTCGGGGGCGCCTTGCATCGCAAGGCGCCTATCGCCGAGAACAGGCCGCCGGCAAATCTCCCTCCCGAATTTTCAACGCCAAGGCGCAAGGCCGCCAGGGCGCAACGAAAGCCAGAAAGCGCGACCGCAAACCACGGGGTGGACGTCCATCCTTGGCCACTGATTCAGAAAACGAGCATTTCGTGAACTGCTTGTGCTTGCGTTGGGCCTCTTTCCAGGATTTTCCGGGGGCTCTCGTCACAGGGGGTGCACGGCGTGGGTCTTGAAGCAGGCGTACAGTTCGTCGCCCACGCCCCAGCCGTGCTCCCGCAGCGAGTGCAGGGAGATCCGGGCGGTGAGCGGCAGGCCGCAGTCCAGCGTGACGTCGGCGTGGGCGCCCGAGAGGGCGATGGAGACGATGCGCCCCCGGAGCCGGTTGCGCATGCTGGAGTCCTCGGGACGGGCGGTCAGGGCGATGCCGGAGGGCGGGATGTGGATGGCCGCCGGCGCCAACCCCTCGGGCTGGATCTCCAGTTCCACGTCCCCGGTGAGGAAGTAGGCGTTCCCGTCCCGGTGGACGGCGGCGCCCCGGAAGATGTTGACCGGATTGAAGGGAATCAGGCGCCCGTCCTCGATGCGCAGGATGCGCCCGGCGTGGAGCAGCGCCTCCCCGTCCTGGTGGGTGGTGTACACCGTCGACAGCCGGGCGTCGCCGCGGCGCGCTTGCAGGACCTGCCCGATGCGGGCGCGGCCGTCGGGGTCGACGCCGGCGAAGGGCTCGTCCAGCAGCAGCACCTCCGGCCGGGCGAACAGGACCCGGGCCAGGGCGGCCAGCCGGCTCTCCCCCACGGAGAGCTCGCGGGCCCGGCGCGTGGCCAGGTGCGCGATGCCCAGGGCTTCCAGGGCTTCCCGGCAGCGGGCCGCCGCTTCCGCCGGGTGCAGGCCCAGGGCCCGGGCGGACAGGCGGACGTTGGCGGCCACCGTGCCGCGGAACAGGCGCGGGTCCTGGCGGAGCAGGAACACCCGGTCCGGGTGGTTGCCGCGGGCGAACATACTTTCCCGGGGCTCCCCGCCGTAGCACAGTTCCCCCGAAAACTCGGTGGCCAGGCCGGCCAGGGCGCGCAGGAAAGTGGTCTTCCCGGAGCCGTTGTCCCCGAGGATGGCCACGGCGCACCCGGCTTCCAGCCCGAGGAGGTCGGTGCGGAACAGCTCGGCTTCGCCCCGGCGCAGCCGGAAATCCTTCAGGACGATGTCCATGGCTTCTTCCCCTTTTCCGCCAGGAGGCCCACCAGCACGTTCAGGCCCAGGGCCAGGGCCAGCAGCAGCATGCCGAGGCCGAGGCTGAGGGAAAATTCCCCCATGGAAGTTTCCAGCGCTATTGCGGTCGTTATGTTGCGGGTGTAGCCGCGGATGTTGCCGCCCACCATCATGGCGCAGCCCACTTCCGAGAGGGCTCGCCCCAGGCCGGTGATGAGGGCGGCGGCCAGGGCGCCCCGGGCCTCGTTGAGGGTCAGGGCGAGTCGCTGCGTCCCCCGCACGCCCAGGCTCCACAGTTCCTCGCCCAGCTGGCGGTCGACCTGCTCGAGGGCGGCGGCCATCAGGGTGACGACGAGCGGGAGCACCAGCACGGCTTCCGCCAGGGTCATGGCGGTGGGGGAGAAGAGCAGGTCGAGCGGGCCCAGCGGGCCGTTCCGGCTGAGCAGGGCGAAGACCAGCAGCCCGACCACCACGGTGGGAACCGACAGCATGGCCGCGAAGGCGGACCGGAGGGTCCGCCGCCCGGGGAAGTCGAAGACGGCCAGCAAGTAGGCCAGGGGGATGCCAGCCAGGGCGGCCAGGAGCAGGGCGGCCAGGCTCACCTGCACCGAGACGCCGACCGCCGACCACAGGTCGGGGTCGAAGGTGGCCAGGCGGTGCAGGGCGGAGGCCAGCGCTTCCCACATGGTGGTCAACCGCCGATGCCGGACATGTTGGACCGGCACTCGCGCAGCCAGTTCCCGGGCTCCCGGGCGGCGGCGACGTCGCGCTTGCGCGCCGCGGCGGTGCGCACGGCCGCCAGGATGGCGTCGTCGTCCGCGCCGCTCCGCAGCAGGGCGCGCAGGTCCTCCGCGCTGTCGTCCAGGAGGCAGTGGCGGAGCTGCCCGTCCGGGGTGAGCCGGAGCCGGTTGCACTCGCCGCAGAAGTGCTCGGACAACGGGCTGATGAAGCCCACGTGCCCCGGCGTGCCGTCGATGCGGTACATGCGGGCCGTCATGCCGGGGAGGGATTCCGTCCAGGGCACGAGCCGGGCCCGGGCGGAGACGAGGCGCATCACCTCGGTGTTGGAGGCGAAGTTCTTGCCCGATTCTTCCGCCGCCCCGCCGATGCGCATGCATTCGATGAAGCGGACGTGCAGCCCCCGCGTCGCCGCGAAGTCGACGAAATCGCCGATTTCGTCCAGGTTGCGGTCCCGCATCACCACCACGTTGATCTTGACGGGCGAGAAGCCCTCCCGGAGAGCCGCGCCGATGCCGGCCAGGGTCTGCCGGAGGTCGCCGCCGCGGGTGATGTCCCGGAAGCGGTCCGGCCGCAGGGTGTCGAGGCTCACGTTGACCCGGCGCAGTCCGGCCTCGCGCAGCGGGGCGGCGAAAGGTTCCAGCAGCGCCCCGTTGGTGGTCAGGCCGACGTCCCGGATGCCTTCGACGGCGGCCAGGCGGCCGATGAAGGGCACCACGCCCTTCCGGACCAGTGGTTCCCCGCCCGTGACCCGGACCTTGGACACCCCCAGGCGGACGGCGACGCGCACCAGGCGGAGGATCTCCTCGTAGCGGAGGATGTCCTCGTGGTGCAGCGCGGGCACGCCCTCCGCCGGCATGCAGTAGACGCAGCGGAAAAGGCAGCGGTCCGTCACGGAGATGCGGAGGTAGTCGACCGGGTGGAGGGTTTTCGCTTGGTCCATCGTCTGGGGGCGCGGGTCAGGGGGTGAACATGTACTTCTGGGAGCGGCGGCAGCGGAGCACCCTCTGGACGCAGGCCGGGACGATCTTCTTCAAGCCGAACAGGGAGGGCACCGAGGCGTATTCCAGGGCCACCCGGGCGGTATACTTCGAGTCGACGGTGGCCTCCAGCACTTTCATGCCGTACGGCCCGATGAAGTACTTCTGCCCTTTCTCCACCTGGGCCTTGACGATGTTGCGGCCGGGGATGGTGACGAAGACCCGGTAGTCCTCGAAGTCCTTCAGGATGTCGGGGGCGATGGAGACGTACACCTTGGCGTGGAGGAACTCCCGGCAGTCGATGTCCAGGCGGTCCATGCCGCGGGCCTGCAGGATGGTCCGGATCCGCTCGGGATCCAGATTGGAGCAGTAGTAGTGCAGGTCGGTGGCGATCACCGCCTCTTCGTCGCTGCCGTGCTCGGACATCTGCTTCAGCCGGTCGGAGAGCTTGGTCACGTCCTCGTTGAGGAGCTTGCGCGTGACCGGGTCCAGTTTCTCCAACCCGGCCAGGCCGCGGGGGCTGAAGTCGAAGGCCCGCTTCTGCAGGCCGATCCCCGCGCTGGCGGTGGAGGCGTTGGAGACGCACACCAGGCCGCGCCGGCGGCCCGCCTGCGACGGGTTGGTCAGGAAGGCGGGGCTGTCGGGATCCACGCCGATGTACACCTGGTCCCCTTCGTTGAGGTTCAGCAACTCCACGTCGCCGGTCACCGGGAACCGCCGCAGGATCAGGGCCATGACGACAAGCACCAGCAGCACGGGGATGCTGATGAGAATGATTTCCAGGTAGGGGCGGTTTTCGCTGACCACCTGGTTGAGGATCTTCTTCATCCCGACGATCCCCTCGGCCGGCTTGTGGACGTAGACGAACTTCCGGAAGAGCGCGCCGTTGTTGCCGAGGAAGGACGCCGCACTCTCCACGAAGGGGTTGGCGCGGGCGTAGCCGTTGGCCTTGATGGACATGCTCTGGATGAGGTCCATGTCGCCCTCTTCGCCCAGCAGGATGAAGTAGACGGGGACCTGGGCCTTTTCCAGGATGGCGAAGGCTTCTTCCTGGGCGAAGGCGCGGGCCTGCTCGTCCACCGTGAAGTGATGCTGGGGGTAGTCGTCCTTGCCGGGATCGTGGATGCCGTCGGTGACGAGCACGATGCGGACGTTCCGTTCGGGCGGGTACTCGTTGCGCACGCGCACCGCCTCGGTGAAGGCGCCGGCGTAGTCGGTGTGCAGCCCGTCGTTGCGGAACAGGCCGGGTTGGTCGCGGTAGATTTCTTGCAGGCCGCCGAACAGGATGATGCGAGTCTCGAAGCCCTTGAGGTGGGCCACGATTTCCTTCAGGACGCTGACCCGGTCCATCTCCGGATCCATGTGGGGGACGGAACGGGAGTTGTCGATCAGCAGGATGACAACGTCCGGGCCCGAGGCGGACCGGGCTGTTTGCTTGACGTCGGCCGGGGCGGCCGATGGGGTTGCGGGGGAAGTCGGGCCGCTCTGGCCAGAGGCGGGCGTGCCCGGCGCCGCTAGCGTGGCGGAGAAACACAGCGTGCCGCAAACCAGAGCGAAAAATACGGCTCGTTTCATCGGTGCCCCCAACTGTCGGCCCATTATAGCGGAACCGCGGGCGCTACACATCGTTTTCCTGCGCCGGCGGCCAGAAAATCTGCGCGGTTGCTTTTCCCGCCGGCTTCCCGCAAAATGGCGAATTCGCACAGCACAAAACCTGTTTCGGAGGAAATCTCATGGAGCAAGTTGCCGGCGGCCTTTCGGGCTCGGGGGCCCTTTTCCTCGGCCTGGGCTGGATCACCATTCTCGCCTTCTCGTTCTTCTGCCTGCGCAAGGTCCTGCGCGCCCAGAGCACCCGGCGGCAGACCGTGGAGGTGGCGCCCACCCGCGAGCGCTGGGGCAGCCGCCTCGGCATCATCCTGGCGGCGGCGGGCAGCGCCATCGGGCTCGGCAACTTCCTGCGCTTCCCGGTCCAGGCCGCCGCCAACGGCGGGGGGGCCTTCATGATCCCCTACTTCTGCGCCCTGGTCTTCCTGGGCGTTCCCCTGGTCTGGGTGGAGTGGACCATGGGCCGCTTCGGGGGCGCCCGGGGGCACGGGACCAGCCCGGGGCAGTTCCAGAGCATGTGGAAGCACCCGGCGGCCAAGTACTTTGGCGTGCTGGGCCTCGTCATCCCCTTCGGCGTCTCGGTCTACTACGTCCTCATCGAGGCGTGGATGATGGGTTTCACCTGGTTCTCCGCCACCTCCGCCTATTTCGGGAAAACCACCCGCGGCGAGATGGAGGGCTTCCTGAAGAAGTTCCAGGGGACCACGGCCGTTTCCCTGGCCGACTGGGCCCCCGTCCTGGTCTTCCTCGCCCTGACCTTCGCCCTCAACTACCTCGTGCTCTGCCGCGGGTTGGCCCGGGGCATCGAACTCCTGGCCAAGATCGGCATCCCGGTCCTGTTCGTCTTCGGGATCATCCTGGTGGTCCGGGCCCTGACCCTGGGGGCTCCCGACCCGGCCCACCCGGACTGGGACATCGTTTCCGGCCTGGGCTTCGTGTGGAACCCGGACACCAGCCGGATGGGGCAGGCCGGCGTCTGGCTGGCCGCCGCCGGACAGGTCTTCTTCACCCTCAGCCTCGGGCAGGGCATCCTCAACTGCTACGCCTCCTACGTCAGCGAGAACGACGACGTCGCCCTGAACGGCCTCACCACCTCGTCGCTCAACGAGGTGGCGGAGGTGATCCTGGGCGGCACCATCGCCATCCCGGTGGCGGTGGCCTTCTTCGGCCTGGCCGGAACGGCGGAGGTGGCCCGGGGCGGGGCCTTCGACCTGGGGTTCCAGACGCTGCCCCTCATCTTCCAGAAGATCCCCCTGGGGGCCTTCTTCGGGGCCGTCTGGTTCGGCCTGCTCTTCATCGCCGGGATCACCTCGTCGGTGGGCCTGATCCAGCCGCTCCTCACCTTCCTGGAGGACGAGCTGAAGTGGAGCCGCCGGAAGGCCGTCAACGCCACCTTCGCCGTGCTGGCCTCCTGCACTTTGCTGGTGCTGTTCTTCTTCCGCTACGGCGTGTTGAACGAGATGGACTTCTGGGTGGGGACCTTCGGGATTTCCCTGCTGGCGGCCTTCGAGATCGTCCTGTTCTCCTGGGTCTTCGGGGTCGGGCGGGGCTGGGAGGAGCTGCACCGCGGCGCCGACATCCGGGTCCCGCGGTTCTTCCGCTTCGTCCTCCAGTGGGTGACGCCGGTGCTGATGCTGTCCATCTTCTGCGTCTGGGCCTGGCAGGACGCCTGGAACAAACTCACCATGAAGGGGGAGCGACCGGAGGACGTGGTCTACCTGTGGGGGGCCCGCCTCCTGCTGGTCGCCTTCTTCGTGGCGGCCGTCTGCCTCGTCCGCACGGCTCGGGGGCTGCGGGAACGGGAAACGGTGGCCTGACACCGTCTGGCTCCCATCCGCGAAACGCCGGGGCGCCGGCTTCCGGCCGGCTTCGTTCCCGGGCGCCCCCACTTTCCCCGTTGCGGCCGGGGCGGGTGTGGAATAGACTGGCAGGATCCGGAGGTTGCCGATGCCGCAGACGCCCGACGACCCTGCCCGCCTGGAAAAGGCGAACGCGCCCGGCGGTTCGCCGGGAAAACCCGCCCGTCGCGGGAAGTGGTGGCTCCTGGCCGTCCTGGCCCTGCTCGGCCTGTCCGCCGCCGCCGGATGGTTGGCCTTTTTCCGGGCCCGGAGCGCCCCGCCCGCCGGTCTGCTGACCGCCGCCGGCTACGCCCCGGCCGGGTCGCAGGCGGTCTTCGCCGTGGAAAATCCGGCCGCCCTCCTCGAGGCGGTGAAGAACGCGACGGGGAGGTCCGCCGGCCTGGCCGCCCTCGTGAAAGCGATCGTCGAACTGGCCGGTTTCGACCCGACCCGGCCGGAAGAGTGGGCCAAAGCCGGCCTGGACGTGGGGGCGCCCGTCTGCGGTTCCCTGATCCAGCGGGGCGACCGGCCGGAACTCCTGTTCAGCGTCGGGCTGACCAACGAGGACGCGGCCGTGGCCGCCGTGATCAAGATCGTAGAAAAATACAACCTGAGCATCCGGAAGGAGGTCGTCGGCTTTCCGCTCTTCCGGCTGTCCCGCTTTCCCGAAGGGGGCGCGGAGCCGGGGCCGGCGCAGGTGGCGTTGGCCGACGAGCCCGTCGCCCTGGCGGTCAGAGACAAGCGCCTCTTCGTGCTCGTGCTGGGCAGCCACTCCCCCGGCAACGCGGTTTCCCGCCTGGCGGACATCCTCGATTTGAAACCCCAGGAGACCATGGCGGAGGACCGGGACTTCCGGAAAGCGGTCGCGAACCTGCCGGCGGGCGACCTCGCGTCCCTGTACCTGCGCGTCTCGCCGGTGGATGCCGGCAACCAGCCGCCGGCCGGGCCCCTGCTCCGGGACGTCACGGGCCTGGCCCTCTCCCTCGGCAGGAACGAGGCGCACGCCTGGGCGAACCTGGAACAGGGGGCGGAAGCCCTGTCCTTCCTTCGGCCTGGCGATTCCTGTTCCGGGCTGCTGTCCCGCTTCGAACCGCCCCTGGCCGCTTTCAGCCTGAGCCTGGAAAACCCGGTCGGCCTGCTGCGCCGTCTTCTGCCCGGGGCCGACCTCCAGAAGGCAGAGGATTTTCTCGGGTCTCACCAGCTTTCCCTGGCCGAACTCGAGGAAGTGACCCGGAAGGGCGCTTGCGGCTTCCTGCTCTACCCGGGCGACGCCGCGTCCCCCCGTCTCCGCTGGGTGGGCGTGGTCAAGGCCGGCGACCCGGAGAAGGCCGGCAAGGTCATCCGCGCCGTTGCCGGCCTGGGGGAGATGGACAAGGTGTCGGTGGGGGAGGCCGTTTTCTTCGTCGCCTCCGCCAGGCCTGCGTCGGGGGCGACCCGCGAGGCGGCCGCCGTGGGCGGTTTCGGCAGCTACATCGTGCTGGGCACGGCCGTGGACCGCATCCGCCAGGCGGTGAAGAACGACAGTTCCGGCTGGACGCCGGGCTGCGGCAAGACCGACCTCTTCGCGTTCCAGCTCTTCCCCGCGCGGGTGCGGGAAGCAGCGGCGGGCACCCCGGGGGCGGAACTGATCCCGGCGAACCTGCCCCGGGGGGCGGAAATTTCCGGTTCGCTGAGGGGGGAGGAAGACGGTCTCCGGCTCTCCGTCCGGGACGACGCGGGGGGCCTGGCGACGCTCCCCCTGGCCGCCCTGGCCGTCCTGGGGGAAGCGGGGGCGAACCGGCACGGCGGGACCGTCGCCCTGCTGCGCAGCCTGGCCGCGGGGGAAGTGGCCTACTCTTGCCGGCCCGGCAACCAGGGCCGCTACGGCGGACTTTCCGACCTGGCCGCCCAGGGCTTCGCCGACGAGCGGTTCGCCGCCGGCACGGCCACCGTCGACGGCTTCGCTTTCCAGGCCACGGCCGGGTCCGGAACCTTCCGGATTTCCGCCGTCGGCACGGGCGCCCTGGCCGGGACGGCCTACCACGTCGACCAGAACCTGTCGGTCTGCACGGATCCCGGCTGCACCCGGCCGCTGCCGGGAAGCCCCTGGCCGCCGTCCTGGCTGTCCTGGCCCGCCCTGGCCGACTTTGGGGGGGGCGGCGGCGCCTTCTTCGGAAAACCCCCGCGGGAGTTCCGGTACGAGCCGGCCGTCGCCATGCTGCGCAACATCGCAGCGGCGGAACTGGTCTATTCCTCCCGGGCGGGCAACGGCGGCCGCTTCGGCAGCCTGGCCGACCTGAGCGCCCAGGGCCTGCTGGACGCCCGCTTCGCCGAACCGACGGCGACCATCGACGGGTTCGTCTTCCGCGCCGCGCCCGCCGGGTCCGGCGCGTTCACGGCGTCCGCCCAGGGCCTCGGCCTTTTCGAGGACCAGGCCTACTACGTCAACGAGAACCTCGTGGTCTGCACGGACCCCCGGTGCTCCGTCCCCCTGCCTCCGCAACGTTCCGAAAAAGCCGCCGGGCCGGGCGGGCCGTGACGGGGCCGGCTGCCCTTCGATTCTATTGCAGAAGAAATTGTAGAGAAGGAGTGAAAATGCGCATTGTTTCCTGGAACGTCAACGGATTCCGTTCGGTGCTCGGCAAGGGCTTCCTGGAGTGGCTGGCGGCGGCCGACCCGGACGTGCTCTGCCTGCAGGAGATCCGCGCCGAGTGGGACCAGGTGGACGAGGCGGTGCGGGAAAGGCTCGAGGCCGTCTACGACGTCTGCTGGTTCCCGGCCCGCGTCAAGAAGGGCTACGCCGGCAGCGCCACCCTCAGCCGCAAGTCGCTGCGGGCCCGCCACCGGCCGGGGATCGGCCTGGAGGAAGTCGACGGGGAGGGACGCTTCGTCCTGTCCGAATTCGACGGCTTCACCCTGGTGGGCGGGTACTTCCCCAACGCCTCGGCCGGGCTGGCGCGCCTGCCGTTCAAGCGGAAGTTCTCGGCGGACCTGTGCCGCCTGGTGGAGGGGATGCACCGGGAGGGGAAGCGGCTCGTCGTCGCCGGCGACCTCAACGTGGCGCCCGAGGAGATCGACCTGGAGCACCCCAAGACCAACCGGATGAACCCCGGCTTCACGGACGAGGAGCGGGAGGACTTCCGCGCCTACCTCGCCTGCGGCCTGGCCGACGTCCTGCGGGAGCGGAACCCCGGGGTGCGGCGGCTCTACACCTGGTGGTCCCACCGCGCCCAGGCCCGGGCGAAGAACGTGGGGTGGCGGATCGACATCTTCCTGGTCAGCCACGCCCTGCGCGACCGGGTGACCGGCGCGGCCATCCACCCGGAGGTCATGGGCTCCGACCACTGCCCGGTCAGCCTGGACCTAAACCCGGGGGAGGGGCGGCCGTGAGGTGGCGGAAAATTTTTACCACAGAGACGCCAGGTTCACGAAAACATCGATAGGAGAAGAGGATGAATCGGAAACGGATGACACGGGGGGTGGGAGGGCTGATGGCCCTGATGATGTTCTGGCTGGCGGGGGGACTGGCGGCGGAAAAGGTCCGTCCCGCGGCGGAGCGGCCCATGCGGGTGGCGGTCTTCCGGGGGCTCGGGGCTGACCCCGAGTGCCTGTCCGACGCGGTGGAGGCCCTGAGGATCGACCCGGCCATCCGCCCGGTGGTCCTCACGGCGGCCGACATCGTGACGGGGGGCCTGGACGGCTGCGACGCGCTGGTCTTCCCCGGCGGGGGCGGCTTCCGCCAGATGGCCAACCTGGGCACCCTGGGCCAGCGGAAGGTCCTCGCCTTCGTGCGGGAGCGGGGGAAGGGGGTGGTGGGCCTGTGCGCGGGGGCCTACATGCTCTCCGACACGCCGGGGTACGCCTGCTTCCACCTGGTGGGCCTGGAGGCCGTGGACCGCGAGCACGACGAGCGCGGCCACGGGATGGTGCGGTTCTCCCCGACCCCCCAGGCGCTGGACGTCTTCCCAGAATTCAGGGGGCGGGAGGAGGCCTTCATGCAGTACTACGAGGGGCCGGTGCTGGTGCCGGCCGCCGGCGGTTCCTGCACCCCCCTGGCCGTGATGCGCAGCGACGTGCACCTGGAGAACGACGCCCCGGCGGGCATGACCGTGGGCAAGACCTTCCTGGCTTGCGCGGAGGCGGGGAAGGGGCGGGCCTTCCTCTGCGTCGGCCACCCCGAGAACACGCCCGGCCTGCGCTGGATGGTGCCCCGCATGGTGCGCTGGACCCTTCGCCGGGAAACGCTGGCCTACGGCCCCGACGTGGTCCGGGTCGGGCGCAACGCCGAGGAGGCCCTCTTCGACCGGGAGCGGCGGGCGAAGGAAGCCGCCTGTTTCGCCGCCCTGTGCGCCGAGGGGGCGAACAACACGGCGGCGGAGCGCAAGGCGGCCGTCGCCGCCCTGGTGGCCATGCGCAGCTGGGGGGCCAAGGAACGCCTGGAGGGGTGCCTGCGCGACGACGACGCCTCGGTGCGCCTGGCCGCCGCCGAGGCCCTGGTGGAGTTGGAGCACACCGCGGCCCTGCCGGGGGTGCGGGCCGCCGCCGCCACGGAAACCGACCCGGCGGTGCGGGCGGCCCTGGAGAAGTGCGTCCGGGCCCTGGCCGCCATGGTCGGCGCGAACCGGAAAAACATGTAGGCGCCTTCCGCCGGAAGGCGCACCCGATGACAGGCCCCAGGCAGTGGCGCAGACTTCAGTCTGCGCGACGAACCCGACGGCGTCGCGGCAGTGGCGCAGACTTCAGTCTGCGCGACGAACCCGATGGCGTTGCGGCCGTGGCGCAGACTTCAGTCTGCGCGCCGAACCCGACGGCGTCGCGGCTGCGGGGGGAGGAAACACGAAGTCACGAATCACACGAAAAAAATCAATTATAATATTTAGAATTTTAGTAATCGTGGAAATAGCTAAAGTGACAATTCCGCCTCGTTCCCCTTGAATGGACCCGACAATTTGTACATTCCCTCTGATGTCGCAAAGAGCCAACCCAGAATCTCGCTGATGTAGTATTAGTGAGATCAGTGGTTTGCCATCGTTGGCCAGCGGTCGGCGGGGCTTCGGCGGTTGAAGCGTGCGGAGCTGCGGCGGCCTTCGCGCCGCACTCCCGGACGGTGCGGCCCATCCTCGCCATCCTGCCCATCCATGTTTCCGGTCGGCCGGCGACGGGTCCGGATGCCCGCCCATGCGCCGGCGACCCCTTTTCCCGTAGGGAATTCATGCCCATAGCCCGTTCGAACGATCGACTCGCCCGTTTCCCGTAGGGAATCAACCGCCCGACCGGTGCGGTCCAGATGGCCATGGGTGCCTTACGGGCAAGGAAACGTTGTAAAAAATCTGATGTTAAATGACTTGATGCCCTATGGGCAAAAATACGGCGAGGTAAACGTTCGGGCTATGGACATCCATGCCCTCCGGGCAAAAGGCCCGGTCTGCCCTTTGCGAATCGTGTCGCCAATTGACCGCGAACGCACAAAGCGGCGCCGCCGGCGCCAGATCCATGAGCCCAGGCCGCAGGCCTGGGGAGGGAGGATTCCGGAACCATCCGAGCGGCCTGCCGGGCCGCGACCGGCTCGACCCGCGCGGGTGACGTGTTTGGAACACGAGGCGCACGAAGGCCACGAACGAGGAGGGGGTTCGGGGTCTTGCGTCATGGCTATTTGATGGGGAACCGGCTGCGGGGATTGTGGTAAGGCCGGGGCGCGCGTCTCCGCGTACGGCGCTGCGGCGGCCTCTGCGCCGCGCAGCTTCGGGGGCGGCCGGGTTCAGCGCAGGTGTTCCGGGAGGAAGCGGCGGAAGGCGCCCTGCCCGCCGCGCGGAACGAAGCGGGTGTCGGCCGGCCCCGGCCCGCTGCGCCGGACCAGGGCCACGTTTTTCTGCACCGACACGATCTCCCAGATCCGGCCGGAAAGGGCGACGACGGCGCCCGGGGCGGTCTGCAGGAAGGCCCTGGCCACGATTTCCCCGGTGTCGGCGTCCACCACCTGGCATTCGGCGGAATCGGGGATGTTGGAGTGGATGACCCCCCGCTCGCCCAGGTCCATGAGCCGGGTCGAGGCGCGGTAGACGCCGGCGCGGCGCTCCAGCCACTCCAGGGCTTCCAGGTGGTCGGCGATTTCGGCGAAGGCGGATGGCCGTTCCGCCAGGAGCGGGGCGAGCCAGCCGAGCAGGCGCCTTTCGTCCAGCCCGCCGGGGTGGGCGAAGAGGATGGAGAACAACTGCTGCACCACCACCGACAGGTCCGCCGCGTAGCCGCGCGACTCCACTTCCCCCTGCCCGGCCATGGCGGCGTACTGGCGGAACAGCGTCTCTTCCCAGGCGTCGGCGGCCACGCCCACCAGGAAGATGCGCCCCTCCCGCCGGCAGGCCCGGCCGATGCGCTGCTGGAAGGCGGCCGCCGTGGGCGGGGGGCCGTAGAGCACCACCGCCGAGATGTCCCCGATGTCCATGCCCAGCTCCAGGGTCATGGTGGCCACGCACAGGCCCCAGGAGCGCTCCCGCAGCGTCCTTTCCGTTCGCTCCCGGTGCGGCCGGGGCAGGCTGCCGTGGTGGACAAACACTGCGTCGGCGGGCCACAGGCGGCGGACGGCCAGGTCCGCGGCCAGCGTTTCCACGTCGGCCCGGCGGTTGCAGAACAGCACCGCCTTGTGGCGTCCGGCGGCGCGCAGCAGCGCCACCGCCTCCTCCAGCGAGGGGCAGAGGTGCAGGTCCAGCGGCCGGGGCGCGCCGGCCCGGCAGATGGCCGGGCGGTCCAGCCAGCGCGCCGCCACCGCCTCCGGGTCGGCCACCGTGGCCGACAAGGCGGCGGTCTGCGGCCGTTGGCCGGCGATGTCCGCCAGCCGCCGCAGCAGCACGCGGAGCTGGTCGCCCCGGTAGTTGCCGTCCAGTTGGTGGATCTCGTCGGCGATGACGCGGCGGGTGCCGGAAAACAGGCGCGGGGCGCGGCAGAGCAGGGAGTCCAGCGACTCCGGGGTTGTCAGCAGGACCTGGGGCGGACGGGCGATCTTGAGCTCGCGACGGTCGCCGGTGCGGACGGCGACCCCGATGGACAGTGACGCGCAGGGGCCGGTGATCCGGCGGTCCATGTCGTTGATGAGGGCGCGGGTGGGCGCAATGTAGACGGTGTCGCCGGGGCGGGCTCCGTCCTCGATCAGCCGCTCCAGGAGCGGGGCGAAGGCCGCCTCGGTCTTGCCGGCGGCGGTGGGGGCGCACAGCAGGGCGTCGCGCCCTTCGCGCAGCGGCGGGATGGCCTCCTCCTGGATCGGCAGCAGCCGGCCGAAACGGCCGAAAAATACGTTTCCGGTGCGCTTGAGCGCACTCCGGGAATCGGGTGGCTGGAGAGGGTCAGTCATGATGCTGGGCCTTTTCCGGGGCGGAGCGTCCCGCCCCCGGGTAGAACGAATGGTTATACACGGCATCGCGATTATGGCCAAGGGGTTTCTGGTCAGATGGCTTCTGCCTGAGCGCTACCGGTATCTGCCCGGCCGATTTGCCGGCGAAGACCGCGGCGTGTCCGGGGAGACTGTGACCGTCGCCGGTCCTTTGCCGTAATAAAACGCTTGACTATCCCGAGCTTGACCGCATATGGTGGCGCCACGAACTGAAACATGATCGCAAACGTTTTCCTGCTGATTGCTTCCATGCTGAACAATAAAAATGTCATTGTCGTGATGCCCGCATACAACGCTGAAAAAACTCTTCGTCAGACGCACGGAGAAATCATGGACCAGGGCATCGTGGACCAGATCATCGTCGTGGATGACGCCAGCCAGGATCGGACCGCCGAAATCGCCCTGGGCCTGCCCAACACCATCGTCTACGTTCACGACGCCAACAGGGGGTATGGCGGCAACCAGAAATCCTGCTACCGGTATGCCCTGGAGCAAAAAGCCGACATCGTCGTGATGGTGCACCCGGACTATCAATACACACCCAAATTGATACCGGCCATGGCGTCCCTGATTGCCAACGGCCTCTACAATTGTGTGTTGGGATCCAGAATTCTCGGTGGCCATGCCCTGAAGGGCGGAATGCCCCGCTGGCGATATTGGGCCAACCGGTTTCTCACCCTGATCAGCAACCTGGCCATGGGCGCCAAGCTGTCGGAATACCACACGGGCTACCGCGCCTTCTCCCGCGAGGTACTCGAAAAAATCCCCTTCCAGCGGAACTCGGACGATTTCGTGTTCGACAACCAGATGCTAGCGCAAATTATCTGGCAAGGCTATACCATCGCCGAAGTGAGTTGCCCGACCAGGTACTTTCCAGAGGCTTCGTCCATCAATTTCAGCCGCAGCGTCCGCTACGGGTTCGGCTGCATCTGGGTAGCCCTCGTCTTCCGACTGGCCCGGGCCGGGCTGTGGAAAACGCCTGCTTTTCTGCGGCCATGAATTCGCGAGTGCCTATGGCCGAGCAATTTTTTCCGGAAAATCGCAAAGGGTGTGAAGCCGAGGAAATGCCGTCAGGGGGACCTGCGCCGGAGGCCCGGGCGATGTCCCGGCGGGGAAGGCTGCCTGCGGTGCTGGCCGTGTTTCTGCTGTTCTGCGCCACGGCCGCGATCTATTTTCAGGTCAACAATCACCGATTCATCAATTTCGACGATACCGGCTACGTAACAGACAACGCGATGGTGAAAGGCGGCCTCTGCTGGAAGGGGGTGCGCTCGGCGATGACCTCCTTTGCCTGCACGAACTGGCACCCCTTGACGTGGGTGGGCCATATGGCGGATTACTCGCTGTGGGGCGACTGGGCGGGGGGGCACTTTCTCGACAACGCGGCCCTTCATTTCTTTACAGCGGTGATGGTTTTTTTCTTTTTCAGGCGGCACACGGGCCGATTCTGGCCTTCTTTCTGGGCCGCGATGGTATTTTGCGTGCATCCGACGCATGTCGAGTCCGTTGCCTGGATTTCTGAGAAAAAGGACGTGCTCTGTGCCCTCTTCGTCCTGGCGACGCTCCTCGCCTACGGCGAGTACGTGCGCAAAAGCGCGCGCCGCTACTGGTGGGGCGCCCTTTTGCTCTTCTCCCTGGCCCTGATGGCGAAGCCGATGGCGGTTACCGTCCCCTTCCTGATGCTGCTGCTGGATTTTTGGCCATTTCGACGGGGCCAGGAACCGGGCGGGCGGTGGTCCTGGTGGTATCGCCGGATCGGGGAAAAAGTGCCGTTCTTCATGCTGAGCGGGATTTCCTGCTGGTTGACGCTGGTCGCGCAGGACAGTGCCGTGGCGCAAGGGATGAGCATCTCTCTCCCCGCGAAGCTCTCGAACGTGGCGCTGTCGTACTGGAAGTACGCCGGCGAGATGCTGGTGCCGATTAATCTATCCTTCTACTATCCATTTCCGGAATGTCCTCCCTTGTCCGTCGCGCTGGCGGCCGCGGGAAGCCTGGCGGTGATCACGATCTTTCTTTTCCTGCTGCGCAAGAACCGTCCATACCTGATCTTCGGATGGCTTTGGTACCTCGGCATGCTCGTGCCGGTCATCGGTTTGGTGCAGGTCGGTGTCCAGTCCATGGCGGACCGCTACCTGTACCTGCCTTCCATCGGGCTGAGCGTGGCGGCGATCTGGGCACTGGCTTCCCTGGCCGTCGACCGCCGCCGGACAATCCTCGTCGCCTGGCTCGGGATCGCTCTGTGCGGTGTCTACGCGGTGGGGGCTTTCCGCCAGGTCGGGTATTGGAAGAACAACGAAACCCTGTATTTGCGGGCGTTGGAGGTGAACCCCGACAACAGCGAGGCCTGGTTCAATATCGCGCTGCACTACCACCAGGAATTGGCTTTCCAAAAGGCGGAACAATGCTACCGGAACGGTTTGCAAATCAATGCCAACGACCCGAACGGCAACTACAACCTGGGCGTTCTTCTGTACCAGACAAACCGTTTGGATGAGAGCGTCCGGTATCTGCAGGCCGCCTGCCGGTTGAACCCCAACTACAACAAGGCCAAACTATTGTTGAAGCTGGTTCTGGCCACACAGTCCAGGCTCGGGCCAGAAGTGCCGAAGCCCCCGCAACAGTAGGCGGTCGAGGGCGTCGGGCGGGAGACGGCCAACCCCCGCGGCGCCGGTTCCACCGGAACAGGCTTCTTGCGCTGCGCACGCCGGAATGATATTCTCTGCCGTCTGAAAAAACGGCGGGAGGGCGGGCGTGTCGGCCAACGTGCACATTTTTGCCATCGGATCGGAATTGCTTCTTCCCGGGCGCGAGGAGACGAACTCCGCCTATTTGCGCCGGCGGTTCCTGGAGATGGGGTACCCCGTGGACGGCGTGCTGGTCGTCGGCGACGACGAGGCCTCCATCGTCGCCTTCGTGGAGGCGGCCTCCCATCGCTCGCGCATCGTCGTGGCCACCGGCGGGCTGGGGCCCACGGAGGACGACGTGACCCGGAAGGCCTTCTACAAGCTCCTGCGCAAGACCCCCCGCTACGACGAGGCGGTCAAGGCCCACATCGAGGCCTTCTTCGGCCAGCGCGGCCTGAAGATGCCGGAAAGCTGCCTCAAGGAAACCATGGTGCCCGTCGGGTGCAGCGTTCTCATGAACGCCGTGGGCACCGCTCCCGGCATCTGGATCGAGGACAAGGGCTGTCTGTACGTCCTCCTGCCCGGCCCCCCCCGCGAGATGCACGCCATGTTCGAGGACAAGGTGGTGCCCCTGCTGGCGGAAAAGTTCGGCGAGCGGAAGATCGTCCAGCGCCGGCTGCTCCTGACCGGGATGGGGGAATCCCTGGTCGACCAGGCCGCGGCGCCCGTGTACAACACGTACAAGGACGTGAGCACCATCATCCTCTCCCGGCCGGGGGAGATCGAGCTGCTGTTCTCGGCGCCCACCGAGGAGGCGGGGGCCGACCGGCTCGACGAGTTGGTGGACGAGATCATGTCCGGGCCCCTGGCGGCCCACGTCTTCTCCACGGACGGGCGGTCCATGGAGGAAGTCGTCGGCGGCCTGCTGGCGGAGGGCCGGCTCACCCTCAGCGTGGCCGAGAGCTGCACGGGCGGGCTCCTGGCCAAGCGGCTGACCGACGTGCCGGGCAGCTCCGCCTACTTCCTGGGGGGCGCGGTGTGCTACGACAACCGGCTGAAGACCCTCCTGGCGGACGTGCCGCCGGAAATCATTCAGCAGAAGGGCGCCGTCTCTTCGGTCACCGCCGCCGCCATGGCGGCCGGGATCCGCCGGCGCACCTCGTCGGACGCTTCCATCGCCGTCACCGGCATCGCCGGTCCGGGCGGCGGCACCCCGGAAAAGCCGGTGGGGACCGTCTACATCGCCGTGTGCCATGGGGAACGCTGCCTGGTGAAGAAATTCGAGTTCATGGGGAACCGGGAGCGGGTGCGCATCCAGGCCGCTCAGACGGCCATGGACCTGCTCCGCCGCTTCCTGACCGGCCAGGCGATCCAGCCGGCGCCGGCGGAGCGCTGAAGCGAGCGGGGCGCCTGGCGTCGGGAAATTCATTTCAACGGGGGAGGGCCCATGTGCGGAATCGTAGGAATCTATTGCGTCAATGATCTGGAGGACGCGCCCGAAAAGGTGGCTTTGGCCCTGTTCGGCGAGCAGCACCGCGGACAGGAGAGCTGCGGGCTCGCCTGGAGCGACGGGGCGGGGGTGCACCTGCACAAGAGCATGGGCCTGGTGAAGGAAGTGTTCACCCCGGCCGTCCTCGAGACCATGCGGGGCCACATCGCCGTCGGCCACGTCCGCTACCCCACCCAGGGCGGGGCCACCGTCGACAACGCCCAGCCGCACGTGTTGGAGACACTGGCCGGGCCCTGCTACGCCCTGTCCAGCAACGGCGACCTCGTCAACTACGAGGAGACCCGGCACTACCTGGAGAGCCGGGGCGTGTTCTTCCGGAGCCGCAACGACGGCGAGGCCATCCTCCGCCTGCTGGTCTACCAGCTGGAGATCGAGGGCAAGCCGCTCCTGCAGGCCATCGAATACGCCTTCACGCACCTGCGGGGCGCCTACTCCACGGTGTTCATGACTCCCAAGGGCCTGACCGCGTTCCGTGACCCGTACGGCATCCGCCCCATGCTGTTCGGGGAGATCGACGGGGGGTGGGCGGTCACGTCCGAGAGTTGCGCGCTCAACATCTTGCGGGCCCGGAACATCCGGGAGATCGAGCCGGGCGAGATCCTGGAGATCACCCCGGAGGGCTGCCGCTCCCACCGCTCCAACGCCGCCGGTTACCGCCAGCCGGGCCACACCGGGGCGGCCCACTGCATCTTCGAGCACATCTACTTCGCCCGGCCCGACTCCTACCAGTACGGCCGCCGGGTGTACGACGTGCGCCGGCAGATCGGCCGGCTGCTGGCCTCCCGCGACAATTTCGTCCCCGATTGCGTGGTGCCCGTCCCCGACTCCGCCAACTTCATCGCCCAGGGCTACGCCGAGCAGTCCGGCGCCCCCTTCTCGTTCGGCCTCATCCGCAACCACTACGTCGGCCGGACCTTCATCAAGCCGCAGCAGACGTTCCGGGACGAGTCCGTCAAGCAGAAGTTCAACCCCCTGGCCGGCTTCTTCGAGGGCAAGCGCGTGGTGCTGGTGGACGACTCCATCGTGCGCGGCACCACCCTGCGGAAGATCGTGCGCATGATCAAGGGCGCCGGGGCCGGCGAGGTCCACGTCCGCATCGGCTCCCCGCCGGTGCGGTACTCCTGCTACTACGGCATCGACACCCCGACCCGGGAAGAACTGGTGGCCAACCAGGTCACGCTGGAGGAACTGCGCGAGCGGCTCAGCGCCGACACGCTCCGCTACCTCGACCTGAGCGATCTCCTCGACGCCGCGGCGAACGGCAGCGTGTATTGCGACGCCTGCTTCACCGGCAACTACCCCCTGCCGACCACCGGCTTCGACGGGGGCCTGGGGGCATGAGCCAGGATCTTGCGGGGCTCGTCAAGGACTTCCTGGAGAGCCTGCGCTACGAAAGGAACGCCTCGCCCCGGACGGTGGACGCCTACGGGGGCGACCTGGAGCAGTTCCTCGGCTTCCTCCGCGACCAGGGGGGCCAGGAGGGCGGGCTCCCCCCCCTCGAGGCCGTCGACCACCTGACCCTGCGCGAGTTCATGGGATTCCTGTACGCCCGGGGGTTGACCCGCCAGAGCATCTCCCGGAAGATCTCCACGCTGCGGGCGTTCTATCGCCACCTCTCCCGCCTCGGGATCGTGACGGCCGACCCGGCGCAGCGGGTTTCGCTGCCCAAGGTGCCCAAGAAGGTGCCCGTGCACCTGGAGCCCGACCACGTGCGGGCCCTGGTGGAGGCGCCGGTCCTTTCGCGGGACGGCGGCCTGCGGGATCGTTCCATACTGGAACTTTTGTATGCCACGGGAATACGGGTGGGGGAGTTGACGGGGCTCAACGTCGACGACCTCCGGCTGGGGACGGGGATGCTCCGGGTGCGGGGGAAGGGCCGGAAGGAGCGGGAGGTCCCCTTCGGCGAACCGGCCCGGCTGGCCTTGGACGCCTGGATGCCCGTCCGGCAGAGGATCCTGTTCACGGCCCGGGACGACGTGCGGGACGCCCGCGCCCTGTTCCTCAACCTGCGCGGCGGCCGGCTGACGGAGCGCTCGGTGCTGCGGATCGTGCAGTTCTGGATGTCGCGGACGGCGGTGCGCCTGGCCGTCTCGCCCCACGCGCTCCGGCACAGTTTCGCCACGCACCTGCTCAACGCCGGCGCCGACCTGCGGCTCATCCAGGAGCTGCTGGGCCATTCCAGCCTGTCCACCACCCAGAAATACACCCATCTGTCGATGGAGGCCCTCCTGCAGGTGTACCGCAAGGCGCACCCCCGGGCCTGACCTTCCAAAGGTTGACATCATGAAGATCCTGCTCGTGCGCGCCAAACCGGAATTCAAGGACATCATCCACGGCATGCCGCTGGGCCTGGCGGCGGTGGCCGCCACGGCGCGGGAGCGGGGGCGCCGGGTGGAGATCCTGGACCTGGCGCTGTGCGCCGACGTCGCGGCGGCCGACGAGGCGCTGCGGCGGAAGTTGGAGGAGACGGAGCCCGAGGTGGTGGGGTTCACGGCCATGACCGTGGAGTACCCGGCGGCGGCCCGGGCGGCGGCCCTGGTGCGGTCGTGGGGCGGGGGGGCGACCATCGTGTTCGGCGGCCAGCACCCCACGGTCCGGGCGGAGGAGATCGCCGGGGAGCCCTTCTGCGACGTGGTGGTGCGGGGCGAGGGCGACCTGACCTTCCCGGAACTGCTGGACGCGCTGGAGCGGCAGGCCCCCCTGGACGGCGTCGCCGGCCTGGCCTTCCGGGGTGCGGACGGGGCGGTGGCGCTCACGGAGCCGCGCCCGCTGGTGGCGGACCTGGACACCCTGCCCTGGCCGGCCTACGAGCTGTTGGACATGGAGGCCTACATCCGGGCCAACGCCGCGCGGACGGCGCCGAAGTACCGGCGCTGCACGCAGCTCTTCACCAGCCGGGGCTGCCCCTGGCACTGCATCTTCTGCCACGACCTCTTCGGCAAGCGCTTCCGCGGGCGCAGCGCGGAGAACGTGGTGGGCGAGATCCAGATGCTGCAGGAGAAGTACGGGATCCGGGAGTTCATGGTGGACGACGACGTGTTCAACTACGACCTCCGCCGGGCCAAGCGGATCTTCCAGCTGGTGGTGGAGCGGAAAGTGAAGGCGGCGTTCCAGTTCAACGTGGGGATCCGCCTGGAGCACTTCGACGAGGAGCTGGTGCGTCTCATGGCCGCGGGGGGCACCTACTTCGTGGCGGTGGCCATCGAGTCGGCCTCGCCGCGCATCCAGAAGATGATCCGCAAGAACATCCATTTGGAGCGGGCGGCCCGCACGCTGAGCTGGATGAGAAAGTACGGCATCCGGACCATGGGGTTCTTCATGCTGGGCTTCCCCACGGAGACCCGGGAGGAGATGGAGGACACCATCCGGCTGGCGGCGGCCCTGGACATCCAGGAGGCGCTGTTCAGCATCGCCACGCCCTACCCGGGCACCGAGCTCAACCAGATGATCGAGGAGTCGGGGCTGTACGACCCGGACGACGTCAGCCTGGGCGGGGCGGGGTTCGCCGCGCTGAAGACGGAGTGCTGCGACTTCAAGACCCTGCGGGCCTACCAGCAGCGGGCCTACCGGACGTTCTTCCTGTCCCGGGGGCGCTGGCTGCGCATGCTCGGCCGCATGGCCAACCCCCGGCTGACCTGGAAGTTCCTCAAGGCCATCGAGCGCAACTTCAACCCGTTCCGCCGCCGCACCACGTCCCGCATCAGCTGAAGGAGGCCCCGCCATGCCGGAAAGCACCCTCTACATTCTGGACACCATGAGCCACGTGTTCCGGGCTTTCTACGCCGTCCGCCGCCTCAACGCGCCGGACGGCGCCCCGGTCAACGCGGTCTTCGGCCTGGCGGCGATGATCCGGAAACTGCTGGAAAAACGCCGGCCCGACTACTTCCTGGCCGCCGCCGACCCGGGCGGGCCGACCCACCGGCACCTCCGGGCGGCCGAGTACAAGGCCCACCGGAAGCCGGTCCCGGAAGAGCTCGTCCAGCAGATCCCCCTCTGTTTCGAACTCCTGGAGGCGTTCGGCATCCCCGTGCTGGTGAAGCCGGGCTACGAGGCCGACGACGTCATCGCCCGCGTGGCGCGGGAGGCCCGGGACCGGGGGGTGCGGACGGTGGTCTACACCTCCGACAAGGACATCTTCCAGCTCGTGGGGGACGGGATCACGGTGGACGACACCCGGGCGGAAAAGGAGTACGGCCCCGCGGAGGTGCAGGCCAAGCTGGGCGTTCGGCCCGACCAGGTGGTCGACTACCTCGCCCTGACCGGGGACGACTCCGACAACATCCCCGGCGCCCCCGGCATCGGCCCCAAGACCGCGGTCGAGCTGCTGTCGCGCTTCGGCAGCCTGGACGCCTGCTTCGAGAACCTGGAGGAGGTGCCTTCCCCGCGCATCCGCGAGATCCTGCGCGCCAACCGCGACGTGGTGATGCTCTCCCGGGAGTTGGCCACGCTGGTCCCGGCGGCGCCGCCGGACTGGACCTGGGACGCGGTGGCCCCGTTCGTCCCGCGTTGGGAGAAGGTGGACGCCCTGGTCCGCCGACTCGGGTTCCGCTCCCTGATCCCCTGGGTCCAGGCGCAAGGCGCGGCCCCGGTCGCTCCGGCCGCCGCTCCGTCCGCCGAGGCGGGGGGGCTTTTCGGCGGGGAAGGGCTGCTGGCGGGGGTGGCGCCCATCGCGGGCATGGGGGACGGGCCGTGGCCGGGGGTGACCGTTTCCGCGGACGGGCCGGGCCATGCCATCCTGGCGCCCTGCCGGATCGGGGACGCGCACGGCCTGGAGGCGGAGCTGTCTTCTGCGGCCGGAGGCGTAGTCGGCGCCGTGCGCACCGCCGACGGCCGGGTCTGTCTCCGCCTGGAGGGGCGGGAGGATGCCTTCCTGGCCGATCCCGCCGCCGCCGCCCCGCTCCTGGGGCGATTCTTCGAGAACGGCGGCCGGCTTCGCAGCCGGGGCCTCAAGGGGCTCTTCCACCTCATGCCCTCGCTGGAAGCCTTCTGGGGCAGCACGGACGACCTGGGCCTCATGCACTACCTGCTTCACCCCGACCGGGACGACCACACCCTGCCGCGCCTGGCTTTCGACCTGGCGGGCGTGGCCTTGCCCCCGGATCCGCAGACGGGCGGGGGAAAAACGCTGCCGGGAATGGCGGACGAACGGCCCGGCCACGCCGCCATGCACGCCGGCGCCCTCCACCTCGTGGCCGGGGCCCTCGGCGAGGAACTGGCGGCGGCCGGCCTGGCCGGCCTCTACCGGGACATGGAGCTTCCCCTGGTGCCCGTGCTGAGCCGGATGGAGCGGCGGGGAATCCGACTCGACTTGGACTGGCTGGGGAACTTGTCCCGGGAGATGGACGGGCGGCTGCGGCAGATCGAAGCGGCCGTCCGGGCCATGGCCGACGAGGATTTCAACCTGAACTCGCCCGTGCAGCTGGGGCGGATCCTGTTCGAGAAACTCGGCCTCGCCCTGCCCGGGAAACAGCGGAAGACGAAGAAGACGGGCCGCTACGCCACGGGCGCCGATGTGCTCGAGATGCTGGCCCCCCTGCACCCCATGCCGGAGGCGGTGTTGCGGTTTCGCCACCTCTCGAAGCTGCGCTCGACCTACGTGGACGTCCTGCCCCGCCTGGCGGACGA
The DNA here is from genome assembly GCA_964436005.1 of uncultured Acidobacteriota bacterium. Taxonomy (GTDB): domain Bacteria; phylum Acidobacteriota; class JAAYUB01; order JAAYUB01; family JAAYUB01; genus JAGNHB01. The sequence goes on from CAYTBK010000002.1 coordinate 74,516, forward strand.
AAACGGGCGGGTCCACACCACGTTCCACCAGGACGTCACGGCCACGGGGCGGCTTTCCAGCGCCAACCCCAATCTCCAGAACATCCCCGTGCGCACGCCGGAGGGGCGGGAGATCCGCAAGGCCTTCGTCGCCTCCCCCGGCTGTGTCCTTCTGTGCGCCGACTACTCGCAGATCGAGCTGCGGGTCATGGCGCACCTGAGCGGAGACGAAGGGCTCAAGGGGGTGTTCGCCCGCGGCGGGGACATCCACGCCGACACCGCCCGGTACGTTTTCGGCCCCCGCTATGACGCCGACCCCAAGGAGTACCGCCGCCGGGCCAAGGCCATCAACTACGGCATCCTTTACGGGCAGAGCGATTTCGGGCTGTCCGAGGGCCTGGGCATCAACCGGCGGGACGCCGGCGAGGTCATCGCGGCCTATTTCCAGGCCTTCCCCCGGGTGCGCGAGTGGCTGGACGCCAACCTGGAGTCGGCCCGTCGGACCGGGCAGGTGCGCACCCTCTTCGGGCGGGTCCGGCCGCTGCCCGACCTGCAGTCGGCCGACCGGAACATCCGGCTGGCGGCCGAGCGCATGGCCAGCAACGCCCCGGTCCAGGGCGCCGCGGCCGACATCATGAAACTGGCCATGCTGAGGCTGGAAGCCCGCCGGCAAGTCGTCGGCGCCGACCTGCGCCCCCTGCTCCAGGTGCACGACGAACTCGTCGTGGAGTGTCCGGAGGGGGATGCCGAATTTTTTGCAAATATGTTGAAGGAATCCATGGAGGGTGCGGCTGACCTGGCGGTTCCGTTGGTTGCCGACGTCGGATCGGGAAAGGACTGGCTCGGGGCCAAGGACTGACCGTTTTGGCAAGAAATGTAGATGTTTTCGGAACCAAAGGGAAATATTTGTGATTTGCGACACAAAAAATAAATAAAAATTACCAGACAATGACAAAAAAAACTTGACAGGGCATATTGACAAAATTCGACGAGCCCACTATCATGCGGCCAGTTTATCCCAATTTCTTTTAGGAGGCCCCAATGGCACGTGGTCGGTTGGTTTTGCTCGCTTTGTTCTCCTTGTTACTAGGCGGCGCCCTCTTCGCGGCAAAAGAGGAACTGACGCCCGCACAGAACGACTTCTTCGCCCGCCTTCCCGAAGTCAGAACGATCAGCCTGAATGACCAGGGAGTCCCGGACTTTGTCGCCGGGCGCCTGGGCAAGATCGACTCCATCAACGAAGCGGACGCCGTGAACTTCCTGCGCAGCTTCTACCCCGCCTTCAAAGCCAACGGCAACGAAGAACTCCGCGCCGTGCGCGGCACGCAGGACGAACTGGGCCAGATGCACCTCCGCTTCCAGCAGTACCTGAACAACCTGCCCGTGCTGGGCGCCGAACTGATTCTTCACGTCGACGCCGCCACGGGGGAAGTCCTGGCTGTCAACGGCACCTTCTGCCCTGACACGGACAATATGCTGCCCTCCACGCCCATGATCAACTACTTCGACGCCATGGACGTGGCCATCGAAGAGGCCGGCATCGTCGGCGGCCAGATCATGGCCCGCCCCAAGCTGACCTACGTCATGGACAACGGCAAGGCCTACCTCGCCTGGAGCACCAAGGTTTCCTATTATGACGAAACGGGCGTCTTCCACGTCGACCAGCTGTTCGCCAGCGCCATCACCGGCGACATGGTGGCCCGCCACGGCTTGATCAAGGAAGCCCTGAACCGCAAGATCTACACCGCCAAGAACGGCACGTCCACGCCCGGCACCCTGCTGTTCTCCGAGGGCGGCTCCTCCACCGATTCCGCCGCCACGGCCCTCTACAACCACCTCGGCACCACCTACAACTACTACAGCGCCCGCTACGGCCGCGACTCCTTCAACAACGCCGGCGGCACGCTCATCGGCACGGTCCACTACTCCAGCAACTACGTCAACGCCTACTGGGACGGCTCCCAGTTCGTCTTCGGCGACGGCGACGGCTCTCAGGCCAGCAATCTGGCCGCCGACCTCGACGTCGTGGCCCACGAATACACCCACGGCGTGACCGAGAACGAAGGCAACATGAACTACTCCAACGAGCCCGGCGCCCTGAACGAAGCCTGCTCGGACATCTTCGCCGTCAGCGCCTCGGCCTACAAGGACGGCGCCATCAGCGCCAACACCTGGCTCGTCGGCGAGTATTGCTGGACTCCCGGCACCTCCGGCGACGCCCTGCGCTACATGAACAATCCCACGCTGGACGACTCCTCCTATGACTACTATCCGGAGCGCTACACCGGCACGTCCGACTACGGCGGCGTCCACCTCAACTCCGGCATCGGCAACCTGGCCTACTACCTGCTGTGCCAGGGCGGAACCCACCCGCGCAGCAAGACCACCACGGTCGTGACCGGCATCGGCATGACCAAGGCCGAGCAGATCTGGTACCGCGCCCTGTGCAACTACTTCACCACGACCACCAGCTTCGCGGCCGCCCGCACCGCCACGATGCAGGCCGCCACGGACCTCTACGGCGCCACCGAGTCCAACGAGGTCGGCAACTCCTGGGCGGCCGTCGGCGTCGGCAGCGGCGGCACCACCCCCACCACGACGGTGACCCTGACCAACGGCGTGGCCCTCGGCAGCCAGAGCGTGTCCTCCGGCAGCTACCTCTACTACAAGATCACGGTGCCCTCCGGGCAGACCTCGCTGGTCGTCAAGACCACGGGCGGCAGCGGCGACGCCGATCTGTACGTCAAGGCCGGCGCCCAGCCCAGCAGCTCCAGCTACGACTCCAGCTCGACCGGTTCCACCTCGGTGGAAACCGTCACCATCAGCAATCCGTCCGCGGCCGACTACTACATCGCCCTGTACGGCTATTCCGCCTCTTCCGGCATCACCATCACGGCCACCTACACCGGCGGCGGCACCACGCCCACCGTCCCGGTCCTGACCAACGGCACGCCCGTGACCGGCATCAGCGTGGCCAAGAGCGCCTACGCCTACTACAAGATCACGGTTCCCTCGGGCCAGACCTCGCTGGTCGTGAAGACCACGGCCGGCTCCGCCGACTGCGACCTGTACGTGAAGGCCGGCGCCCAGCCCACCACCGCCAGCTACGACGGCAAGTCCACCGGCAGCACCGCGGTGGAAACCGTGACCATCAGCAATCCCACCGCCGGTGACTACTACATCGGGATCTACGGCTACGCCGCCGCTTCCGGCATCTCCCTCGTGGCCACCTACAGCGCCGGAACCACCCCGCCCGCTGGCAACACCGAAACCGAATCCAACAACACCACCTCCACGGCCAACACGCTGACCTCCGGCACGGCGACCACGGGCTACATCGGCACCAGCACCGACGTCGACTACTTCAAGGTCACGGTCCCCGCCAGCACCACGCTGTACGTCACCCTGGACGTCCCCACCGGCAAGGACTATGACGTGAAGATCTACAACTCCTCCAACACGCAGGTCGCGTACGGCTCCAACGGTTCCGGCGTAGACGAGAGCATCAGCTACCGCAACTCCGCCACGACCTCCAAGGTGTTCTACATCAAGGTGTACGGTTACAGCAGCGCCTACTCCGCCACGCTGTCCTACATCGTCAAGGCCACCTTCTAACCAACTCCTGGGAACAGGAACAGCCCCGGCTCCGGCCGGGGCTTTTTTTGTTTTCGGCGGGGAATCCTCGCCCGATTCTTTGCCGGTCTTCGTATAATGGGGTGAGAAGCAAGCTTTTTCGGCGACGAACGGAGTGCCGCATCGACGCCGTCAAGTGGAGATCAAGGAGGACAGGTGGCCCAGGTTGCGCTTTATGTCTTGATGCTGTTCACCCTGTGCGTTCAGACGGCCTGGGGCGGCGAGGAGCGGCCGGCCCCCCCCCGGATTCTGCACCAGGAGGTCCCGCCCGACGACCCCGGTTCGCTCATCAAGCGTTTCGTGGACCCCCTGATGAGGACATCGACGGCCGGCAACGACTTCGGCCTGGACAGCGACCGGGAGCACGCGGATTCCGCGGCGTTGGTGGTCACGCCGGAGACCCCGGTGTACGTCCGGGCGGGGAGCGGCGGGCCGCGGCGGCCCCTGGGCGACAATTTCATCCTCCTCAACGGCCGCGTGTTCATGAATTACGATTCCCCCCAGGACCCCGACAAACTCCCCCGGCTGTGCATCCGCCCCATCGACGACGGGACCCGGATCCCCTGGCTGGCCCGCATCGTCCTGACACCCCGCTCGTCCATCTCCTGGGACAGCGGATCGGTGGAAGTGTCCATCGACGCCCCTTCGATTTTCCTGCCCGAGTTGAGCGTGACCGGGGTCATCCTCGAGGGGCGCAAGATTCCCTTCCGGATGCGGCGCTTGATGGGGAACGGGTCCTTCGAGGTCAGCGTGAGCCTGCACCCGGCCGATCTGGGGTGGACCCAGGGCGGCGTCAACAATCCGGCCACGCTGTTCATCGCCGGCGAAGTGCACCTCATGCAGTATGACGCCATCAACGCGAGGAGCTTCCCCAACCTGGCCGAAATGAAAGTTCCGGAAAGCCTGTCCGGCCTGTCGAAGCTGGTGCGGGGCCGCGACTACGCCAACGACGTCGAGAAAGAGCAGATCGAGGCCCTGGCCCGGGGCATCATCGGGCCCGAGCGGAACGTGATGACCATCGTGCGGCGGATCGACCTGCACGTGGCCACCACCCTGCGGTACTTCCGCAATTCCATGCTGCGCAGCCCCATGCAGGTCGTCGCCGAAGGGCTGGGGGACTGCGACGACTTCACCCGGCTCGTGATCGCTCTCCTGCGCAGCCTCGGCATCCCCTGTTCCGCCGCCGTGGGGGCCATCTACGACTTCAACAACTACGGCGCGCATGCCTGGGTGGAAGTGGGGGTGCCGGACAAGAACGGGCGCGTCTACTGGTTCCTCTGCGACCCGACCCTGGCTTCGGCCGCCAACGACAAGGATTACTTCGTCAGGTTGAAAAATCGCATCTATCTGTATCCGATGGGCGTCAAGGTGCGGGTGCTCAACATGCCGGCGGGGTATTCCACGGACGTGCTGCTCAACTGGACGGACGAGAGCCTCAAGCAGGAGACCGCCCTGCAGGCCTGGAAAACCATGATCACCACCTTCTGCACGGACCTGGAGACTTCGATGCTCCAGGAGGTCGACGCCTTCGCCCGGCTGGCGGCCAACCTGGCCCCCCGGCGCGAGTTCCGCTTCACCCCGGCCAGCGACTACATCCTCGTGGATCAGCCTCCCGAAGCGATGCTGGTCGACTACCGGGCCCTCAAAGACCCCGACCTGGTGTACAAGATGAAGACCGTTCTGCAGAAAACGAAGGATCACGCGCGCTGGCAGATCCGGGTGAACCCGGCCAGCGACCTGGTCCTCGAGTTGGGCGTCCTGGACGACGACTTCGACCTGGAGGGGACCGACGACCAGAAGGTGATCGTCATGATCCAGGGCCTGTACAAGGCACTGAAGGACGAATTGCTGTCCGGCAAGGAGTTGCGGCATTGCCTGGAGATGACCTACACCCGGGACCGGCACACCGACCGGCTGCAGCGGGTGGACATCCGCATCGGGCGGTACCTGGCCGAAAAGAACTTCGGTCAAATCCTGAAGATGCTGCAGAACGCCCGGCTCGTGCTGCCGGAGGATTCGGCCAAGCTGGGGCAGTTCTACGAGATCTGCCACGGCAAGAACTTCTACTTCCTGCTGGAAGCCGCGAACAGGGCGAAATAGCATGGGCGTTCGGGTCTTTCAGGGAACCGTGCCTTCCGGGCAGGAAGGGGAACGGATCGATGCCTACCTGGCCAGAACCTGGCCGGACATTTCGCGGAAGTGCGCTCAGCGCATCATTTCGGCGGGCGGGTGCTTCCTGAACGGGCACCGGCTGCACGTCCCCGCCTACCGGGTGCAGGAAGGCGACCGGCTGCGGGTCTGCGTGGACCTGGAGAAACGCTTTGTCCGTTTCGTGCTGGAAGCGAGCCACATCCTGTACGAGGACATGCACCTCTGCGTCGTCAGCAAGCCGTCCGGGGTGCCGGTGAACCTCTCGGCCACCGGCCAGGAGGGCAGCGTCCAGAAGGGGCTCGCCGACTACTGGGCCGCCGCCGGCTTCGACCACCGTCCGGCCGTTCTTCACCGCCTCGACACGGGGACGTCCGGAATCGTCCTGTTCGGGAAAACCCCGGTCGCCGAGAAGGCGGTCAACAAGGCTTTCCGGGAAAAGCGCATCCGGAAGACGTACCTGGCCCTCGTTTCGCCTCCGCCCGCCGAAGAAAGCGGCGTTATCCGGACCAATATCGCCCGGAGGCTGGACCGGAAAAACCAGTATTGCGTTCGCCGGGAAAGGGGCAAGCCCAGCGTGACCCGTTATGAGCTGCTGGCCCGGAGCGGGCCGCCGCCGGTGGCCCTGCTCTCGGTGGTTCCGGAAACGGGCCGCCCCCATCAGATTCGCGTTCACCTGGCCTGGGCGGGCTCGCCCATCGAAGGCGACGTCCTGTACGGCGGCCGGGAAGGGGTCGGCGTTTTCGGCCTGCACGCCTGGCGCGTGGAGTTCGCGCACCCGGTCTCCGGCGGCCTGCTGTCCCTGTGCGCGCCCGTGCCGCCGGCCTGGCGGGAAGCGTATCCCTGGATCGCTTCGCGCTTGGAATGACGCAGACCCCTCCGTCGCGCGCGGTGCGTCGCCTTTTTTCCTTTCGCAATATGGGGACGGTGCTACAATACCCGGGAGAACCAACACGGAGAATCATTCATGCTGCTTCAAGGGAGTTTGAGAGTAACCACTCTTCCCGAAATACTGCACTCCATCTGCGTCAGCCATGAATCGGGAATCCTGACCCTCCAGCTTTTCAACGTGAAGAAGCGGATTCTCTTCGAGTCGGGGAACATCGTTTTCGCCTATTCGAACCAGAAACGGGATTCACTGGGGGAAGTCCTCTTCCGGAAAGGCACGATCTCGCTCGACCAGTACCAGGACACCGCGGACAAGATCCGGCCCGGGCTGCGGCACGGCCAGATCCTTCTCCAGAGCGGGCTGATCAACACCCAGCAGTTGATCGAGGCGGTCCACCACCAGATCAAGGAGATCATCTTTTCGGTGTTCGCCTGGTCGGAGGGCAACTTCCTGTTCGAGCACTTCGTGGGGCCGAAGGAGACCATCAAGCTGAACATCAGCTCCACGGCCCTCATCATCGAGGGCGTGCTTCAGATCAACGATTGGGCGGTGCTGTCCAAGATGCTCGGGGACATGGAAACGGTGCTGGACGCTTCCCCCGAGTTCGGCATCCGCATGCTGGAGATCGAACTGCCGGACCGGGAAATGGACATCCTGAACTATGCCCAGGGGAACAACTTCCGCGACATCCTGCAGTACAGCCTGCTGACCAATTTCGAGACCTCCCGGTTGCTGGCCGCCTTCATCACGGCCGACCTGCTCCGCGTGCGCAAGTCCCAGCACTTCATCCTGGAGGCGGTGGACGCCCTGGATGCGGAGCGGGTGACGCGGGCCCTCTGCATCTTCAACGTGCTGTTCTCCCACATCCACCAGGTCCTGAGTCGGGAAGCGGGCGCCATCACGGACACGATCCTGCGGAACTACTACCAGGAGGTCCGGCAGCGGGAGCAGTCCATCCTGCACAACGTGGAGCTCTCCCCGGACGGCCAGCTCGACATGGACCTGGTGGAGCTGAACCTCATGGCCCTGGACACGCCGAGGAAGGCGCGGCACGTGGGCGGGATCCTCATGGACATTCTCCACCTGTTCACCAAGACGGCCCGCGAGTTGCTCGGGGAAACCCGGGTGCTCGCCCTCGAGGAAGAACTCAAGAACCTGATCGAAGAAACGCGCGTGTGAACGCGGCAGAATAACAAGGGAGCGATGATCATGCAGACGACGTTGCAGTTTTTGGGGGCGGCCCGGACCGTGACCGGCTCGAAGCACCTCCTTTCGCACGGGGAGACGACGGTCCTTCTCGATTGCGGCCTTTTCCAGGGGCTCAAGGAATGGCGGCTGAAGAATTGGGAGCCGTTTCCCCTCCCCCTGGGGCAGTTCGACGACATCGTGATTTCCCACGCCCATCTCGACCACACGGGCTTTCTGCCCCGGCTTTTCCGGCTGGGGTTCGACGGCCGGATTTTTGCCACGCCGGCCACCCAGGAACTGTGCGAGATCATGCTGCCGGACTCCGGCCACATCCAGGAGGAAGACGCGCGGTACGCCAACAAGGAGCGCTTCTCCAAGCACGCGCCGGCCTTGCCGCTGTACACCCGGGAAGACGCGGAGAAGACCCTCGAGCTGATCCGTTGCCTAGAGTATGGGGAAACCCAGAAAATCGGGAAGAACATCTCGTTCTCCTACCAGGACGCGGGGCACATCCTCGGCTCCGCCATGGTCCGGTTCGAGCTCCAGCGCGAAAACGGGAAAAAGCCCCTCCAGGTCACCTTCACCGGCGACCTGGGGCGATACGGCGAGCACAATCTGCCCGACCCCGAACCGGTCGCGGAAACCGACTACCTGGTTGTGGAATCGACGTACGGCGATCGCCTTCACGAGGATAGCGACGCCAAAACCGCCCTCGCCGACATCGTGAACCGGACGGCCCGCCGTGGCGGGGTCGTGGTCATCCCCTCCTTCGCCGTCGGGAGGACCCAGGAACTGCTGGCGATCATCCACGTCCTGCAGGACCAGGACCGGATCCCGGCCTCGATCCCGGTGTACCTGGACAGCCCCCTCGCCATCAAGGCCACCCAGGTTTTTCTTCATCACCCCGAGGACCAGTGCTTCGAGCAGGCCTGCACCGAACGGGATGCGCAGAGCCCCATCCTGTGCCACAACCTGCACCTGGCGGCCTCGGTCCAGGAATCCATGGCCATCAACAACCTGCGCGAGCCGGCCATCGTCATCTCGGCCAGCGGGATGTGCGAAGCCGGGCGGATCCTCCACCACCTGAAGCTCCACCTGCCGAACCCCCGCAACACGGTGGTCTTCGTGGGGTACCAGGCGGAGGGCACGCGCGGCCGGATCATCCAGGCCCAGGCCAAGGAAGTGAAGATCCACGGGCAGTACGTGCCCATCCGGGCGGAGGTGGCCACGCTCGAGGCCATGAGCGCCCATGCCGATCGGGAGGAAATCTTCCGCTGGCTGGCGGGCTTTCAGAAGCCGCCCCGGCGAACCTTCGTCGTGCACGGGGAGGAATCGTCGGCGGTTTCGCTGGCTTCGGAAATCACCCGGCGGCTGGGGTGGCGGACCCACGTTCCGTTCTATCTGGAAAAAGTCGCCCTGGATTGATGCGGCAGTATCTTTATCCTTGAAAAGGAGGAGAACATCATGGGATTTTGCGTACACTGCGGCGCCCTGTTGAAGGATGGGGAGGCCCACTGCACGGTCTGCGGGGCTTCGAGTGCCGAAGGCCAGACCGTCGTGACGGAGGTCATTCCCGACATCCCGGCCAAGGCAGCCGTTCCGCCGGAGGAACGGCCCACCGAGATGTACATTCCGCCCGGCGCCGACACCACGCCGTCCACGCCGTACATCCCTCCGGCCTCCCCGCCCGATTTCGAGCCGAAGACCGAGGCGGTGTACGCGGAACCCCAATACGGGCCATCGTCGTACCAGGACTACGCCCCCGAGCCGGAAGCGGCCGACTCGTACGCGACGGCGCCCGGATTCAACGCCCCGCCGGCCAGAAAGAAGACCATGATGATCGTGCTGATGATCGTCCTGCCCCTGCTGCTGATCGGAGGCACGGTGGCGGCCATCTTCCTGCTCAAGAAGGGGGACGGGGCGACGACGACGACGGCGGCGACGACCACGACGGCCTCTGCCGTCCCGGCCGGCGAGGAAGCGGCCAGTGCCGGGGAACAGCCGTACGACACCGGCGCCGTGGCCTCGGGCGAGGCGACGGGCGCCGAAACCGTGGCGGATCCGGGCCAACCGGGGGTGGGCGGACCGGTCGCCGCCAACCGCTACGGTCCGTCGGGCGCCGTGTTGCCGCGGCCCCGCGGCGCAGGCCAACCTGAGGACATCGGGTTCCCCCCTGCGGGCGGGCCTCCTCCCCCAATGCCTCCGGGCGGCGGGCCTGACCGCCCCGGCGTCATCGGGGGCGGGCCGGGCGGGCCTCCTTCCCATGCCGATGCCGGGCACCTGCCGCCCCGGCCTCCCAGCGAACCGGCGGCGTCTTCCCGGCCGCGGACGGTCTCCGAGGCGGAACTCATGGGCAAGCTCATGCAGAAGACCGCTCCTGAGGCCAGGAAGGGTGGCAAGAAGGACGTCAGCGTGTCGGTTTGGATCATGGTCGACCCGTACGGCAACGTCATCAGCGCGAAGGCCGATCCCGCTGTCAAGGCCAAGCATCCCAACCGGGCCCGGAAAGCCGAGGAGGCCACCATGCGGTGGAAGTTCATGCCGACGGTGGAGCGGGGGACGCGGCTTTCCGTGGAAGGCCCGGTCAAGGTCCAGTTCATGGCGGAGTGAGTCCCGTTTCCTCGCGGGGACCCTAGGGACGCCCGCCGGACGCGGTCGAAAAGATGGGCTTGGCGCCTGGCGCCAAGCCTTTTCTGTTTCGGCGAAAGTGGCCGGTCGGGCTTGTTTCCGGCGGGGAAACCTGATATTCTGGGCCGTAAAAACAGCAGACTTCTTTCAATTTTTGGAGGTTCTTATGGCTATCAAGGTTGGGATCAATGGATTCGGACGCATCGGGCGCGCTGTGGCCCGTATTGCCTCGGTCGACCCGCAGGTGGAAATCGTCGCGATAAACGACATCACGGATGCGAAGACGCTGGCCCATCTTCTGAAGTACGATACGACGATGGGGACTTTCCATGGGGAAGTGAAGACCAGGGAAGACGGGATCGAGATAAACGGCAAATTCGTCAAGATCTACGCCGTGAAAGATCCGGCCGCCATCCCGTGGGAGGACCATGGCATCGAAGTGGTCGTGGAATCCACCGGGCTCTTCACCAAGCGTGCCGATGCCGCGAAGCACCTGCGAGGCTCGGTCAAGAAGGTCATCATCTCCGCCCCGGCCACGGAACCTGATCTCACCCTGGTGCTGGGCGTCAACAACGAAGCCTACGACAAGGCGAACCACCACGTGATCTCCAACGCCTCCTGCACGACGAACTGCCTGGCCCCGGTGGCCAAGGTCCTGCACGACAACTATCGCATCGTCAACGCTTTCATGACCACCATCCACTCCTACACCAACGACCAGCGCGTCCTGGACCTGCCCCACAAGGACCTGCGCCGCGCCAGGGCCGCCGCCCAGAACATCATCCCCACCACCACGGGCGCCGCCAAGGCCATCGGCCTGGCCATCCCCGACTTGAAGGGGAAGGTGGACGGGATCTCGGTCCGGGTGCCCACCCCCAACGTTTCCGTCGTCGACTTCGTCGCCGTGGTGGAGAAGCCTTGCACCGTCAGTGAAGTCAATGCAACCATGAAGGCGGCGGCCGATGGTCCGCTCCGCGGCATCCTCCAGTACACCGAGGAGCCTTTGGTGTCCAGCGACTTCAAGGGCAACGCCTACAGCTCCATTCTGGACGCCGGCTATACGGCGGTCATCGGGAACATGGTCAAGGTGCTGGCCTGGTACGACAACGAGTGGGGCTATTCCAGCCGGGTGGTCGACCTGATCAAGTACGTCATGTAAACGGAGGTTTCCATGGCAAAGCTTTCCATACGCGACATGGCCCTGGAGGGGAAGCGGGTCTTCCTGCGGGTTGATTTCAACGTGCCGCTCAAGGACGGCCAGGTGAAGGACGAGACGCGCATCCGCGCGGCGGTGCCGACGATCCGTCTCGCCTGCGAAGGGAAGGCCAAAGTCGTTTTGGCTTCGCACTTGGGCCGCCCCAAGGGCGGACCGGCGCCGGAATTCTCGCTGCGGCCCGTGGCCGCCGCGTTGTCCGCTCTGCTGGGCCGCCCGGTCCCCTTCGTGGCCGACTGCATCGGCAGCGTGGCGAAGGCAGCCGTGGATGCGATGAAGCCGGGCGACGTGCTGCTCCTGGAGAACCTGCGTTTCTACAAGGAGGAGGAGAAGAACGACCCGGCTTTCGCCGCCAAACTGGCGGAACTGGCCGACGTGTACGTCAATGACGCCTTCGGCACGGCCCACCGGGCCCATGCTTCCACCGAGGGCATCACCCACCACGTTTCCCTGAGCGGCGCGGGCCTGCTCATGGAAAAGGAGATTTCCTGGCTGGGCAAGGCGATGGAAAGCCCGGAGCACCCTTTCGTGGCTATCCTGGGCGGGGCCAAGGTGTCTGACAAGATCGAGGTGATCCGCAACCTCATGACCAAGGTCGACGCCCTTCTCATCGGCGGCGGCATGGCCTACACCTTCCTGAGGTCGCGGGGGCAGGCCATCGGGAAATCCCTCGTGGAGGACGACAAGGTGGGCCTGGCCGCCGAACTGTTGGCCGAGGCCGCCCGGAAAAACGTGGCCATCCATCTGCCCAAGGACCACGTCGTCGCGGAAGCCGTGGCCGAAGACGCCCCGGCCCGGATGGTCCCCGAGGGGGCGCCCATCCCCGACGGGTGGATGGCGCTGGACATCGGCCCGGCCACCGCGGAGGAGTTCGCCGCGGTGATCGCCACTGCCAGAACGGTCATCTGGAACGGCCCGATGGGCGTTTTCGAGATGAAACCCTTCCTCCAGGGAACGAAGCGGATCGGGGAAGCCCTGTCCGCTTCGGCGGCCGTCTCCATCGTCGGCGGCGGAGATACGGCGGCGGCGGTGGAAGCCATCGGCGTCGCCCAGGGGATGACCCACATTTCCACCGGCGGCGGCGCGTCCCTGGAATTCATGGAAGGGAAGGTTCTCCCCGGGGTGGCGGCACTGACCGAAGTCTGAACCCGAGCACCCTGCACACGCTGGAAAAGGCACGGGCCCGCCCGTGTCTTTTTTTCTGAAGTCCAGACGAAAATGGAGGATACGATGCCGAGAAAACCTATGTTGGCTGGCAATTGGAAAATGCACACCACGATCCCCGAATCGGTCGATCTGGCCAGGACCCTGGTCGAAAAGCTCGGCTCTCCCACCGACCGGGACGTGTTGCTGGTTCCCCCCTTCACCTCCATGCAGGCCGTGTCCGGCGTGCTGGCCGGCAGCGGTGTTTTCCTGGGCGCCCAGAACATGCATTTCGAGGACGCCGGGGCCTTCACCGGGGAGATCTCGGCGGTCATGCTCCTGTCGGCGGGGTGCACGCACGTCGTCCTGGGCCATTCCGAACGGCGCCACGTTTTCGGCGAGTCCGACGCCGCCATCGGGAAGAAGATGCTCAAGGCCGTCCAGAAGGGTCTCGTGCCGGTCCTCTGCGTTGGGGAAACCCTGGCCGAGCGCGACGGGGGCGAGCTGTTCCGCGTTGTCGAAAGACAGGTGAAAACTGGATTGGAAGGCTTGACAAACGAAAACATGTCACGTATGATCATCGCTTACGAGCCGGTTTGGGCTATCGGCACCGGGCGGAACGCATCCCCGGCGCAGGCCCAGGAGATGCACCAGTTCGTCCGGCAGCTGGTGGCCGGCCTGTACGGCCAAGACATCGCTGGCGACTTGCGGATACTGTACGGCGGCAGTGTCAAGCCGGACAACGTGGCTTCGCTCATGGCACAGGAAGATGTGGACGGTGCCCTGGTGGGCGGGGCGAGTTTGAAGGCGGACGATTTCCTGAAAATCGTGAATTTCAACAAGGCGGAATAGTAGGCATGGAAACTTTGATTCTGATCTTCCACGTGATTTGCTGTCTGATCCTGATCCTGGCCATCCTGCTGCAGGCGGGCAAGAGCGCCGACCTGGCCGGCGCCTTCGGCGGAATGGGCTCCCAGCAGACGTTCGGCCCGCGGGGCCAGGCGACGATCCTGAGCCGCATGACCACGGCCGCGGCCGTGATATTCATGGTGACGTCCCTGCTGCTGACCATCATGCTGGCCAGCCACGGCGTGAGTTCCAAGATGAAGGGCGTCACGGGCGGCGCCGGCGCGGCCCGGCAGACGGCCCCGGCCAAACCGGGCCAGCAGCCCGCGGCTCGTCCGGCCACGAACACCGTGCCGGTTCCGGCTACCCCTCAGCCCGCCGCCAAGTAAGACTCGGCACGGGCAGCCGGACCGACGGCGCCTCGTCGGTGTGAAAAATAGCTTGCTCTCTGAACGTGTTTCTGTATAGAATGAGCTTCGCGGTTGTTTGAAATGTATGCCGAAGTGGTGGAATTGGCAGACACGCCATCTTGAGGGGGTGGTGCTCTACGGGGCGTGCGGGTTCAAGTCCCGCCTTCGGCACCATTTTTATGCGGACCCTGCGAGGTCGCAACAGGAAGCCCTTGTGTAACAAGGGCTTTTGTTATTTCATGGGACTAAAATGCCGTATCCGGGTTGTTTTGTCACCCTTGAGGGAGTGGAAGGAAGCGGGAAGACGACGCTGCGCGACAGCGTGGTCGCGTGGGCCCGTCAGTCCGGCCGGACCGTTCGCCTGACCCGCGAGCCGGGGGGCACCCTGTTCGGAGAACGGGTGCGGGCCATCCTGCTGGACGCGGACGGCCCCGCGCGTTGTGCGGAAGCGGAACTTCTTCTGTACCTGGCCGACAGGGTCCAGGACATCCGCGAAAACGTCGAGCCGGCGTTGTCTCGGGGCGAGCTGGTCCTGTGCGACCGGTACCAGGACGCCACCGTGGCGTACCAGGGGTACGCGCGCGGCCTCGACCGGCAGTGGATCTCCTCTCTGGCCCGGGGATTGGGCCTTTTGTCGCCGGACCTGACGATTCTGCTGGACGCTGACCCCGCCGTGACCCTGCCTCGGGCGCTCCGTCGGAACGCGGCCGGGAAGGTGGACCGGGAGGAAGGGCGCTTCGAGGCGGAGAGCCTGGCTTTTCACCGCCGGGTCCGGGAAGGGTACCTCAGCCTGGCGGAGGCGGAGCCGCAGCGGTTCTTCGTCATCGACGCCACGAGGCCGGCCGCGGACGTGTTCCGCCTGGCCCGGGAGCGTCTGGAGTCTGCACTGACCATGCGCAAGAGTTGAATGGACGTGAAGGATTATATCGGCAACAAATCGGTCCGGGCGCTGCTTCACCAGTCTGTGCAACGGAAGTCTCTTTCACACGCCTACATTTTCGCCGGTCCTGACGGCGTCGGCAAAAAGCGGCTGGCCCTGGTGCTGGCCAAGTCTCTGCTGTGCCGAAACCGCCCGGATGGCTTGAACCCCTGCGGGACATGCGTCTCCTGCCGGAAGATCGACGCCGAGGAGCACCCGGACGTCCAGGTGATCCGGCCGGAAACGAAGGTTTTCAAGATCGACCAGATTCGCCAGCTCATCCAGGACATCTGTTTTCAGCCCATCGAGGGGGCGTGGCGGGTGTTCATCCTGGACGACGCCGACCGCATGAACGAACAGGCCGCGAACAGCCTGCTGAAGACCCTGGAGGAACCGCCTTCGAACAGCCTGCTGATTCTCGTGACCTCCAACCTGTACATCCTCCTGCCGACCATCCAGTCCCGCGGGCAGATCCTGAAATTCAATCCGATTCCCTCGAAGGAGATCGAGAATTTCCTCAAAACCCGCCACGACTTTTCCCCGGAACACGCCCTGGCGGCGGCCCGGCTCTGCCAGGGCAGCGTGGGGACGGCCCTGCGCATTTCCATGCAGACTTTCGAGGAGATGCGGACGATGGTCTTCCAGATGTTCAGCGCCATGGAGGAAGGGCGGGACGCGCTGCTGGTCAAGATCGCCGGAGAGATCGCCGGCATGAAGGAGATGGACCTGTTCCTGCACGTCTTTGTCTCGGTACTCCGCGATCTCGTCCTGCTGGAGTATTTCGAGGAGGAGACCTACCTGCTCCACCGCAACAGGCTGGAAACTCTTTTGCAATTGAAACGTACATTCCCTCTGGCTGAACTTCGCGGAATGCTCCACGAGTTGGAAAACTTTCACCGGAAAAGAGCCCTGAACCTGAGGCCAGACGTATACCTGATGAATTTCGCCCTCCGGCACGGGGTGCGGGCCCGGCGATAAAGGAAACGAAATGGATATAGTGACCGTCCGGATTGAGGATTGCTGTCGGACAGACCGGTACGTGGCCCATGAGATCCATGTCCGGCCGGGCGACCTGTGCATCGTGTGCACGGAGCGGGGCGTCGAACTGGGCGTGGTGAAGAGCCTGGAAGCGGGCGCCAGCGATCCGGCCGGCGTGCCGGAAAGCCGGAAAGTCTTGCGGCGGGCTTCCCAGAAAGACCTCGCCCAGTATGCGAAAAAGAAGGCGCGGGAGGAAAAGGCGTGGGAGACCTGCCGCGAGATGATACGGAAACATCAGCTGCAGATGAAGCTGGCCCGCGTGGAGTGCCTGTTCGACGGAACGAAGATCGTTTTCTACTACACCGCCGACGGGCGTGTCGACTTCCGGGGGTTGGTCAAGGACCTGGCTTCCGCCCTGAAGACGCGGATCGAGATGCGGCAGATCGGGGTGCGCGACGAGGCCCGGCTGCTGGGCGGGGTGGGTTGCTGCGGGCTCTCGCTCTGTTGCGCCTCCTGGTTGAAAGGGTTTCGTCCGGTGTCCATCCGCGTGGCGAAAAAGCAGTGCATGAACCTGAACCCCTCCCGCCTTTCCGGGGTGTGCGGCCGCCTGATGTGCTGCCTGATGTACGAGGCGCCGGGGAAGGGGCAGAACGGAGAGGGGCCGGCCAGCGAAGAATCCGTTTTTCTGTCCGAGAAAGGCGATGCGTGAAAAGTCTTGTCATTTCATGCCTGACGTGATATCGTCTTCGCATAGTTCGCCCATAAGTTGGTTGTTCCAATGCGTCGGGCTCACCGGTGGCGAGGTGGGATGTTGGAGGAGGCTTCATGGTCAATCGAAAACTGATTAGACCTACCATGGCGGAAATGTCGTCCGCAATGTCGAATTATTCCATGCAGGGGGGGCGGAAACGGGTTCCGCCCGAGCAGACCCATGCGGAGAATTTCTATTACGTCAAGCAGATGAACAACAAGACGCCCATGCTGCTGCGTCTTGTCAACGGGGACGAGATCATCGGGGTCATCGAGTGGTACGACCGCGATTGTCTCAAGGTCAACCGTGAAGGAGCCCCGAATCTGCTGATCTACAAATCGGCCATCCTGTACATGTTCAAAGCTGATGAAATGCCGGCCCGGGCCGAGGACCGCCCGGCCCGAAAGACCAGGCGGTCAGCCGGGCCCAGCCACGAGGAGCCCTGACGGCGGCCGCTCCTTCCATGAAACCCCTTGTCATCACCATGGGCGACCCGGCCGGGATCGGGCCGGAGGTCATCCTCAA
The DNA here is from genome assembly GCA_964436005.1 of uncultured Acidobacteriota bacterium. Classification (GTDB taxonomy): domain Bacteria; phylum Acidobacteriota; class JAAYUB01; order JAAYUB01; family JAAYUB01; genus JAGNHB01. The sequence continues at coordinate 91,766 of CAYTBK010000002.1, forward strand.
GGCGCTGCCGGCCCCGCCGGCGGACCGGCCGGTGTACGTTTTCGGCGACGGGGCCACCTTTCGCCGGACGGCGGCCGCAGGAGGCACCGGCCTGGCCTGGCCGGTCGTCCGCCTGGCCGACTTCCCGGCAAGAGCGGAAACCGGTTCGGCCATCATCGATTTCGCCAACGTCCCGGCGGACCTCCGGCCCGGCCAGGAATGCGCGGCCAGCGGACAGGCAGCCATCGATTACATACGGCAGGCGGTGCAGTGCTGCCTGGACGGGCGGGCGGGCGCCGTCGCCACTGCGCCCATCAGCAAGACGGCCATCGCCTTGGCCGGCTCGCCTTATCCGGGGCACACGGAGATGCTGGCCGACTGGGCCGGAGGGCGCGATGTCCGCATGGCCTTCGCCCTGCCCGAATTCTGGACCATTCTGGCCACGATCCACGTTCCGCTCCGCAACGTGGCGGACATGCTGACGGTTCACGGCACCCTGGCCACCCTTCGCCTGGCGGCGAGGGAAATCCGGCGTTACCGGCCTCGCGTGCGGCTCGTCGTGGCCGGTTTGAACCCGCACGCGTCTGAGGGCGGGCTCATGGGGCAGGAAGAAGAGGCGGTGCTGCACCCGGCCGTCCGGGCCGCCCGGGACGAGGGCCTCGACGTGTCGGGGCCGCTCCCCGCAGACACGGTGTTCCTGAAGGCCTTCCGGGGCGAGTACGATGTGGTTCTGGCCCATTACCACGACCAGGGCCTGATTCCCGTGAAGCTCCTGGGCTTCGATCGGGCGGTCAACGTCACCCTGGGCTTGCCGTTCCTGCGGACTTCTCCCTGCCACGGGACCGCCCCCGACATCGCCGGCCGGAACGTTGCGTCGGGCGACAGCATGCGTCGCGCCATCGAGCTGGCCTGGGCGGGCCTCGAACTGGAATTCGCCGGATAGCGGCGCTTGGGGCATCGGCCGGCGCCCTTGCGCCGAAAGGTCACCGCGTTGTCGATTCGTCCAGGCGGGAAAGCAGACAGAGGGCGCAGTCGACGACCCGGGCCACGCTCTCGGCGGAAACATTCTCCAAAACGTCGCTGGTCGTGTGCCAGTAGGAATTGTCCGGCCCGTAGGAGAAATCGATGATGTCCAGAACCGGTATGCCCAGCCTGGCAAAAGGGATGTGATCATCGACCATGGGGATTTCCTCTTCCCCGAGGATGCTGGCGTTGCCCGTGTCCTGGGCGCAGGCGGCGAGCAGGGCCAGGAGTTCCGGCGCCGAGTTGGCATCGCGGACGAGGGCGAGGTCCCGGTCCCCGATCATGTCCAGCAGGAGGAAGGCGCTGACGTCGGGAACCTGGCCGGCGGCGGAAAGCGCGGCCGCATGGTGGCGCGACCCGAACAGGCCGTCCGTGGCGGTGATGGAGGGCCCGAACGACTCTTCCCCGTCCAGGAAAAGGAACCGCACGGTGCAATCGGTTTTCCGGGCGGCGACGCGGCGGGCGATCTCCAGCAGGGCGGCCGTGCTGGAGGTGGAGTCGTTGGCTCCGCGAAATTCCAGGCCGGGCAGTGTTTTCGTGTCGATATGGCTGGCGAGGTAAACGATGCGACGGGGATTCCCCTTCTTTTCGGCCAGGATGTTGGACATCCGAACGGGCCCGCCGGGAGCGGCGGCGTCGAAGGACTCCTCCCGGACGGTCAGGCCGTAGGATTTCAGCGTATCCTGAAGATAATTCTTCAGCCGGGCGAGGCTGGCCGAACGGGGGGGGCGCGGGGCGAAGCTGTCGATCCGGTGCAGGAGCTCTTCCACTTTCTGCCGGTCGGCCGCCTGCCCGGGAGCGGGACGGGCGGCTGCCGGCGCGGCGTTTGCGGCGGCTGGCCGGTCTGTCGTTGCGGGGCCCGGCGGCGAAGCAGTGCTGCAGGCCGCGGTGAAAAGGCCGAGCGCGACGAGCAGGAGGAATCCGGTCCTCCGGGCCCCGCGGGGGCGCAATCGGGCAAAGGGGCCCGAGCGCGGCCGATGTTTCGCCCGGGCCGGCCGGCCGGGCGGCGTTTCCTGTTTTGCTCGAATCAAATCTGGCATTTGCAGCACGTTCCTGAACGTTGACTTCACGGAGTGAAAAACTATAATAGTTTTCGCTTCATTTTTTGTAAAGGGGATTTCCGTGGCTCAGCATACCGTTTCCCGCCTGTGTTTCGGGTTTTGCATCATGGCGTCGGCCATCCTGGCTCTTCCGCCGCTCATGGCCCAGGCGGAGCTCAAGGAGAAGATCTCCGTGAAGGTCGAGATGGTCAACGTCCTCTGCTCCGTCGTCGACAAACGGGGCCAGTTCGTCACCAACCTGCAGAAGGAAGACTTCACCCTGGCCGAAGACGGGGCGGTTCAGCAGATCGAGAATTTCTACTCGCACGGGAACCTGCCGCTCACCGTCTGCCTGCTGGTGGACACCAGCGCCTCGGTGGCGGCGAAGCTGAAATTCGAACAGGAAGCGGCCGCGTCCTTTCTGGCGACCAACATCAAGACAGCCGACAAGGGGTTGCTGGTGGAGTTCGATTCCGGCGTGACCCTGGTGCAGGACTACACCAACTCGCCAGGCGTCATCGCCGATCAGTTGGCCACGTTGCGGGCGGCCGGCGGCACCTCCCTCTACGACGCTCTCTACCTGGTGTCGGAGGAAAAACTCCTGTACGACGAAGGGGAAAGACGAAAGACCATCATCGTCATCTCGGACGGGGAAGACACGGTCAGCCGGACGCCACTGGACGAGTCCCTGGAAATGGTGCAGCGGGCCGGGGCCATCGTGTTCGCCATCTCCACCAATCGGACGGGACACAGCACCAACGCCTCGGAGGGCGGCGACTCCACGCTGGAGAAATTCGCGGCGGCCACGGGCGGGAAGGTGTATTATCCTTCCAAAATCGAGGAAGTCGCCTCGGCGTTCCGGGAGATCGACCAGGAACTGCGCTCCCAGTACAGCCTGAGCTATAAGTCGAACCACGCCCGCCAGGACGGCGCCTTCCACACCCTCCGGGTCGCGGTCAGGGGGAAGGGGATGAAAGTCAGGCACCGCAACGGCTACTTCTCG
>CAYTBK010000003.1:0-46655 GCA_964436005.1 uncultured Acidobacteriota bacterium
AGCTACAGGGCGATATCGACGTTTTGGTTATCTACACGGTTTCCGGATGAACCAATATTTTCTGGTTATTATTTGATTCAGCGAGAAATTTATAAAAATTACACATATTTGTGTATATATCATCCACCTCGCTCTCGCGATCTGCTTGAGAGAATATAGTTTGCATGAATAGTGGCGATAAAGAAAAGCATATTAACAGTTTATTTAATAACATGGCCATCCGCCTTTGTTTTATTTAGGCATTCACCAATTTCGCAATCCTGACTATTGCGCTATCAACTTCTTAAAGTTTCCTGGGTTTCAAATGTCAGTATCCGGAGCGGAGACGTTTCAAGTCAACCCTTTTTTCCATAAAAAAAATAGCAACAATGAGGGTAACTACCTCCCTGTCGGCCCATCATGAAGGCAGACCCATTCCCCCTGATTCTTTTATGAAAAACTGGCTCTGCATCTCGGAAAAGTCTCTGCCCGCAGGGCCAGGACGTCCTCTCAAACCGCATTTCTTCCCACATGTAAAGATACCATCATTTTAACTGATCATCAGTGGGATCAGTGGTTGAAGCCATCCCGTCATGGTCTAGGGAGGTTCGGGCTGTCGGCGCGATGTTCGCCCCGGCCGGGCTGGCATGTTTCTCTTCCCATGGGTTTGACGCTGCGGAACAATCCCCATTTTTTCACCACTTCTGAATGCGCCGAAGACATGCGGAAAGCGGCAGCTCGCCGACTCGCTGCCGCACTCCACGGCCTTCGGCGCGTCGGCGCCGACCTTTCGGGAATCAGGTGGCACAAGGCGCCTACGGGAAAAGGGGCGGCGCCCGGGCAGCGCCGCCCCCGTTTGTCAACTCGGCCTTTTCCGGCCGGGGCGGCGGGCGGGCGGGGCGTCCGGTGTGGTGTCCGCACACGGCTTGGCCGAAGACATCATCCGCTTCCAGCGCAGTTTTTCCGCCTTGGCCACGCCCAGGTCCCGGCGCAGGTCCAGAAACGCCTGCTCCCGGCGGAGCTTGCGGAAGTTTTCCAGGCGTTCCGGCGCCAGCCGGCCGCTCGCCGCGGCCTGGCGGACGGCGCAGCCCGGTTCCCCCTCGTGCCGGCAATCGGAGAAGCGGCAGGCCCCGGCCAGCTCGTCGATGTCGGCGAAGGTCCGGTCGATGCCCGCCCCGTCCCACAGCTGCAGTTCGCGCAGGCCCGGCGTGTCCAGGACCAGCCCGCCGCCGGGTAGGGGAAACAGTTCGCGCCGGGAGGTCGTGTGGCGGCCGCGCCCGTCGTGGGCGCGGACGTCCCCGGTGGCTTGCCGGGGCGTTCCCATCAAGTGGTTGAGCAACGTGGACTTGCCCACGCCGGACGACCCGAGCAGGGCGACGGTCCGCCCTTCCGCCCAGCAGTCCGCCAGGTTGTCCAGGCCGAATCCCGTGAGGGTGCTCACGGCCTGCACCCGCGCCCCGCGGGCGATCTCCCGCACCCGGGCGAGCGGCCCGGCCAGGTCCGGGCAGAGGTCGGCCTTGCTCAGGACGACCACCGGTTCGGCCCCGCTGGCCCAGGCCATGGACAGGTACCGCTCCAGGCGGCGCAGGTTGAAATCCTGGTTCAGGGCCATCATCAGGCAGGCGGTGTCGACGTTGGCGGCCACGACCTGTTCCCCCGTCTTCCGGCCCGCCGCCTGGCGGGAGAAGTGCGTCCGCCGGGGCAAAACGTCCCGGATGAGCGCACACGTCCCCGACGGGGCCGCCTGCAGGACGACCCAGTCGCCGACGGCGGGCAGGTCCGCCTCGGCGGCGGCCTCGTGGCGGAGCCGGCCGGCCGGTTCCGCCGCCAGTTCCCCGTCTTCGGTCATGACCCGGCAGATCTGCCGGGAGGTGGTGATCACCCGCCCGGGGCGGTCTCCCGCCTCGGCCAGGAAATGGTAATGAGCTGTGAAAAACCCGCTCCAGCCGTAGGCCTGGAGCCGGGGATACGATGATTCCATGTCGGTGTCCCTCCGCTTGGACAGGTAGGCGGAAAAACGCCACGGCCGGCGCCCAGTGGCTTTCCGGAAAAAAATCCGACTTGATCGGGAGGAAAATGAAGAAGCGACCCCAAAAGGATGGACACCACCGCCTCAGGCAACGGGGCGCCGGAACGGGGCCGACCGGGCCGAAGCGGAAAACTTCGCCGTCACGGTCGGAAGGGGTCGCGTTTTACTCAGCAGTCCGACATAAAAATCTGCAAATCCACCATAATTTGATCCGAACCACCGCCGGAGGCTGGTCCGGTCAGGGCGCCCGTCCCGTTGCTCGGGCCCGACGCCTCTGCGCCGGCCATGCTACCACAGAGGATGCGGCGGCGGCCAGGCTTTTCTCTTCGGCCAGCAAGATCCCGTCGAAAGAAACACTCCGCCGCGCCGCCCCCCACATTTCACTTTACAAACAGCGGGGCGTGAAATAGTTTGACCGAGAACACGCGGCTCGGAAAACAGAATCGAAAACGCCTTTCCCCGGGAGGCCGGCATGACAGACCAACGCATCTTGACCCGTCACAAACTGATCTACTACCTGGAGGTGACGGATCTGGACACGGGCCAGCTGGCCGGCCACCTGGCCGACCTCACCGTGGAGGGCATCCTGCTGGTGGCCCCGCACTCGTTCCAGTCCGGCGACGTCTTTCACCTGCGGGTCAACCTGCCCGCCGAAGTGCCCGGGAAGACCCACCTCGACCTGAACGCCCGCTGCGTCTGGTGCCGGCGCAGCACCAACCCGGACTTCTTCGACGCCGGTTTCACCCTGCTGGACGAAGGCCAGCGGGACATCGAGGCCATCATCGGCCTGATCGTGGACTTCGACTTCACCTACTGAACGGGAGGCGGCTGGCATGACTCTCCGCAGGAAAACCCTTCTCCTCATCGGCGGAATGCTCCTCGTGCTGCTGGCGCTGCTCTACGGGGTCACCCGGACGATCTTCCGGCGCGGTTTCGACCAGGTCCAGAAGGAGTCCATGGGCAGTTTCGCGTCCATCGAGCAGGAGGACACCCGCAAGAACGTCGCCCGGGTGGAGGACGCCCTCCGCGCCCGCCTGGAGAACCTGTCGGTCAAGGCCATGGACTGGGCGCAGTGGGACGACACCTACAAGTTCATCCTGGACCGCAACCAGGAATACATCGCTTCCAACCTGACGTCGGAAACCCTGCCCGGCCTCAAGATCAACTTCATCGTCTTCTTCGGGCTGGAGGGTAACCTCGTCCAATCGGTCGGGATGGACCTGGAATCCGCCACAGAGGTGGAAGTCCCGCCCCTCCTGCTGGCGCAGGGCCGTCCGGACGGGCCCATGACGAAGTTCCGGGACACGAAGGACACCCGGACGGGGATTCTGATGCTGCCCGAAGGCCCGATCCTGGTCGCCTCCCGTCCCATCGTCAAGAGCGACGGCACCGGGCCGCCCCGGGGAACCATCATTTTCGGCCGCTACCTGGACGGGGCGGAACTCGCCGACCTGGCCAAGGTCACCCACCTGGACATCCGCACCCAACGGCTGGACGCGGGCGCCATCCCCAAGGAATACGCCCGGGTCCAGCCCCGTTTGGAAGCCGGGGAAGCCCAGGTGCTCCAGACCCTCTCGCCCGACTGGAACGCCGGCTACTGCCTGTTCCGCGACATCTCGGGCCAACCCGCCCTGGTGATCCGCGTGACCGTGCGGCGCGACATCCACCGGCAGGGCCTGGCCACGGTGGAGGCCATCCGGACCCGCGGCGAGACCTCGCTCCTGGCACTGGCGATCTCCATCGTCGGGGTCGGCCTCCTGCTGGGCACGTCCATCCTGATCCTGCTGGAGCGGTCCGTTCTGCGCCGGTTGTCGCGATTGAGCGCAGCGGCCACCGACATCGGCCAGCGGGGGGACTTCTCCGCCCGGGTGGACTGCCCCGGCAGCGACGAGATCGCCAGCCTGGGACAGGGCGTCAACGAAATGCTGGGGGCCCTGGCCGCCTCCCACGACGCCATGGAAAAGCGCAACGCCGAGATGCGGCTGATCCTGGATTCCGTCCCCGTCGGCCTGGTCTCGCTGGACGAATCCGACCGGGTCCTGCCGGAGCACTCGCTGGCGGCCAGGACCATCCTCGGGAAGGCCGACCTGGTCGACCGGGCCTACACCGAGCTGCTGGGCCTGGGTGAAGGGCGGGAGGACGAGGCGGCCAAGCTCGCCCAGTTCACCGGCTTCTTCCGGCAAGCCCTGCTTTCCGAAAAAGAAATGGCCGGGCTCAACCCCTTGCCCGAGATTCTCTACCACCGCGACGGCGCCCCGCGCTGGCTCCGCCTGCGTTACTACCTCATCCGGCGGGCCAAGGGGCTGCCGCACCACATCCTGACCCTGCTGGAGGACATCACCGAGGAAAAGCGCCTGGCCGAGCAGGTGCAACGCTCCCAGCGGGAAAACCTCCAGTTGAAGGTCATCGCGGAAAACCCGGAACTTTTCCGGGAATTCCTGCTGGAAACGCGGCGGATCCTCGAACAGGTCACCGCCCAGTGCAACCGGATCGAAGCAGGGAAGGAAGAGGCGCTCGCGGTGCACTCGATTTTCCGGGGGGTGCACACCATCAAGGGGATCGCGGGCAGCTTCAACCTCGTCGCCCTGGTGGAGATGGCGTCGAACCTCGAGGAATGGCTTTCGTCGGCCCGCGACAAGCATTCCCTGGACCCCTCCGACGTGGAGCACATCCGCCAGTCGCTGGGGGAACTGGAGAAGGCCTTCGGGGAGACGCTCGCCTACGCCCGGAAAATCCTGGGGGACGACGTGGACGCGCAGACCGGCCAGATCCTCCGCATCGGGCTGAACGACCTGAAACGCTGCCTGGACGATGCGGAACGGGCCATGGTCGCCGCGGCCATGGCCGAAGACCGGAACCCCCTGGTGCGGGAGATGCGCCGCGCCCTGCAGCCCCTGCGCTGGGTTCCCGCAGGCCGGGGGCTGGCCAAGGCCGTCCGCGTGGTGCCCAACCTGTCCAAGCGGCTGGGCAAGGAGGTGGAATTCCAGTTCGACGGCCAGGACACCCCCATGGACTGCGAAGTCGCCCAGGAACTGAACACCCCCATGGTGCACCTTCTGCGCAACGCCCTCGACCACGGCCTGGAAACGATGGAGGAACGGTTCGAGGCGGAAAAGCCGGAGGCAGGCCGGCTGCACCTGCGGGTGAGCCGGGAGGAGAACGGCTTGACGATCACCCTCGCCGACGACGGCCGGGGCATGGACCCGGAGAAAATCAAGGCGGTGGCGCTCCGGAAGGGCCTGCTGACGGAGGAGGAAGCACAGGGCCTGGGGCGGGACGACTGCCTGGCCCTGATCCTGCGGCCGGGGTTTTCCACGGCGGAACGCATCACCGACGTTTCGGGGCGGGGCGTGGGGATGGACGCCGTCACCGGCTCCCTCTGCGAAAAGCTCGGGGGGACCATCCACATCGATTCCCAGGTCGGGGTGGGGACCACCTTCACCCTGCACCTGCCAGACCTGCGCAACTAGCGGGAATCCCGAAGCTCGCCGGCCGGCTCGGGTTCGGAAACCATAAACGCCCGGACCATCCCGGACAAGCCGGGATGTTGTTCTGATTCCCTTTTTTTTCTAATATTTGAGAACACTCCGGACTGTTTTTGGCGTAGAATTCCATTGGGCTGGGGTCCGCATGTTTTTCAACCGGTGGACGTCCGGCACCCCGGCCGGGGACAACGGCGATTCCGGCACCCAGCGGGACACCGAGCACGGAGGAACGGAACACCATGAGGGTAGACACTGCCTATTGCACGCCGAACGTGCTCGACGCGCTGCGGAAGATTCACGAAGAAAAGCTCAGCGGCAGCCTGTTCTTGCCCTACAAATCCATTTCCCTGGCCCTGGCCTGCGACAACGGCGCCCTGACGGCCTTGAATGCCCCGATGGCGCGCAATTTCTACCTGCCGTTCCTCCAGGCCAACGTCCCCGGCTTCGCGGAGCCTGCGCCCGTTTCCGGCGACTGGCACCCCCTTCTCCCGGACCCTTCCCTGAAGGACCCGGCCTGCCGCTTCCTCTGCAAATACCTGAATTGCCTGTTCGAACCGGACCTGGAGAGGAACTTCATGATCCAGACCTCCGAACCGACGACCGGCGGCTATCCTCCGCTGGACATCCCCACCCTGGTCTGCCGCTTCCTGGGGGCCGAACTGGCCCCGAACGCCCTGGACGGCATGCAATGGGATTTGGACCACCCGATCCAGGTGGCCACCGACTTCATGGACCGGATCCGCCGCGGCCACATCCCCCTGACCACTCAGCAGGCCTACCTGCTGACCCGGCTCCACGACGGCCTGACCCTGCGGGAATTCAGCCAGAGCTGCGGGGTCCCCCGGGAGCAGATCCAGCGGGCCATGCTCATCTTCTCCTTTTTCCGCCTGACGGAAAAAGGGCGTGCCGTCGCCAGCGCCCGCCATTCCCAGGCCGCGGGTCCGGACAATGAAAACACAATACCCATCGATATTTCCACTATAGAAAAAACCGACGTCAAGGGACAGGAGCGCAGAGAAGGAGAGGGCCGGGAACCAGGGCCTCGGCGACCGGGCCCGGAAACCGGCGATGCCGGGAAGAGCGAGCCCCCCCCGGCCCGCAACGAGTCGGACCCGGAAGCGGAAAAACTGGCCAGCCAGCAGTTCGCCAAGGGGAAAGAAGCCATGCGGAACCGGAAGTTCCAGGAGGCGGGCGAATTTTTCCAGGAAGCGGTTCGGCTGGCGCCGCATGTGTCGGCGTGCCGTTTCATGTGGGGCAAGGTGCTGGCGCTGAACCCGCTGACCCAGAAGCAGGCCGAGGATCTGCTCCTGAAGGCGGCGGAGATGAAGCCCGACCAGGTGGAGTACCAGGTGGAACTGGCCCGCCTCTACGAAAGGATCGGGTTGCCCCAGCGGGCCTACGTCTTCTGGCGCCAGGTGCTCGCGCTGGACCCGAAGCACAAGGAAGCCGCCGGCCGCGTGGCGGACATCGAGGGCAAGTCCGGAAAAGGGAAAAACCTGTTGAACATGGACATGAAAGACCTGTTCCGCTCCCTCCGGAACCGGGGCTGACGGCCCCCGGGAGAAAGCGCGAAGAGCCGGCGGGGAAACGCGCCCCGGGCGCTCCTCAGGCGCGGCCGACGAACTCCAGGCTTTCCGTGTGGACCTTGACCTTTTCGCCTTCCTTGATGAAGAGGGGCACCCGGATCTGCAGCCCCGTCTCCAGGACGGCCAGCTTGGTGACGTTGCCGCTGGCCGTGTCCCCCCGGGAGCCGGGCTCGGTGCTGGTCACGGTCAGCTCCACGTGCGGCGGGAACTCGAGGCCGATGGGTTCGCCGTTGTACCGCTGGATGTGCAGCAGCGCGTTCTCCACCAGCAGTTCGCTGTCCGAGCCGACGAGGTCGGTCCCGACCGTGATGGTCTCGTACGTTTCCTGGTTCATGAAGTGGTACCCGCTGCCGTCGGCGTACAGGAACGAGACCGGAACCCGGTCGAGGTCCGGCTCCTTGAACTTCTCGCCGGCCTTGAAGCTCCGTTCGAAGACCGCACCGGACAGCAGGTTCCGCATCTTGATGCGCACCAGGGTCTGACCGCCCCGGGCCGTGGGGGAGGAGATTTCGACGCCCAGGCAGTGGTAGGGCACGTCCTGGTACTCGAAGAACATTCTCCGCTTGATGTCGATGGCTTCCATCAGTGCTGCCATGGCTCCCCCGTCGTCGATGTTTTTTAAACTCGCCCCGGCGATGCCCGCGCGGGCAGACAACCGGGACCGGCTGGCGCGTTCGGGCGCGCAACCGGGGAAAGTATCCGGAAACCGGAGGAAAAATCAAGGGAAATCGGGAGAGCCGGTCCGTTTCAAGCCAGGGCCAGGGGGTTCAATTGCCAGATGCGGAAGGTCAGGGCGGCGGCGAAGGCCACCCAGGCCAGGTAGGGCAGGAGCAGGAGACCCGCCGCCCGCTTCCGCCGCCAGAAGGCGACGACGGTGGCCAGGATCAGCGCCCAGAGGACGAGGACTTCGGCGAAGGCCAGCGCACCCTGCCGCCAGGCGAAGAAAACCCATGTCCAGAGCGAATTCAGGGCCAGTTGGGCGAGGAACAGGGCCAGCGCCGCCCGGGAGGCGCGGAATCCGCCCTGCCGCCAGACCAGCCAGGCGGAAATGCCCATCAGGAGGTAGAGCAGCGTCCAGACCGGGCCGAAAAGCCAGGCCGGCGGAGCCCACGACGGGCGGACCAGCAGCTTGTAGAACTGGGCGGAATCCGGCGCAGCGACGGTTCCGGAGAACGCCACGACCATGACGAGCGCCAGCCAGGCCGCGAGGCCGAACGCGGGCTTGTATTCCGAAATCCACGACATGCTTCCCTCCCCCGGGAATTCCGTTTCGGCTTGTCGGCTTCATTGTACGGGCAGGAGAAGGGAAAGGCCAGCCTCAAGAAGGAACCGCGCAAGGCAACAGCACCCACAACGAAACAATCAGGATCGTTCCGGACAGGTCGTAACCGCGGAGTGGGATAATCGGCATAATTATGGCTCCAAGGTAAAGGTGCCGGCAATGGGAATCTCACAATTCGCCAGCCCGCGCCTCAGGCGGCGGAAGGCTCCTTCAGCCGAACCCGGAAGAGCAGCGCGGCGGTCAGCAGCCACAGCAGGGGAGCCAGGCGGAACGCCGCGACGATGCCGAACGCGTCCGCCGCCAGGCCCATGAGGCCGTGGGCCAGGGACAGCGAGGCCTGGACCGCCACCATGATCCAGACCGTCAGGTCCCGCCACTCGTCGGGATAGGCCCGGCCGACCCCCGCCAGCAGGAGCGGAAAGCAGGGGCCGCACAGGCCGGCCAGCGGCAGCAGCCAGGGGGAGTGCCACTGCCCCGCCAGCAGGGCCAGCGTGGCCAGGCCCAGGGAGAGCCACAGGGCCCGGCGCTCCCACCGCCGGGGGACCAGGACGGCGCTGGCCAGCCGGGACAAGGCCAGCAGGCCGAAGAACCCCGTCAGGCAGACGGCCCCCTGCTCCCGGGTGAGCCGCGGCCCCGCCAGGACGTAGGAGACCAGCCACATGGAGCAGAGGACCTCGCCGGCCGCGTAGCTCCCGAAAATGGCCAGCACCGCGGCGTGCCGCCAGGGGCGGCCCGGCGGCGCGGCGCGGACCGCCACCGGGACGACGGGTTCGGACCGTCGGCGGCGGGTCAGCAGCACCGCGTCGGCCAGCGCCACCGGGGCCGCGACGGCGAAAACGGACTGCCAGCGCCAACCGCCGCTGAGGATGGCCGTGGCCGCCAGGGGGGCCAGGAGGGAGCCCACCCCGTACATCATGTGCAGCCCCGACAGCATCCGCCCCAGCAGGGCCGCCGGCGTGCCGCGGATCACCAGGACGTTGCTGGCCGTGCCCAGCATGGTGATCGTCCCGCCCAGTACGGCGGCGAAGCCCAGCAGGGCCGGGAAGCTGCCGACCAGGGAAGCCGCGAGGCAGGTCGCCATGGCCAGCAGGGAAATCCCCCGGGCCACCGCCACCTCCCCGTACGCCCGCAGGAGGGGCGTCAGCAGGATGGCGACAGGGATGGAAGCCACCTGCCCCACCACCAGGAACAGGCCGACCCGCCCGTAGGTGACGCCCATCTCGCGGGCGATGACGGGCAGAAGGGGGCCGCGGGCGTTGTCCACGAACGCCGAAACGAACAGCAGGAGAAACCCCGCCCCGACCAGTGTCCAGTCCAGCGAACGTTTCACGCCATCCCCGGTTCAGAGTTTGGGGATGCGGACCCGGCTGATCATCAGGGAGCCGGAAATCGCGTACAGCAGCACCAGGGGGTGCAGGGCCAGGCCGGCCGCCTCGACTTCCCCCAGCCACAGCCTTTCGTGCAGGGCGCCGGTCCAGGCGGCCAGCAGGAGGAGGCAGACGAGCAGCAGCGAGGTCGGGATGGGCGTCCCCTCGAAGTGCTTCACCTTGTCGCCGCCGGCGGAAAGCGTCTCCGCGGTGATGTTGTAGCGGGCCAGGCGCGACACCCCGCAGGCGACGAAAAAGACCAGGACCAGGCGGTCGGCCGGGCTCTGCATGCCGCAAGCGTAAGCGAGCATGGCCGGGGCGACCCCGAAGGAAATGACGTCGGACAGGGAGTCGAGCTCCCGGCCCATGGCCGACGCTTTCCGGCGCCACCGCGCGATCCGGCCGTCCAGGATGTCGAACACGAAGGCGGCCGCGATGAGGCCGCCGGCGAGGTAGATCTGCCGGACGGCCCCCGTGCCCAGGTAGGTCATGGTCGAGAGCAGGGCGCCGGTGCCGCAGGCGGCGTTGGCCAGCGTGAACCAGTCGGCGAGATGGAACTCCCGGATCATGGAGAATCTTTTGGTTGGGCCTGATGTGGGCATGATGCTGTTCCACCTTTTTCCAGTCGTCCGCGGTCGGGATTCTCGCCCCCTCCCGAGGTCTTCGCAGATCATTGACTGCAAATGAATTATTCAAAATCGGCGGGAATCCCGCCACGCTGCCGCCAAAGGCGAAGGTAGCCGGAAAAGGGGCAGAAAGCAAGGAAATAGAAGGGAAGCCGCGTTCCGGAACCCGCCGGCGTCCTTCCCGGTTCGGGGAATGCGAAACGCCCGTGAACATTTGCCTCCGATTGGTCGTAATATCCGAAAATTGAGGAAAATACCAGCCGCGCCCGGGCTTTTCCATCGACGGGCCGTTGCAGGAGGACACATGACGAAGAAACGGTTGCTTTTCGTGCTGGCGCTGGCCCTGGTCGCCGCCTTGACGGCCGTCCGGGCCGGAGAAACCGACCCGGCCCTCGTTCGGAAAGTGGAGAACGGCCTGCTGCCGGATCTCCAGATCGGGCCGGTGCCGCCCCAGAGCCTCGAGGCCCGGATGAAGGCCTGCCAGGCGCCGGGGGTGAGCATCGCCGTGCTGCGGGATTCGCAGGTCGAGTGGGCCAAGGGCTATGGCCTCCGGGACGTCCGCTCCGGGGCCCCCGTCACGCCGGAGACGCTTTTCCAGGCCGCCTCCATCACCAAGTGCATGGGCGCCGTGGTGGCCTTGCGGCTGGTCCAGGACGGAGTCCTCGACCTGGACCGGAACGTCAACGACTACCTGAAACGCTGGCAGGTGCCGGACAACGAGTTCACCAAGGTGGAGAAAGTGACCCTCCGCCGGCTGCTGAACCACACCGCCGGCCTGAACGTCCACGGTTTCCGAGGGTACGCCGAAGGGGAACCGGTGCCCACCATCATTCAGGTGCTGGAAGGCGTTCCGCCAGCCAACAACCAGCCGATACGCGTCGTCCGCGTTCCCGGCACTTCCATGCAGTACTCCGGCGGCGGGTACACGATCCTGCAACTCCTGCTGGAAGACGTCACCGGGCGGTCGCTGCCGGACATGGTGGCCCAGTACGTCTTCCAGCCCGCCGGCATGACCTGCAGCTCCTTCTGCCTCGCCTCGGCCGGGACACTGGCCGAGAATGCCTCCCTGGGCCACAACGACAAGGGAGAGGAGTTCAAGGGCTACTCCTTCCTCCCCGGCGGCTCGACCTGCTGCGAGCTGTGGACCACCCCCACCGACCTGTGCCGGTTCGTGCTCGCCGTGCAGAAAGCCCTGCGCGGCGAACCGGGCGCCATCCTCTCCCGCGAGATGGCCCGGGCCATGACGACGCCGGATGCGGGCCGCCCCTGCGGCCTCGGGTTTTTCATCGTCAAACACGGGGACGAGATCTACTTCAACCACGACGGAGGAAACGTCGGGTTCAACAGCCGCTTCATCGGATCCCTCGACCAGGGATTCGGTTTCGCCGTCATGGCTAACTCCGACAACGCCTCCGGCCTGATCGAGGAAGTCTCGCTGGCCGTGACCGGCGCCTGCGGCCGCAGTTGGGAAAAGCCGATCTGCTATCCGGACGCGGCCGCCCTCCTCGCGGATTGCCGCCAGAAGCGAAAGGCGAATCCGGACGACCCGCGCTATGGCGAAAACAGCCTGAACCGGCTGGGATACAAACTGCTCACGATGGGCTACCCGGAAACCGCCGGTGGGGTGTTCCGCCTCAACGTGGAGTTCTGCCCCCGCTCGGCCAACGCCTGCGACAGCCTGGCCGAGTTCTGCGAACGCCAGGGCGACCGGGCCAGCGCCGTGAAATACTACCGCCAGGCCCTGGAACTCCTGGACAAGTACCCCGAACCGAACAAGGGGTACGCATCCAACCGGGCCGCCACCATCGAAAAAATTCGGAAGCTCGAAGGGGAAACGGGCAAGTGACGGGCCGGGTCCCCCCGGGTGCCCTACGGAAAAGGAGAAAACCGATGAACAGACAAGCACGTTGCGGGCTCATCCTCGCCATGGCGCTCATGGCTTTCGGTTCCGCGGCCAGGGCCGACCAGTTCGCCCTGCTGGCGGACGAGGAGCTGGAGAAGAAAGTGGACGCCTTCGTCCAGGTGGGCATGGAACTCCGCTTGTATTGCGCCCCCTGCGAAGATCGGGAATGGGAGAAAACCATCGTCCGGGAAAAGGAGATGAAGGGCGGCCTGATGGTCAACGGACAGCTCGTCGACCTTGCCTACTGCTACGTCAAGGTGGGGGGGAAATGGAAGAACCTGGCCATGCACCTCCACTTGAAACCTTCGGACGTGCCCAAGTTCCTCCCCAAGGACCTGCCGGAAAAGAAATGACGGCCTGACCAGGCGCAACGGGTCGGACCTGAATTGAAAAAGGGGCGCCGGACGTTTGACACGCCCAGCGCCCCGTCCTCCCCAGCCAAAAACCGGACCTGGCCTCCGGGGAAGGCAGCTGTCCCCTACTCGGGGATCAGTTGGCCGCCGTTCACCAGGGAATAGGTTTTTCCGCCCAGGTAGCCATTGGCGCTCTTACTGCTGTCGTAGTAGACGTTGCAGCCGTTGCCGACGATGTTGGCCACCGAAGTGCCCGAGATGCCGGCCGCGTCGCTCAGCGTGGCCAGGTGGGAATTCGCGGTGACGGTCCAGCTGCTGGAGGAGTCCAGCGTCAGGCCGACGGTCTTGCCGGTGTTGGCGGCATCGATGGCGCCGGTCAGGCTGGAGCTGTTCTGCAGGGTGGCCGCCACCGAGCTCGAGGAATCGATCTCCATGTTGCCGACCAGGGCCTGCCCGTCGGCGTTGAAAGTGACGGTCCCACCGCTGGAGCCCCAGTCGCCGGTGCTGGCTTTCAGCAGAACGCCGGAAACCGCCGAGAGCTCCGCCCCCGAGACGTTGATGGTGGCGGCGGCGTTGGTGACGTAGAACAGGGGCCCCACGGCGGCCGTGAAGGAGCCGCCGTCCACCGTGAAGGTGGCCGACCCCGAGATGGTGGACATGCTGTTGAACATCATCACGCCCCGGCTCTTGGCGGCGTAGAGAGTCGTGTCGGTGATGGTGATGGAGTTGCTGCCGTCGATGACTGCGCCTTCGGAGCCCTCGGCGG
Organism: uncultured Acidobacteriota bacterium; assembly: GCA_964436005.1. Taxonomy (GTDB): domain Bacteria; phylum Acidobacteriota; class JAAYUB01; order JAAYUB01; family JAAYUB01; genus JAGNHB01. Next base: position 13,377 of record CAYTBK010000003.1, read on the forward strand.
TGATGGTGGCCCCGGTGACCGAGACGACGCCCGTCGAGTAGATTCCGGGCGAGTGGATGCCGGTGGTGACCATGGTGCCGCCGGTGATGTTCAGCGTCCCCCCGCCGAAGTCGGTGGCCAGGGCGGCGCCGCTGCCGCCTTCCGTGTAGATGTCGACGTCGTCGAGGGTGATGGTCCCGCCGTAAGTCACGTCCACGCCGTGGGCGTTCCCGCCCGTGGCGTAGATCGACCCGTGCGACATGACGGCCGTCGAGCCGCTGCCCGTGGCGAACAGGCCGTTGGCGCCCGAGCCGGTGGTGACGATGGAGCAGCGGGAAAGGGCGACGTCGGCGGAGGAGTTGACCAGCACGCCGGCATTGAGCCCGACCTGGCTGCTCTGGTTGGTGTCCGAGGAATTCCCGGAAGTGGTAATGATGGAACCGGCAAGGGTGAAGGAACCGGAATTCGTCACCTTCACGCCGGACAGGTCCTGGGTGGAAGAAGAGAAGATTTCCATGGCATCCACGACCGTGCCGCCGCTCTGGCTGTAATTGGTGGAGGTGACGGTCCCCGCCCCGAAGGTCAACGGAAGGCCGTCGTCGTCCCAGTACTGCACGGTGACGCTGGAGGCCGCCCCGGCGTCAAGAAAAATGAATTCGGACTGATACCCCGCCCCCGCCGCCACCTGCGGGAAAATGACGGGAGACGGCGCCGCGGCGTCGGAGTGGGCCGTGGGAAACGTGGCGAACAGGTATTCGCCCCGGGAGTTCAGGAGCGAACGGATGGTGAGCGCGGCGAAGGGGGAAGCCGAGGTGATGGAAAGGATCCCCGTGAAGCCGGAGTCCAGGCCGCTTTCGAACAACTCATGGACATACTTGGCTTTATGGCCGTTGGCGGGGATCGTGAAGGTCGCCGGGTTCGGGGAGACGGTGGTCAGCGCCTGGCCGTCCAGGCCGAGGGCGGTCAACGTGACCGTCATCTCGTCGGCGCCCAGGGCCATCCCCAGCCCGTCCACGCCGTTCAGGACCGCCCCGGCCGAAGCGGATGCTCCGGCAACGGGGTAGACCACACCGAGCCCCGTGTCGTGGCCGCCGGTCATGTCCACGTAGATCCGGGCCTCGTTGCTGGCGACCGTCGACGGCACCCCGGTTTCCGCCGTCAGGATTCCGCCGGCGACATAGCCGAAGACCGCCAGCCCCACCGGCGAGTAGCCCGAAGTGGGTTCGACCTTGACCCACCCCATCACGACCTGGGCAGGCGCACCGTTCGTGACCAGCCGGAAGACCCCGTTGGCCGGAACCGTGTAGCTGAACTGGGAGGCCGTGGTGACGCCATCCGCCAGGGTGACCGGCAGCGGCGAACCGCTGTCGTCCAGGAAGAAAATGGTGCCGGATTCCGATGCATCGGACGTGTTCATCAGGATCAGGTTCGTCTGGTACCCTCCGCCGTCGGCGATCTGCGGGAAATACAGATCGGTGGAGGCCTGGTCGGAAGTGAGGTCGGCGACAGGCGTGCTGGTGAAGAGGTATTCCGAACGCTGGTTGAGCGTGGAACGCAGGGCCAGGATGGAAACAGGCTGGTCGCTGGAGATCTCGAGAGTCCCGAACCCGTACGCCGTGGCAAAGTTCTGCGGCAGCACGAACCCGGGGGAGAACTCGTCCACGTACTTGGACAGGTGGCCGTAAGCGTTCACCTGGAACGTTCCGGAAGCCAGAAGGTTGCCCTGCAGGTCACGCAACTGGAGGGTGACGGTGGCCGTCGAGGCCCCCGCATTCACGATGGCCAGGCCGGTGTTGATGTCGATGGTTCCGGAACCGGAGGCGACATCGTTGCGACAGTCGACGAAGATCCTCGCCGCCGTGGTGGGAGGCGATGCCGGCACTCCGATTTCGCTGACGACGACGCCGTTCTGGGTGATGCTGAAAACGGCCGTCGCATATGGGGCCGCCCCCGTGTTCGGGGTGGCGGTCGTGTACCCGACCACCAGGTCTCCGCTGGTTCCGATGCTGGAGGCGCTGACCGCCCCGCCGTCGGGAAGAGCGAGATCGACATGGATGGGGCGGAACGCCGCCGCGCCCGGCAGCAAGCCGGCCGTGCACGAGACAAACGCGAAGAGGAACACCAGCTTCCAGACTGTCATGTCAGCCTCCATGGATAGTGTGATTTTGCCATATCCCCCTGCCCCCGCCTTTCCACAGGCGCAACCCGATTCTGTTTTCATGGTGGACCCGATACTTTAAGGAATTGTGAGGAGAGGGGCGTATTTTTGTAAAAGTTGTGTTAACCGCAAAACCAGCGGACGACACGATTCTCCGGGACGCCGTCGCCGCCCGAAGGGCCGGGAATATTGCAGGCTGGGGTCAAACCGGTATACAATTTATCCGTACACCAGAAACAAACGGTCACCCGCCCCCGGGAGACAGCGAAACCGATCCGAGGGAACGACAGCGCATGCAAGAGAACTCCCCCAACCTGGCCGGGGACGAAGAACTGTTCGGCGACTACGCCTACGGGATGGACCTGGAGCGCCAGTGCCGTCCCATCGCCCTGCCGGTGGCCATCGTGGCGGCGTTCGCCTGGATTCCGTTCGCCTTCATCGACCTTTACCTGTACCCGGGGAACAGCCTGGTTCTCGCCCTGCGTCTGGGGCTCAGCGCCGTGGGGATCTGCGCACTGGTTCTCCTGGCTTTCCGCCGGGTCCGAGAGTTCTGCCGCCCCGTCCTGCTGGCGGTATTCGCCTACATGAACCTTTCCGCCGCGGTGATTCTCGGCCTGGTTTCCGGGGACCCCATCTATTTGGGCGGTCTGTCCATCATCATTATCATGCTGCCCATGGTCCCCCTGGGGCGGAAATGCACTCTGTCGCTGCTGGGGGCGACGGTGGCGGTGTTCGCCGCCACCGGCATGGCGAACGGCATGTCGTTCGACACCCCCCAGAAGGCGTACGGGCTGGTCAATTTCATCGAGGCCATCCTGATCACCATAGTGGCGGCCATCTTCCTGGAGCACATCCGGCGGGCCAATTTCAGGGCCCAACAGTCCCTGCAGCTCAGCAATATCCAGCTCCAGAGAATCCACCTGAAGCTCATGGAGGCCAATCTGGCCATGGAAACGGCGGCCCGCGAACTGCAACGGACCAATGAGGAACTCCGCCAGGCCAACGAGCAGAAGAGCACCGTGATCGGCGTGGCGGCCCACGACCTGAAGAACCCCCTGCAGGTCGTCAGCGGTTTTTCGCGGTTGCTGCGGCGCCGGATCAGGGCGGACGCCAAGGCGAGCGAGCAGATCGAACTGATCATCAGTGCCTCGGACAAGATGGTGAAACTCATCGACGAGCTTCTCGACACGGCCGTCATCGACACGGGCCACCTGAAACTGGTGATGGACGAATTTTCGCTGGCCCCCCTGGCCGAATCGGTGGTCGGCCTGAACCGCCCGCTGGCGGAGCGGAAGGGCCAACCCCTCGCCCTGTACGTGGGCGGCGACTGCCTGGTCAAGGGTGACAAGCTGAAACTTCAGCGGGTGATGGACAACCTCGTGAGCAACGCCATCAAGTTTTCGCCGCCCGGCTGTCCCATTGCGGTCCGCATCTGCCACCGGGGCGAAACCGAAGTCGCCTTCGAGGTTCAGGACCGCGGGCCGGGACTGTCAGAAGGGGACAGGGACCGGGTCTTCGGCCGATTTCAGCGCCTCAGCGCCCGGCCCACGGGCGGAGAACACTCCACCGGCCTCGGGCTTTCCATCGTCAAGGACATCGTGAATCTGCACCAGGGAATCGTGGAAGTGGAAAGCGAGCTGGGCAAGGGAGCCACTTTCCGTGTTCGCCTGCCCGCGCTTCCCGGACCCGACAGTCTCCGGCTGCCTTCCGAGAGGGAAGCCGACCGCACCTACCCCGGCCAGTTGCCGTCGGCCTGAGCCCTGTCCAGCAGCGAGCCATCGGGCCAATCCCCGCCCAGCGGGACATTAAGCCGAAGAACGGCCAGGGTCCGGCCGGTATTCTCGTCGGCCCGCACGAGCACGGCGTTCAGGCGCAGCCCGCCCGGTTCCGGCGTCAGCCTGGCCGGCAATGCCGTCAGAAAGCGTTGCAGGGCGTTTTCGCCGGCCATGCCGATGACCGAGTCGTGCCCCCCCGTCATGCCCACGTCGGTGATCGCCGCGGTCCCTCCCGCCAGGATCCGTTCGTCGGCCGTCTGGACGTGGGTGTGCGTTCCGAAAACCAGGGTGGTTCGGCCGTCCAGGTAACGGGCCAGGGCGACTTTTTCAGAGGTGGCCTCGGCATGGAAATCGACGACGACCACCCGGGCCTGGTCTCGAAGACCCGGCAGGAGCTGGTCCGCCAAACGGAAAGGGCAGTCCAGGGCCGACATGAAGACACGGCCTTCGAGGTTCAGAACGCCCACCGGCACGCCCCCGCGACTCGCGAACACACCGCGCCCCCGGCCGGGTGCGCCCGGCGGGTAATTGGCGGGGCGAAGCACCCTTTCCGCCTTCGCCAGGTGCGGCCGGAACTCCCGCTTGTCCCAGACGTGGTTCCCGGAGGTCAGGACATCGATCCCCAGGCCCAGCAGTTCGCGGACGACGGCCTCGGTCAGCCCGAAACCGCCCGCCGCATTCTCTCCGTTGGCGATGATGAAATCGGGCGCGTACCGCTCCCGCAGCGCGGGCAGGGCTTCCTTCACCACCCGCCGGCCGTGGCGACCGATGATGTCGCCGATGCAGAGAATCTTCATGGGGCGTTGCGGCGCAACCGGTCGGCGTGTGCCAGGATGCAGGATTCCAGGTCGCCCCGCAGGTCGTCCCGCTCCAGGGCGTACTCGAGCAGGGTGCGCAGGTAGCCCGACGGCTTCCCCACGTCGAAATAGCGGCCCTCGTAAAGGCTGCAGAGCACTTTTCCGCGCGCCGCCAGCAAGTTGATGGGCTCGGTCTGGAAGAACTCCCCTTTGCGGGGCAGAGCGGCCAGTTCCCGGATCGCGGGAAAAAGCTCCTGAGTATAGAGGTACCGGCCCAGGGAAACCAGGTTGCTGGGCGCGTGGCCCGGGTCGGGCTTCTCCACCATGCGTCTCGCGGCCAGAACGCTGCCCCGCGTCTCCACATCGACGATGCCGTAGCGGCACAGGACCTCTTCCGGGAAAGGCTTGACCGACAGGACGGAGCACCCGGCCGGGTTGGCCCCGGAAACGGACTCCCGCCAGACGCGGATCAGTTCGGCACTGCAGCGCGGCGCATCGGGCAGGATATCGTCAGGGTAAGCCACCACGAAAGGGCTCTCGCCGGTGAACGGCTCGCAAAGGGAAAGCGCATGGGCCGTTCCCTGCATTTCCTGCTGCCGGATGAAGCACACCTTCAGCGCTGGCGGAGCGATGGCGGCCAGCTTGGCCGTGGCGCCCTCCCGCAGGAACACTTCCTCCAGTTCGGCTTCCCGGTCGAAATAGTCCTCCAAAGCCTTTTTCCGCCGGCTGGAGATAATGAGAACCTCGTGGATCCCCGATTCGACGAATTCATCCAGGATGAACTGGATGGCGGGGATGTCCACCAGCGGCAGCATTTCTTTCGGAAGCGTCTTCGTGGCCGGAAGGAATCGGGTGCCGTAACCGGCCGCCACGATGACGCCCTTGACTGCCTTCGGGTGCATGCCGACCCCCATTTCAGTGAATCTGGGCTGCCGCCATGGGGGGATCCACATTGGTCATGGTGATCACGCCGTTGGCGTCCGTGTACGTCATGCAGGGAAGTGGGGGAGGAGGTCCCTGCTGAACCTGGTTTTGGGCCACCTTGGTCTGCGAACTGCCGTAGATTTCCTGGATTCTGGCCACGTAGTTGACGGTTTCGCGGATGGCGGGAATCCGCATGGTCTTCTTGACCAGGTTCTCCCCGGCGTTGTAGGAGGAAAGCACCAGGGGAAGGTCCCCGTCGAACATGTCGATCAGGTAGCGGAGGTAGGCCACCCCGCCCCGAATGTTCTGTTCCGGATCGTAGGCGTCGAACACGCCGAACCGTCGCGCCGTGCCCGGCATGAGCTGCATGAGGCCCATGGCCCCCTTGGGGGAGGTCGCCCGGCGGTTGAAACGGGACTCGACGAATATCAGGGCCTTCACGAGGTTGACGTCAACGTCGTACTCGCCGCAGACCTTGGCGATGAGCTCGTCGTAGACGTTGTGCTGATCGTTGTCGTAGGTCACCACTTCGCCGGGCGACTGTTCGGGCTCCTTCTGCCCGCGCGGGGCGAGCTCCTGCGCGGTTTTCCCTTTGGGCGGAAGGTTGGTGAACACCGTCACGCCATTGTCCGCCTGGTAGGTGAAGTATTTTTCCGCCCGCGCCCCGGCGGAGAACAGCCCCGCCGAAACCACGAACAAGCAAAGTGCCAATTTTGCATATCTTGGCATTGTCGCCTCCTACACTCCCTGACGCTGGTTCGACAGCCGCTTGGCCGACTGGCGAACCGCGTCCGGAATCGATTTGTCTTTTTCGAGCTTTTTCAGGTCCGAGAGGTTCATGCGCGGCATCAGCCGGAGAACGATGGTCAGGGGCGCCCTGGGGTTCCGGATCAGGTTGGCGGCCACCTTGTAGTTCTGGGTCCATTCACGGTTGGCGCCGATCCTCCGCAGCACGTCGTCGGAAACATTCCGCAATTGGCTGAACAGCTCGATTTCCGTCTCGGTGATTTTCGGGCTGCAGAGAACGGAGACGGATACGAGCCGGTTCGAATCGCGAATCAGAAGCGAGCGGACCTCGCGGTTCCCCAGCAGGGCGGCCTTGATCTTCCCGCTGACCGGGAGACTGGCCAGCTTCTGCAGGGTCGTGGCCTTGCTGTTGTCTCCCTGCGCCGTTTCCTCGATGAATTCCAAGGCTTCCGGCGACGGGACGGTCGCCCGCTCCTCCTCTTCCTCCGTCAGTCCGGAAGGGGGAGGCGCCTCCATGGCGTAGGCGGTTTCCGCTACCGCGGCAGCCGGAGCGACGCGAGCCGGCGGAGCACCGTGCAGGAACTCCGCCTCGATTTCGGCAAGCCGCTGCAGGTTGCCCGGCGTCAGATTCCCGTTCTGGCGAAGCCCGAACAGGATCTCCGGCGCCTCGATCAGGCGGACCTGGTTGGTGATCACCAAGTCGATCAGTTCCCTGGGCAGAACCGGCGCGACCAGGATGAACGTCCGGTTTTCCGTCGCCTGGTTGGTGACGACCTTCTCCAGGACGCGTATGCGCGAATTGTAGAAACCGGCACAGAAATGCAGCAACGACGGCGCCACGTCTTTGTTCTCGAGAACGGCGACCACGTCCGCATCCTGGTATCCCTGCAGGGACGCCCTGGCGGCCTGCTGGACCTGCGTGTCAGCGTCGCCGGCCAGGATCGCCTGCAGTTCCAGCATGGCGTCTGCCGGCAGGGGGAGCGCCCCCTTGGCTGCGGCCAACTTCACCATCTTGGGTGCGTTGCCCGCCTTGACAGCCTCCAGGATGGGGTTGTCGGAGCTCATGGCGCCTCCGGAGTGGCGGAAGGCGTCGCCGCCGCGGACTCTTCCGGCTTCGGCATGGGCACGGCGTGGGCGGTGACGGGCGCAGGTTCCTGGAAAAACTCTTCCAGTTGGCCGGGGACGATGGTCCGCTTGACCACTTCTCCCCGCTGCCCGATGGAACGGGCCTCCTGGCCGTTCAGCAGAACCTTGACCCCGCCGGCGTTGCCCAGCACCATCTTGACCTCGCCGTCGAAAACGCGGGCGAAGCGATCTCCGGCCTGCAGGGTGGCCTCGATCCGTTCCGGCTTGCCGTCCTGCATCCACTGGAAGGAAGTCCAGCACTGGTCGCCCGCCTCGATGACCACCTCGGTCTGGTTGGGGGCGAGGTTCGGCCCGGCCGGCTTGGGCACGGCCTGAAGAGGCATCCGGTCCGGCGACTGAGGCGGGGCGCTGGGCGTGACGGCGCCCTGCAGCGACTCCGGCAGTTGGGTCGACTTGGATTTCTCGAAGAGACCGAAAGGAGAAGTGAAGTACAGCACGACGCCCATCAAGGCCAGCAAAGCCACGACAGCCAGGATTTTCCGCACGGGGCCGCCGCTCCTGGAATCGGGGGTGGACGGGGCGGCGAGCAGCAAGGGCTCCACTTTCGGGATCTCCTGGTCTGACTGGGCGATCTGCTCGTAGTAGAGGCTCACGAGCTCTTCCCCGTTCAGACCCACATGCGTGGCGTACGTCTTGATGAACATCTTCGGGAAAATCCCTCTCGGCAAAACGTGGAACTCGTTCTTCTCGATGGCGGCCAGAAAATTGACGCTCAGATTGGTCGCGTCGGCCACATCGATGAGAGTAAGATTCAGCGATTCGCGTTTTTCCTGTAAAATCGTTCCGACAGTGGCCATTTTTTTGCCATCCCAAAGATATTGCTTTGAATTATACACCGGGAAAAAGCACGCCGGCTACGGGAAAAACGAGTCGGGGAAAGCCGACCGCGGAAATTTCCATCAGGCGTATAGCCGGTGCAGGGATGTCCCGGGAAAATACTTCGCCAGAATCTCCTCCGCGGTCGCCCCGCGGCAGGCCATCACCGCCGCCCCGATCTGGCAAAGGCCGACGCCGTGACCCCAACCGGCCCCGCGCAGACGGAAAGCCTCCGGCGCGCCGCCCGCGTCCCCCACCGGATCGATGACGAAAGCCGAGCTGAACAGGTGGGAGGGGGACAGGATCCGGCGAATGGCCAGTTCCTTGCCGACCAGCAGCTCCCCCCGCTCGCCCCGGATCCGCAGGCGCACGATGCGCCCGGACACGCCGCGCTGCACCGCCTGCAACCCGAGGAGGCGGCCGGGGTCCCAGCCGGTCTTGGCGCGGAGCAGCTCCTCCAGTTCGGCCCGGGGGATGGTCTTTTCCCAGCGGAAAAAGTCCGTGGTGGCCCGGTCGAAGTCGGGCAGGATCCGGGACAGGATCTCCGGGTCGCGGGTGTTGCAGCAGGCGGGGGGCGAACTTTCCACCCATTCGCGCGCCGCCTCTTCCGCCGTGAGGTCCGGCACGGGCAGCTCGTCCGGCCAGGCGTCGCGCACCGGGCGGATGCCCGGAGGGTCGAAGTCGCCCCAGGCATTGCGGAAGGACTCGCTCAGGCCGCCACAGCACTTCGAAAAGCGGGTGTCCACGATGCCTTCTCCCGCCCAGACCACCAAGCCGCGCGTCCGGTGCACGGCCACGGCGGCGGCGGAGTTGGAAATCCGGAGCAGCCCTTGGTAGCGCTGGCAGTGGTCGTCGTTGCACACGTCGAAGTCCCGGTGCCGGCTTCGATCCGTCCAGGTGAGCCGCCCCATGTCCCAGTCCGGCCGGGAAGACGGGTCCAGGCCCGCCGTGTCCCGTTCTCCGCAGACCTGGGCCAGAACCCAGCTCCGGGAGATGATGGCGTGGGCCTCCAGAAAGGCTTCCGGAGCGTCCGGCCGCATCTCCGAGGCGATGACGCTCCCCAGGTAGCGTTCCAGGGCCACCGTATTGACGGCGGTCAGTTTTCCGCCCTTGTTGACAATCTCCAATGAGCCTTCATAGGTCAGGTCCTCGTTGAATTCCCAATGGAAATCGGCCCCGACGGTGACGTCCCCGAGCACGAAACGGCCCGCCGCATCCCGGGGCGACAGGAACAGACCCCGGTCGACCTGGATGTCTTCCGGAGCCAGCGCCGGGTTTTGCCGCCCTTCGCGGAAAGCCATCCGGATGCCGTCTTCTTCCGGCGTCACCTCGTACTCCCCGGGAAATACCTTTTCCCCGGAACACCCCCAGGGACCATCCAGCCGAACCGTCAGCGAAGTGCGCCCTTCGGCCAGCCCGACACGCAAGACCGGTTCCCGGGCCAACGTGGCCGCAGAACCGGTCTCCGGCACCGGCCGCCCCGGTCCGTCGGCCAAGTCGGAAAACTGTCGGGCGAAATCGGCCCGCAGTTTGTCCAGCCACGGCCCGGGCGGCAGGCTGACCTCCCGGAAAACGGCGTCCAGTTCCGCTTCCGTGGGCGTGTCGAAATCGTGCCGGCGGGGGGCGATGACGACCCCGGCCATGTCGATCAGGCCGGGGCTGAACAACCGCCCGCCGCTCTCCCGGCCCTTGCCGTAACAGGACGGCCGGTGGGCCGAACGCGGGAAAATGCAGACGGTGATCCGCCCGTCCGCCTCGCCCCAGGCGGCGATGTTCACCGGCGGCTCGGCGCCCGCGGCCCACCCTTCGCCGGAAGCGGAAGGGAGGGCGTCCAACGCCGTGTCCATGGCCCGGGACAGGAGTTCTTCGTGGACGGCCTTCAAGACCAGCACCGTCCGGCCATACTCCCTGACCGTGCTGGCCTCGAGATCTCCGGTTGCGAACAGCCGGTCGACATATCGAGCGAGGTAGGGCTTTCGTTCCAGGTGGTGCAGGTCCGTCTCCAAGGGGGTGGAATATCGCGGAAAGCCCTGGAGGTGGTAGTGTTCCGGAACAGAGGCCCCGCACCGGGCGCCGTTGTACAGGAAGGTCCAGGCGGGGAAGCGGGCGGCCATGGACAGCAGGCCGGCCACGTTGCCGGCGAGAGCCTGGGGGCGGTGCGTCCGGCTGATGACCGTCAGGTGCGGGTAGAAGATGGGATAGGGGTTGACAAAAGCGATCAGCCCGTTCCCGACGTCCAGGCCCACCTCCTCGGGCGGCAGGTTTTCGACGCACAGGAAGCAGTCCCGGCGCAGGAGGGCTTCCGGATCCGGTTCGGCCAGGCAGTTGGCCTCACGGGAGGGGTTGTGCTGCAACAGGACGGAAAAGTCCCCCAGGCGCATTTCCCGGTACAGGCACCCCGACCACTTCCGTCTGGCTTCCACCAGGAACGGCCACCGGGACTCCTGCTCCCGCACCAGCGCCAGAAGGGCGTCCCCTCCCTCCGGGGCCTTCCACAGCCTGTTTTCCAACACGTCCATCCCATCTCCCTCCTGCCGGGCCGGGTCATTGCCCAGGCCAATCGCGTAATATGCCTGAGTAGCTTCCCGAAAGCAACCCCGCACACACCCCGCCGGGGTCGCCGGATGTCGTTTCTTTGCCCCGCGGACGATGCCCCGGCCGGAGCAGCTCCCCGCTGCGAAAAATCCGGTCAACACGCAATTCTTGTTGAACTTCCGCCCGCGAGAAGGTAGAATGGTTTTGTTTTTCCCAGTCTGGAAGTATTGCGCAAATCATATCTTTACTAGGAGTTCACCATGAAAAAGCTGTGCTTCTGCCTGCTCGCGGTCGGTTTGCTTCTCAGCTGCACGAGTTGCGGAAAGAAATCCCACGAAGCCCTCATGAACGACATGATCGCCTCCATGAAGGAGATGGGCACCATCCTCGAGGGGATCAAGGACAAGGACACCGCCAAGGCCGCCGTCCCCAAGCTCCAGGAGATCGCCAAGCGGTTCCAGACCTTCAAGAAGGACTCCGAGGCGCTCGGCGAGCCCGACGAGGCGACGAAGAAGGCCCTGGAAGGCAAGATGAAGGAGTTGATGGAAGTGGCCATGAAGATGGCGGGCGAGATGATGCGCATCCAGAGCATCCCGGGGGCAGCGGAGGAGCTGCAGGCCGTCCAGAAAGACCTGGAAGTGCTGAAATAGCGTTCTCCGACAGTCTTCGTCACGAAACGGGCATCCTCAGGGATGCCCGTTTTTGTTTCGGGCCGCGGTCGTTCCAATGGTACGGTGGATCTCGGACCGCGGACAGGAACCCCGGAGGATTCGCCCCGGCGGGGATTGTAATGGCGGGAAGATGGTGATAGATTGCGGTGCAGGATCCCTCGCCCCCGGCATTTTCAGAAGGGTCGGGAATACTCTGAGGCGTCTGGATACTCCATGCCGATCAAGACGATTCGCTGCATCCGCCCCTTCCATATGATGCAATTCGGCACCATGGGGCTGGTGTGGACCTGCTGCCCGTCTTGGACGCGGCTGGGGCCCATCGGGGACCTGGACACCGAGACCGACGTGATGAAAATCTGGAACAGCCCCACCGCGGTCCAGATTCGCCGGGCCGTCCTGGAAAACCGGATGGACTCGGTCTGCCGCATGGACTTCTGTCCCTTCGCCGTAGCGCGCCGGAACATCCCCCTGGACGACGAAACATTCGCCGACCCGAACCTCAAGCAGGTCGCCGAGCAGATCCGAGCCGGAAAGTCGGAATTGGATACGCCACCGGCCTTCCTCAACATCTCCGACGCCGGCGACTGCAACCTCCGTTGCATCATGTGCCGCGCCCACAGCGGTTTCGTGCGGAAGGACCGAGGCCTGAGCGACCGGATTTTCGGAACCATCCTCCCCCGGATCATCCCCCGCACGTCCTATCTGATCCTCAACGGCAACGGCGACCCCTTCTGCCGGAAGGAGACCCGGGATTTCCTCGTCAACCCGGAAAACGTCGCCCGCTACCCGAACCTGAAAATCCAGCTCATCACCAATGCGCTGCTGCTGGACCGGGCGATGTGGGAAAAGGTGGGCCACAACCGCTTCGACGACATCACCGTGTCCGTGGATGCCGCCACGAAGGCCACTTACGAGAAAATCCGGCGAGGCGGCCGGTGGGAGACCCTGAAGGAGAACCTCGAACTCGTAGCTCGGTTGCGCAAGGAGGGCGCCTTCCCCCGCTTCCAGCTCAACTATCTGGTCATGACAAGCAATCATGCGGAAATCCGGGATTTCGCCGAGTACGGGCTGTCTCTCGGCGCCGACGAGATCGTCTTCCAGCGGGTCTCCGGCCTGCTGGACTGCCGCGAAAACTTCGCCTTCACCCGGAACGTTCCCGTGCTTTCCGCCATCGGCCGGGTTCTGCAGGACCCGCTGTTTTCCGACCCCCGCGTGAACGCGAGCGAAATCCGGTTCTGCACCCGATATGCCGGCCGGCGCCCCACGCCCTTCGCCCGCGCCCGCACCTTCCTGCTGGAAACCCTCCCCCGCCACCCAGTGCGCGCCTATTACCGATTCCGCCACTGGCTGGCCCCGGTCTACAAGAAGTGCAACCGCTGGAAACGGTTGGCATTCAAGAATTCATAATGGCCCGAACATGCCAACCCCAGATGACCCCTGACGGAAGGACGAGCGGGCCAGGAACGCCCTTTGGCAAAGACGGTTGAAAAAGATACGTCGATTTTGCCATGGAGGCTCCCTGTTGGACGTGGGCACCGGCATCGGGCAGTTTCTGTTTCTGGCCAAACGTTTTTGGCAGCGATTTTTTGCATTCATCTGCAGGCGGCGGACAAAACGTCCGATTTTTCTGTCTATTCTATTCCTGGCCTCTCGAGGGAAAATATTTACGACACGATCCGTATCGTCGGCCGGAAAATTTACCATTGGCAATGTACGGAGGTGTTTCCCTGGTTGGCGATATCACCGCAAGTGCGCGAAAATCCTTAGCACTGCCACAGCCCCCTTCGTTGCGATCACTTTCCATGTTGCAGCAATGACAGTAACGATGAGGCCGTCTGTTTCCACGTGAACTGGCCCGACCGAATTCGCCCGGCCAAGGAGAGTCGCTTTCGCAAGGATGGATCGCGCGTCAGTCGGATTAATCCCTGAGCCATTGATTCTTCATCGCAAGGGTTTACGAGAATCGCCGCATCTCCCGCAACCTCAGGAAGGCTGGAAGTGTCGGATGTCAGGACCGGGCAACCGGCCACCATGGCCTCCAGCACAGGCAAGCCGAATCCTTCGTGCAAAGAGGGAAAAACGAAGAATTCCGCACCCGCATAAAGCTTGGCCATCAGAGGGTTCGGAACCCAATCCAGGAAGCGGATGCGATTCATGAGGCCCAGTTGCTGGATTTCACGTTGCAAGGCTTGATGATAGATTTCGTATCCCTTGATTTTTCCCACGATCGCGAGCATCGGCAATTCAATTTCCTTGCCCGCTTTCCCATAAGCTCGCAATAATTTGATCAGATTCTTATGGGGTGCCAAGGCCCCGACATACAGGATGTAGCGGCCGGGCAACCCGATCTCCGGATACCCGTTTTCGTCGGCCGGGGTTTTCGCCAAAGGTGCCGGCCAGGTGTTAACTCCCAACGGAATTGTTTTGATCTTAGACGCAGGGCATTTTGTCAGCGCGCATAATGCCTGCCTGGTCGAATCTGAACTTACAATGATGTTCTGAAAACCGCCCAAATGGTCAAGCCTGGCTCGCATGAGTTGTTTTATCGCTAACGTCCTGACCCGCTTTCGTTGGCAGCCGTCCCCCTCTCCGCAGAGCCATGGGATCATGTCGTAAACCCATACAATGCTCCTGCATCTTTTGAGTGGGCGGCACGGAAACTGGAAGTCATGAAAGGTCGTATCGACAAAACAATCGGGAAACGGCGTCAACCTGGCACCAAATCCTGCATGCCCTCCGCTTAGCCATAACCAGAGAGTGGAAACATGGCTCGGAAAGAACGGCAACCGAATCCGGATTTTCTGGAAATTCTCGGGGTAGTCGATCTCGTCATCGGCCGAGGGCTTATTTTGCACATAAATCAATTGATAGTGGTGAGTGGAGTCCAAACCGATCAATTCCCGAAAAATCTCCCGCCAGTGCACGCCCACGCCACGGCTCTGGCCGGATGTTTGCAGCCCCCGCATGTCGAATGCAATCACCACTGGAATTCTCCCCAAGTTCACCAGGCAGTATTGTTGCGGCCACCCAACCCCATCATCAGTACTTTCTTTCACCCCCCATCCGTTTGATCACAGATTGCGCTGTCTTTTCTTCCGCGAAGATCTCTTCGAGGCGCCGAATGTGCCGATCCTTCGAAAATTTCTCCAGATACCTTCTCCTCCCGGCCTCACCCATTTTCTTGGCAAGTGTAGAGTCTGCTTCCAGTTGACAGATCCTTTCGGAAAGCAGCCTTATGTCTTTTCTGGGGACAAGAAAACCGTTCTCACCATCAGAAAGCCAATCGGACACTCCCCCCACGTCGAAAGCCACCACTGGTTTGCCACAAGCCATAGCCTCCAGTCCGACGATGCCAAAGGGCTCCCCCCAAATGGAAGGGACAACCAACGCCAGACACTTCCGGTATAGTTCACGTAAATGCGCATGGGGAACATCTCCTAGAATATCGACCTTGGAGGAAAGTCCCATTTTTTGCGCCATGACCTGGTACTTCTTCAAGAAAGGACCGTCACCGGCCACCTTTAGCACCAGAGATTCGGGCCAATTACGAACGGCGGAAAGAAGACAATCCAAGCCCTTTTCGGGCACCATGCGTCCAACAAACAAAACGTAATTTCCCCATTCCGATGTTTCGCATGATTCGTATGTGCAATAATAGGGCAAAACATCAATTCTCTCTGCGGAGACGCCATTCTGGATCAACCGGCGCTGCATGTAGTGACTGGCCACCAGAAGGCGAAGTCCTTGGTGCAGCTTAATTCCGCGGCGAATTCCCGCGACCGTACGGAATGTGATCCCAGGGGGCCGCAACAGGCAAAGTCGCAACATTGTATTGACGCGGCAACGGATTCCGGAGGAACCATTGCAGATCCCCCATCCGAACGGAAACATGGCCGACCTTCGGGGACAAATCAGGCCATGGTCGTGGATGAAACGGACGGAAGGGCGAATGGATGCCAGGTGCGCGACGGTTTCGGCATCGGGGATATTGTGCAAATATAAAAGATCCGTGTTGAATTCCAGAATTTTCTCTTCCATTGAGAACAGCCATGAGCGACCACGATTATTCGCCTCATCCGCCAAACCGGGAAAGATCCAAACAGGCCTTCCCGGCGAGGAAATATCGGAAGCGTTGGCGGTCAGCACGGCGGTGCGATGCTGGTTTTGTTCCAGCGAATCCAGCATGGAGAGGATGTATTGTTCGGTCCCGCCAAGTGGTCGATAATGATTGCTAACGACACAGATGTTCATTTGCGCCTCATCTTCTTCCAACAATGGATGAACCTGAGTGCCTGTTTCCAGCGGAACCGCAGGAGGTTCACCACGAATCGGTGAATGAAATGCACAAACGACATGTTCATATAAGCAAATTCTTTGTAGTGCAGCAATTCCGGCATGGTAAGCGACGTTCCGAACACAGGCATCCGGTTGTCCGTTTTAGTGAATGCAAAATAATCGTTCCAGGAAGTCCCCTGAGCCAATATCTCTTTTTCGTGCTGATTGTAGAGAAAAGAGCCCGGGTCGGGGCGGGTGATGGTGAATTGCCAATAGTCAGGACGGATTTCCCGTGCCAAACGGACGGTGTCGAAAATTGTTTCTTCCGTTTCCCCCAGGTTGCCGATCATGAAAAATCCAAAAAAACGAATGCCCGCATTACGGGTCAAACGTGCAGCTTTCCGGGATTGTTCTACCGTCTGCTTTTTCCGAATGTTGTCAAGGATTTTTTGCGAACCGGACTCGAAGCCATAAGAAATGAGCCAACAACCGGCTCCCTTCATCTCCTCAAGCATTTCGGAATCCACCGTGTCGACGCGGCTCAGTGCTTTCCAGGCCAGACGCAAGTTCCGCTTTTTCATTTCCGCCACAATTTCTGACACAAAAGATTTATTCAGTGTGAACAGATCGTCGTAAAAGGAAACCTCTTGCATCCCGTATTGTTTGACCAGATGTTCGATTTCCTCCACCACCAAAGCGGCACTTCTTCGGCGGTGACCTCGCCCGAAAACAGCTTTTTCAGAACAAAACACACATTCAAAAGGGCATCCTCGCGAAGCGATAAGATGGGTGGTGGGTGTCCTCCGCAGAGGCCCCCAGCCTCGGTACTTGTGAATAGGCAGAAGGTCCCTTGCCGGCAATGGAAGCGAATCGAGGTCGGAAATCATCTTCGGCGCCGACGTCCGCCGGATGACACCCCCATCATTAAAACAAATCCCATCTACATCGCTCAAATCCGACTTGCGGATGTAATCCAAAAGAGTGTATTCACCTTCGCCAATCACCACTGCGTCCAGATGGCCGTCTCCCTCCTGCATCGTTCGTTCTGGCAAAGAGGACGCGTGCGGCCCACCCACAACAACGCGAGTCGTCGGAGACCACTGTTTCACCATTTTGGCGATGGAATAGACATTTTCTATTTGCAGCGTCAACCCTCCCAACCCAACAACATCCGGCTTGAATCCATCGATCAAGTCAGGCAATTCGGCAAGACGGTTTCTTTCCAGGTCCAGGTCCAGGAGTTTGACTTCTATACCGGCATCTCTCAAGACGGCAGCAAGATATGCCAACCCAAGGGGCGGAATGTCCGGAATGGAATCGATCCCGACCGGTGGATTCAAGAGGAGGGTTTTCATACATCACCTCGGAAGGATTGCAAAAATAAATCTTTGTCCGTTTTGTCGAACCACTTCCAGGAAAGCAGGAACAATAAGTAAAAAGTCACGTTAACCGAAAGAAGCAGAAGGACGTGCAAAAAAGATAGCAGCCCGCAGAGTAGGGCCATCATGGGGATGGAGGCGAACAGGGCCATCGACCGAAACGTCGCCGTTTCTTTTGCTATGCCCTGCAGGACCCGGCAATTGAATGCAAGCGCCAGACTACATCCCGCCGCTTCTGTGAGGAGAGTGGTCCAACTCGCGCCCAAGAAACCCCAACGAGGAATCACCGCCAGGTTGAGAACGATGTTAAACACTGCGCAGAAAGTCGAATAAAACATGTTCACCCGCTGCTGGCCCATGGCGTTAATGGACGTGGACACGAGGTAGCTGACGAAGACCACGCCCGCAGAGACGGAAAGAACCCGCAACGCCCCCTGCGCGGGCTCGAACGAAGCGCCATACAGCATTCGGACTATCCCGGGCGCCAACAGGGCCCCCAACGTAGCGACTGGAACTGCCATCGTGACAAGATATTTGAAGGCCCGTGTGACGATAAAGGCCATTCTCCCCTTTGACAGGTGGTAAGCTTCGGACATGACGGGGTACAAGGATCGTGAAAACGCTTCCGGAATAAACATCAGCGCACTCATGACCGAATACGCGCAATTGTAATAGGCCACTTCGGCATTGCCACGGAAAACTCCGATCAAGACCGCGTCAATCCGGAAATAGATGACGCCGCTCAGGCTCGCCACCGCCACCGGCCACGCCTCGCGCATCAACCACCAACAGGTGGAACGATCTGGCTTCATGTTCAACAGTGACCGCCCCCAGGCGAAGCCAAGCAGGAAAATGCTTCCTGCGGCTTCCGCGCCCACCGTGGCCCAGGCCATTCCCTCCACCGTACCGCCTTCCCGGGCAAGCCAACAGATCGCGCAAAACCCCAGGCCCCGAGCAAGCAAATCCGCCAGTACCGGGTAATGGGACTTCAGCAACGCCTCGAAAGCTGCCCTCAGCAACTGCAACGGGGACAGCAGCAATGGGATAGACAGTATAACCGCAATATTCCATGTATCAACATCGGCAGCCAGAACAATCCAAGAGATGCCAACCGACAGCCCAAAACAAGCCAGACCGATGCCGCTCCTGATGAAGAACCCGGAACCCAACAGTCTGGAGCGGCTGGATGGCTGTTGGGAAATCTCTCGGATCAGGACCGTGTCCAACCCAAATAGACATATCAAGCTGAATATGGAGACGATAGCCTGCGCGTAGGTATATGCGCCAAAGGCGACCACACCCAGGCTGCGAGCGAGTACCACCAGTGAGGCCAGGGACAGCAGACCACACAGGACTTTCCCCGCCAGAAGCGCAATCGTGTTGGCCGCAATGCGTCGTACAATCATTTCATTCAAGCCCTGGCCAAGACGGTCTTATCCGTTTGAGGAGCGTTGCGCGTCGCGGTCATGTAAGCAGTACCGCCAGTGTTTTTTCCACGGCAAGGCTCCAAGTAACCGTTTCCGCCCTTTTCTGGCCCCTCTCCGATAGCTCTTTTCGCCCTGCAGTGTCGCCACAGAAGCGGACCAAGGAAGCCGCAATCTGCTCCTGGTTTTGTGGGTCGATCATAATCCCATCACTTCCCACGACTTCCGGAAGAGCCGTCGTATTCGAGACCAGAACAGGCGTGCCGCAGGCCATGGCTTCCAAAGGGGGAAGTCCGAATCCTTCGTAAAGGGAGACGTAGACAAAGGCCAGCGCGCCGGCGTACAGCGCGGGCAGCTCAGCCTCCGGAACGCGCCCGGTGAAGTGGACACGGGGCGGGATTTCGGGGAAGTCGACCCGGCGAAAAATCTGCTTCTCCCCCGCCTCGCCGGCCAGGACCAGCCATAGATTTTCGGGCAGTTCCTTCTGGGCCTCGCCCCAGGCCCGCAGGAGGCGGGGCAGGTTCTTGCGTGGCTCCAGAGCGGACAGGCTCAGGATGTACGCCTCGGAGGGCAGGCCCAACGCCCGGCGCATCCTGGCGATCTCCTCGGGCGGTTGCGGCTGGAAGCGATTATCCACGCCGAGGTGCACCACCACCGCCTTTTCCGGCGGGATGCGGGCGATTTCGATCAATCGCCTTCGGGTGAATTCCGAATCGCAGATCACCTTCCGAACCCGCCGGGCCAGACGGGGAATGGTGAGCCGCGAGTGCATCACCGTCCAGAAGGTGAAGCCCTCCGGGCAGTCGAAGTGCAGCATGTCGTGAATGGTGACCACCTGGTTGGCAACGGACAACGGGCCGGCCTGGCTCGGACTCCACAACAACCGCCCGTGCAGTTGGCGGGGGAGCTGGAATTGCTCCCAGAAGTAACCTCGGAGCATGCCGAGTTTCCGCTTCGGGCAAATCGTGTCCACTTGGTCGCTCATCCGGGCCAGCATTTCCGTCATATAACGCTGAACACCCAGAAAAGGCTGCAGCAAGGCCCGGGTGTTCATGGCGATGCGGTGGCTCACCGTCCCCCCCGAAAGCGGTCGCTTCCGCTCCGGCCGCCCATTTTCCGCTGTCCGGCGGCGCCTTGTGACGCCGGAAGGTTCTCCGCCCATGTCCATTTCGGAAGCCGGCTCGAAAAAGGCCCCCCGAATATCCCCCCCGCCCCTGCCGCGGGAACGGCCGGACGGCCCTTGCGCCGGGGCATGTCACATCCACCCGGCGCGGCGGCGCCGGAGGAAGGCGCGGCCGAGCTTGAGGGTCTGGTGGAGGTGGTCGCAGGAGCGGAAGGCCCGGAGGAACATCATTCCCGCGTAGCGCGCCCGCAGGTAGTAGCGCCGGTACGCCTCCTTCTCCCAGTACTCCAGCCGCTCGCGGGGAAGATGCGGGTAGCTCACCACGGCCTGGGAGAAACCGGAGAACTTGCTCCAGTCCTCGGTCTGCAGGTAGCCGGCCTCCCGGACGAAACGCATGAACTCCGTGCCTGGCAGCGGCGTCGGGATGCCGAACTGGGTGAAGTGGGCGTTGATGCGGCAGGCGAAGTCGACGGTGCGCTCGATGGTTTCCTCGGTGTCCCACGGGAAGCCCAGCATGAAGCAGTTGAGCACGTCGATGCCGGCGGCCTTGGTCTCCCGGGTGGCCCGGGCGATGTCCTCCACCGTGAAGTCCTTCTTCATCTTGTCCAGCACTGCCTGCACGCCGCTCTCGCAGCCGTAGAGGATGCGCTTGCAGCCGACCTTCCGCATGAGCCGGAGCAGGTCGCGGTCCACTTTGTCGGGACGGCACTGGGGCGACCAGAACACCCGGATCCCTTCCCGGCGGAAGCCTTCGCAGATGGCCACCACGCGGTCCCGATCGAACTCGAAGATGTCGTCGTCGAACTCGATCTCCCGGACGCCGAGGTCCCGCACCAGGTGCTTCACCTCGGCCAGGACCCGGGCCGGGCTCATGGGCCGCCACCGGTGGCTGTAGATGGTCTGCGGCCACCAGCAGTAGACGCAGCGGTAGGGGCAGCCCCGCGAGGTGACCATGGTGGCCACGGGTAGCTTGGTGTTCACGCTCTCCGTGTAGTCGTTTAGGTCGATGAGGTCGTAGGCCGGCAGGGGGAGCGCATCTACGTCCTCCACGTGCTGCACGGGCCCGGTGCGGACGACCTCTTCCCCTTCCCGGAAGGAGACGCCCGGGATCGACCGCCAGTCCCCGCCGGCCGCCAGGCAGTCGGCCAGGTCGCGGACCGCGAAGTCGTACTCCCCGCGCACGACGAGATCCGTCACCGGCCAGGCCTGCAGGAACTCCCCGTCCAGGGGCGTCACGAAGGGACCGCAGCCCAGGCAGAAGGAGCGGATCCTCTCCCGGACGCGGCGCAGGATGGCAGCCCCGACCTCGATGTTGATCTGGTCCACGTACCAGACCACCAGGCCGGGGTCCAGGTCGACCAACCGCTCCACGGCGGCGTCGGCGTCCAGGCCGGCCACCTGGCAGTCGAGGTAGGTCGCCGCGTGGCCGGCCTGCCGCAGGACGGCGCCCGCCGAAAGGTGGAAATAGTTGAAGGTGCGCTCCCCGGTGACGCTGTAGCTGGGCCAGCGGCGCCCGGCCTTGGTCAGGCCGCAGCCCGGCTTCCAGTCCATCGAAGGCGGCGGGTCGAAGAAGACGACGTGCATGGAGGTGCCTCCCGGCCGCGATTATAGCACGCCCGGCGAAGGGCCGTAGACGAGGAAGGCGCCGCCGGGCAGGGCTTCCTGGCGAAAACCCGTCGGCAACCGGGCGGGAAGGCGCCGGAGAACGAAGTACGGCGCGCCCCTGTCCGGGTTGCTCTCGTAAGGCTCCACGAATCCGCTCACGCCGGCCCGGCGCAGCACGTGGGCCGCCACCCGGTTGAGCACAGGCAGGAAGGGGCCGGAAAACAGGGTAACCCCCGCCCCGCCGAAGCGTTCCACCTGGCCATAATGGTTCACCAGCAGCGGAATATCCGGGACGGAGGCGACCCGCGTCCCTAATAGTTCGGCTCCTGCATCCACGTACTCCACCGGCGGCAACGACAGGGCCCCCTCCGGCGGAAAGTCCCAGGCGAAAGGCGGGTACTCCCCGAGAACGGACGCCCCGACCGCCGGGACATACGCGTCCGCGGCCCCGGCCAGTTCGTCCCGGAGCCGCTTGAGAAAGCCATGGCGAAGCAGCACGGAATTCTCGTTCACGGTGCAGGAAACGACGGAGCAGGAGGGGGAGGAAAGCCGGTTCGCCAGAAATTCCGCCGTGAGGCCGTGTTGCGAGGCTTCGCCGGTATCCGTCGCCGCGTCGACTTCCCAGAAGACCGGGGCCGCTTCCTCCTTCCCCGAACTGGCCGCCGGCCCCGCCGCTCGCGCCTGCGCCCGGAGACGCCCGGCCTGGATCTGCACGTCCACCCGGCAGCGCAAGGGGACGCGGGCCTTCATGATGTTGGCCAGGACGCCGTCCAGCCCGGGAACGGTGTTGGCGTTGGGGAAGAGGCTGGCCATCTGTCCCGGACGGGCCTCGAGCGGCACGGCCAGGGTGATCTCGGCCCCGCGGACGTCCGTGACGGTGGCGCCCTTGCCCCCCACCTTCAGCCGGGCGCCGGGCGACAGGCGGACAAAGGGCTCGCCTTCGAGCACCAGCCGGTTTCCCCGGGCGTAGGCCACCCGCCCGACGTCCTCGTGCAGGTGCCCCTTGACCCGGGCATACAGGTCGACCGCCGGAAAATTCCAGTATCCCGGCCCCGTCTCGCGCAGCAGCAGACGTTGCAGCCGCTCGTGAACCTCGCGCACGGCCTCCGGCGCCCCCCCCGCCTCCCGGAGGATGGCGAAGGCCTTCACCGTTTCGAACACGTAGTCGGCGCCCTTCATGCGCCCCTCGATCTTGAAGGCGCGAACGCCGGCCCGGGCCAGGTCCCGGTAATGGCGGGTCAGGTCCAGGTCCTTCATGGAGAAGGGCGCGCGCCGGTTCCCGGCGGCCCGGCAGATCTGGGCGCAGAGCCCGCGGTTTCCGCTCCGGCCGGTGGAGAGGAGGGAAGCGTAGCAGTAGCCGGAAACGGACGCGCACATGGCCCCGAAGACGAACACCTCCGTCTCCAGGGGGGAGGATGCGGCGATGGAGCGGATTTCCCCGTACGAGAGCTCCCGCGCCAGCACGGCCCGCTTCACCCCGAACCGGGCGAAGAAGCGCAGGCCGTCCAGGGAATGGGTTCCCGTCTGGGTCGAGGCGTGCAGTTCCACACCGGGGAGGAGCCGGTGCACCAGTTCCATCACGGCCAGGTCCTGGAAAATGACGGCATCCGGCGGACAGCGGCGGATGGCGCAGAGCAGCCGCTCCATTTCGGGCAATTCGTTCTCGGTGACAACGGTGTTGAGGGCCAGGCAGCTTTTCACCCCGAGCCCGCGCAGGGCGGCGATGGCCCGGAAGGCCTCGGGCAGGGAAAAATTGGCGGCCCGGTTCCTGGCGTTGAATTGCGAAAGCCCGAAGTAGACGGCATCCGCCCCCGCCTTGACTGCCGCCGCCAAGGCCCGGACATCGCCCGCCGGGGCCACGATTTCCGGCCTGGGCACAGACGGCCCGCTGGCGGTCACTTGTCTTCCCTGGGGTTGCGGACGACCGGCATGAAGGAGGCGCGGGGCAGCTGCTTGTACGTGAAGAGCATGCGACTGATGACGGTCCAGTTGGAGAGAACGGCGATCACCCACAGGACCTGCTCCATCCGGTTGAACCAGGCGCCCAGGATGAGCAGGACCACGCGCTCGGGCCGTTCGAGGAAACCGGCGTTGCACTTGTCGATGAGGCACTCCGCCCTGGCCCGGGTGTAGCTGGTCAGGACCGAGCCCATGATGCAGAGGCCGACCAGGTCGACGTACCCCATGCGGTTGCACTTGCCGTAGTACACGATGAGCCCGAGGTAGAGCGCCATGTCGGAATAGCGGTCGATGACGCTGTCGAAAAAGGCCCCGAAGTCCGACGCCGTCTTCGTGGTCTTGGCCACGGCCCCGTCCAGCATGTCCATGGCCCCCGCCAGCACGATGATCCACCCGGCTTCCACAAAACGGCCGCGGTAGAGGTAGTAGGCCGCCAGCACGTTGATGAGGAAACCGAGAAGGGTGATGAAATTGGGGTTGATGTGAGCCTTGCTCAGCAGGAAAACCAGCAGGTTGAGAAGTTTTTTTCCTGCTTTGCCGATCCACTCCGAAAACATTCGCGCCCCTCGTCGTCCATGAGGTAGAGGCACCATAAAGGAATCGGCCGCTTTTTTCAAGCAAAATGTACTTCCCTTTGCCAGTTACCCGTTTCCGCGCTTTTGCCCCGCGCCGCCTGAGAGTGCGCTCAGATGAAGTTGAACTTTATGTTTGCGAAACAGAAGGGATTAGAAGTAAAATGGGTGACGCTCCCAGGCGAAACAAGACCCTTCGGGGACGGATGCGGTTTCGCAGCGGGCGGGCGAAGGGAAGCCCGCCCAATCCAGAACGTGGGAAGAGGGAACGCCGATGAACGAACCCCCGCCGCTGCCAGGAAAACTGATCGCCGTCGAAGGTCTCGACGGATCGGGCAAGTCCACGCAGATCCACCTGGTGCATCAGTGGCTCAGGGGATTGGGCTGCAAAGTGTTCTTCACCGAGTGGAATTCGAGCGTCCTGGTGAAGGAGGCCACGAAAAAGGGGAAAAAGAGCATGCTGCTCACCCCGACGACCTTCAGCCTCATCCACGCCACGGACTTCGCCGACCGTTACGAGCGGCAGATACTGCCCATGCTCAAGGCCGGGCACATCGTCCTGTGCGACCGCTACATATTCACTTCCTTCGCCCGCGACGGCGTCCGCGGGTGCGACAAGGAATGGCTCCGCAACCTCTACGGTTTTGCCCGCATCCCCGACGTGATCCTGTATTTCAAGCTGCCGCTGGAAATATCCCTGGGTCGCATCCTGGAAGGCCGGCCGCAGCTCAAGTACTTCGAAGCCGGCATGGACATGGGCTTTTCCTCCGACATCGTGGAGAGCTTCAAAATTTTCCAGGGTCGAGTGGTGGATCAATACGACGCCCTGGCCGCCGAATACGGTTTCACCGTCGTGGATGCGACGGAGCAGATCCAATTGCAGCAAAAAACAGTGCGCGAGATCATCGCCGACCGCATCGACCTCGCCAAATTCCTGCGCCCGGGAAGGTGACCCATGGCTTCCATCCGCTGTTTCGGCAAACCTCTCCCCGGTGTCGATCTCGGCAAACTCCTGGGCAAGCTCATCGTCCTGGAAGGACCGGATTCCTCGGGGCGCACCACCCACATCAACATTTTGACCTCCTGGCTGGAGCAGCGGGGTTTCGCCGTCGCCCAGGCCGGGTTGAAGCGATCCGACCTGGTGGCGCCTGAACTCGACCGGGCCATGCAGGGGAACGTCCTCTCCCCGCGCACCATGTCCCTTTTCTACGCCACGGATTTTTACGACCAGTTGGAGAACTCCATCATCCCGGCGTTGCGGGCCGGCTACATCGTCCTGGCCGACCGGTACGTCTACACGCTCATCGCGCGCGACGTCGTCCGGGGCGCCGACCCCGAGTGGGTGGAATCGCTCTATTCCATGGCCATCGTCCCGGATGCGGTCTTCTATCTCATGGCCTCCCCCAAAGTGCTGCTGGACCGCACGTTGAAAGTCAACCAATGCCTGGATTACTGGGAGTCGGGGATGGACAGCGGGCAGTCCCGCGACTGGTATGACAGCTTCCTCAAGTACCAGAAGCAGATGAGGGAGGAGTTCCGGCGACTGCAGAAGAAATACGATTTCAACATAACCGACGCCGACCGGTCCGTCCACAGCGTGCAGAAGGACCTCCGCGTTCACGTGGAAGCCCTGCTGGCGGAACCGGGAAGCGAATAGGAGGAGTGAATGACCCCCAGTGGAAAAGCAGCCCCCAAAAAGCGCAAACCGTCCAAGACGTCTTCGCGCAAGCAGGCCAACCGCCCGGGCGAGTTGTTGGCCGCGCTCCCGGAAAGGGCCGGCGTGAAAGGGCTGCCCAAAAAGAAGGAAGCCATCGCCAAGGACCTGGCCAAGGAACTGCGCTCCATGCGCTCGGATTTCCAGCAAGCCATCGAGAAGCTGTCGCTTCGCATCGAGGGACGAATCGCCAATCTGGCCGACACCTTCGACGGCGCCGACGGGGCGACCACGCGCATCCCTTCGGCCAAGGTCTCCGAATCGCTGCTCCAGCTCCTCCGCCGTTTCAAGACGAAACCGGAGAAGGGGCGCCTCAAGGACATCCTGACCTTCTGCCGCCTGATCAAACACTTCGAATCGGTTCTGCCCCCGGAGAAGTAGGGTTGAAGATCGCCTGCTTCTCCGACCTGCACGCCAACAGCCCCGCTCTCTGCGCCGCCATGGAAAAGGCGACGGAGCTCGGCTGCCGGCGCATCCTCGTCGCCGGCGACGTCGTGGGCGGAGGCCCCCACCCGACAGAAGTCATCGAGATCCTGAAGAGCGCTTCCGTGGAGTGCGTTCTCGGCAACGTGGACCGGAAAGTGCTGCGGATGGGGCGAGACCCCCAGGCCCAGGGCAAGGCCGTGGAAAGCCCCAAAAAGGCCAACTGGCTCTGGACCTGGAACCGCATGGGAGAGCCGGAACGCCACTGGCTCAACGCCCTGCCGCGACTGCGCACGGCAAACGTCGGCGGTTGCGTGATCAGCATGTGCCACGGCACCCCCAATTCCGACGAAGAATTCGTGCTCAGCAGCGTGACCGACCAGGCTTTCCGCAACATGAACGTGGCCGAGGAGGCCCATGTGCTCCTGTGCGGGCACAGCCACTCCCCTTTCACCAAGCAGCTGTGCGGCAAGCGGATCATCAACGCCGGCTCCGTCGGCCGGCCAGGGGACGGGGATCCCCGGGGCTCATTCGCCGTTCTCGACTGCGACCGCTTTCCGCTTCTCCGCGTCTCCATCGTACGGTTCGCCTTCCCCATGGACAACCTGCTGGCGGACATCGCCGCCCTGCAGCTTCCCGGAGCCATCCCCGAAGAGTACCAGCGAGGGGTCAAAATCAGAGGGGCATGAAATGGTGGACGAGAGATCCCTCAACCGGGCCCTGTTCCTCTTCCGGGAGCAGCAAGACGCCGACCGGCTGTTCCATTTCCTGCAGACCGAGGCCGGAGCCGTCACCCAGGCCACGCACGAGACGTTCGAGTGGCAGTGGCTGGACACGGCCGGCGGCACCTTCCACCTCGCCGGCCTGCGGGTCCTGCGGAAAAGGGGAGGCGGCAGAACCCGGGCGTCCGGCCAGCCCGCCGGCCACGGGCCCTACGCCACCGACACGGTTCGGCGCCGGCAGCGCCTGCCGCGCGGCGCCCGGTCGGAAAGCGTCGCCCCCGTGCCGTCTACCGGCTTTCGGTTGGCGCCCTTCCTGATCCAGAAAGGCATCGGTCACTCTTTCCAGGCGATCGGCCACGCCCTGCAAGCCTCTTTTTTCCTGGCCCGCTGCACCTTCCTCCTGCCGGAAACCGGGATCGAAACGAAAGAGGCCCGGTTTGTCGAGATCGCTTGGCCCGCCCTCGGAAACCCCCTCAATCCCTGGGAAGTCCTGATCCGCGACCGCTTCCACGGTCTTCCGCTGGCCTCGGACTGGGCCCGCTTCGGGCTGGAAGCGCTGGGCGGGACCATGCCCGGAGGCCCTCCGGCCGCCCCCCTGGACGCCCCGGGATGGTCCCTGTCCATCCCGGAACATGCCGGGCGGTATATCGTCAAGCAGGTACGCAAGATCCGCTGCAACACGGAAGGGGCCGCCCTGGATCTCGACCCGGAATTCGTCCACGACATCCGCGTCGCCACGCGCAAACTCCGTTTCGCCCTGCGGCTGCTGGCCCCGCAAATCGGCCCGAAAGTCGCGCTCCCGCTCCGCGAACGGTTGCGCCGGATCGCCCTGGCCTGCGGCGAAGTGCGCGACCTGGACATGCTGGTACATTTTCTGGGCAGCATCGCCGAAAACCACGAGATCGCCGACCACGCCGCCTGGGAAGACCTCCACGAAACATTGGAGACGGAACGCCGCAAGGCCCACCGGGCCATGGTCCGGATGCTTCACTCCAGAGAGATGGAGGAGTTGCAGGGAAAACTCGGCGCCCTCTTTCTGCCGGACCCGCCTCCGTCCGGGGCCATCGACAGCGGACCGGTTCCGCCGACCTCCCTCCCTCCCGCCCGCTGGACCGTCTGCCGGGACTCTCTGCGGCAGGCCGTGAGCGATGTCGGGAGAGCCATCCGGAAAGCACGCGAAACGGGCCGGTCCACCGTCGGCGAAATGGATCCCCTGCGCCTGCACCGGCTGCGGATCCTGTTCAAGCGATTACGCTATACTTGTGAGTACTACAGTCCCTGGACGGATCCCGTGTTCAAGCCGGTGGTATCGCACTTCGTCACCATCCAGGACAGCCTCGGTCTGCACCAGGATGCCCGCAGCGCCTTGTCCTACCTGCACCAGAACCTGGAAAGATTCTGCCGGAGCAGCCTGAAACCGGACGAAACCGCCTTTCTCCTGGGTTTTGTCTTCGCCTGCTTCCAGCGACAGGCCAGGGACTGCCGGGAGCAGTTCCTGGTTTTGTGGCGTGTTTTTCCCCGCCTGCTGCGCCAATTCCGGGTGCAGTTGGGCAATTTCCTCGACCAGGGCGGCCCCGGGTTGGAAATTGTGGCCGAAAAATCAACCAGGCCGGGCACCTGGGAAACGGCCCTGGAGCTGGTCCGGCCACTCGCCATGGACGGTGCCGATTCCCGCCGGCCATCAACCGGGGAAAGCCGCCGATGAGCATTCCCGGATTCGAATCGATTCGGCATACGGCCGACCTGGCCATCCAGGTAAGGGGGAATCAGGTCGAAGACCTTTTCGTCTATGCGGTTCGCGGTCTGCACTCCCTGCTGGTGGAGCCGTCCGACCGCCCCGTCGCCGAAGCGAAGACGCTTTTTCTCGAGGGCGACAGCCCCGAATGGCTTCTCTGGCGGCTGTTGAACGAAGTCCTTTTCCTGTTTGACACCGAAGGTTTCCTGCCCATGGACGCCGCCATCGAGGCGCAGGGGGCCGGCTATCTTCGCATCCGGCTCCTCGGCCGGAACTTTTCGCCCGATTCCGACGCCGTGGCGCACGCCGTCAAGGCCGCCACCTGCCACGACCTGTCCATCACCCGGACCGAGGGCGGCGCCTGGAGCGTCACCATCGTATTCGACGCCTGAGGAGTCCCATCGTGTTCATTCATCTGCTGCAGATTGAAATCCTTGCCGACCCGGCCGCCCAGCGGCGATTGATCGGGCGAGCCATCCGCGACTTCCAGGGCAAGGAGGGCCTCCTCCTCCTTCCGGAGATCTTCCATTCCGGTTACAGCGCCCTGCCCGGCGCCGCCATCGAGATGGAGCATCCGCTCCTCGATGACCTGCGCACATTTTCCGGTCAGAACCCCGGCCTCGCCATCTTCGGCTCGGTTGCCCGGCGGCGGGGGGAAGGCCAGCCGACCAACGCCATGACTCTTTTCCGCAACGGCGCCGCTTTCCCGTTGTACGAGAAAATCCACCGGTTCAGCCCCATGCGGGAGGACACGATCATGGCGGCGGGCACCGCCCTCTCCGCGGTCGATCTGCCTTCCCCGGACGGCCCCTGGCGGATCGGCTTGACGATCTGCTACGACCTGCGATTTCCCGAGATGTTCCGCCTGCTCCGGGAAGCAGGTTGCGACCTGGTCCTGGTCAGCGCGCAATGGCCCCAGGGCCGGATCGACGCCTGGAAGGCCCTGCTGGCCGCCCGGGCCACGGAAAACCAGTGCTTCGTGGCCGGGTGCAACCGGTGCGGCAGCGACGGCACCACCGCTTTCGGGGGCGCCTCCGCGCTTTTCGGGCCGTCCGGAAGCCCCATCGCCGCGCTCGACGCCGCCCCGGGAAGCCGCTCGGCCTTTCTGGACCGCGGAATCCTCGCCAAGACGCGCGGCCTGTTCGACCCACTGGCCGACCGGCGCCCCGACATCTACCGACTGGAGGCCGTGACGCCCGTGCGCTTGCTCGAGCCGGGAAAAGACCGGCCCGGCCCTCCCCGCCCCGCCGTTTCCCGGTAGGCCAGGCCGCCACTTGGCCGTCGGAAGCGGTGCCACTTCTGTCGAGCATTTCGCAACAAATCACGGCACTCTATGCTATGATGCGATGTTGCGCGACATCCAATTTCCAGGAGGAACCATGTCAGAGAAGATGAAAGCCGTCGTGAAGACCCGGCCCGAGCAGGGAGCGGAATACCTCGAAGTTGACATTCCCCGGATCAAGCCTGACCAGGTGCTGATCAAGGTCAGCGCCACGTCCATCTGCGGTACGGATGTGCATATTTTCAAATGGGACGATTGGTCCGACAAGAGAATCGGCCAAAAAGCCCTTCCCCAGATCATGGGGCACGAGGTAGCCGGCGAAGTGGTGGAAGTCGGCGCCCACGTCAAAAGAATCAAGGTGGGCGACTACCTTTCCGCCGAAACCCACATCTACGACCCCTCCGACATCACCTCCCTCATGGGCCAGTTCCATATCGGCGACCACATGAAGATCCTTGGCGTTGACTGCGACGGCGCCTTCGCCGAATACTTCGCCGTGCCGGAATCGGTGTGCTGGGTCAACGACCGGTCCATCCCGCCTGAACTGGCGACCATTCAGGAACCCCTCGGGAACGCCACCTACACCGTCCTCGGCGAGGACAACGACGTGGCCGGGAAGACCATGGCCATCATCGGTGACGGCCCCATCGCCCTGTTCGCCACCGCCGTGGCGCGCGCCTGCGGCGTGGCCAAGATCTTCATCTGCGGCAAGTACGACTTCAACCTCGGCCTGGCCAAGCAACTCGGCGCCGACCACATCCTCTATTCCAACGACGCCAGCGTGGACCGCATCGCCTACGTCAAGGACCACACCTACGGCGCCGGCGCCGACATCGTCCTGGAGATGGCCGGCTCGCAACAAGCGCTGGACGAGGGCTTCAAGATGCTCCGCCGCGGCGGCCGATTCTCCGCCTTCGGGATCGCCGGGCAGTCTCCCCTGCCGGTGGACTACAACAACGGCATCGTTTTCAAAGGCGCCCAGGTGCATGGGATCAGCGGCCGCTTGCTGTTCGACACCTGGTACCGCAACCGCAACCTGCTCGCCTCCGGCCGCCTGGATGTCCGTCCGGTGGTCACCCACATGTTCACGCTGGAAGAATTCGCCAAGGGTTTCGATGCCATGTTGTGCCGCCCCAGGGCTTCGGCCAAGGTCGTCCTCTTCCCCGACGCGAAGGAACTGGAAGCCGCCAAGGCCCGCATGGCCCGCTGATCGGCCGCCAAACGTCAAACCGCCTGCAAGGAGCACCAATATGTACGGAAAGATGAAAGGATTCCTGTCCGAAGAACTGGCGAAGCTGGAGGAGCAGAAACTCTTCAAGCACGAGCGCATCATCGAGAGCCCGCAGGGTGCGGAAATCACCGTCAAGGGCAAAAAATGCCTCAATTTCTGCGCCAACAACTACTTGGGACTCTCCTCCCACCCCGAACTGATCAAGGCCGCCCACGAAGGCATCGACCACCGCGGCTACGGGCTGTCTTCCGTCCGTTTCATCTGCGGCACGCAGGACATCCACAAGACGCTGGAAAAGAAGGTCAGCGACTTTCTCGGCATGGATGACACCATCCTGTTCTCCTCCTGTTTCGACGCCAACGGCGCCGTTTTCGAACCGCTGCTCGGCGAGCAGGATGCCATCATCAGCGACGCCCTGAACCACGCCTCCATCATCGACGGCGTCCGCCTCTGCAAGGCTCAGCGCTGGGCCTACAAGCACGCCGACATGCGCGACGTGGAGGAACTCGACGCCGCCACCGGCAAGACGGCCAAGGGGCTGGAACGCTGCCTGAAGGAAGCCAACGAGAAGGGATGCCGCTTCAAGATGATCGCCACCGACGGCGCCTTCTCCATGGACGGCGATGTCGCCAACCTGCGCGACATCTGCGACCTGGCGGACAAGTACGACGCCCTCGTCATGGTGGACGACTCCCACGCCAGCGGTTTCATGGGCAAGACCGGCCGCGGCACCCACGAGCACAACGAGGTCATGGGCCGGGTGGACATCATCACGACGACCTTCGGCAAGGCACTCGGGGGGGCATCCGGCGGCTGCATTTCCGGCCGCAAGGAGATCATCGACTGGATGCGCAACAAGGCGCGCCCCTACCTGTTTTCCAACACCGTGGCGCCCTCCGTCGTCGTGGCCACCATCAAGGTCATGGACATGCTCTCCTCCACGACCGCCCTGCGCGACAAGCTCGAGAAAAACACCCTGTACTTCCGGGAGAAGATGACCGCCGCCGGTTTCGACATCATCCCCGGCGTGCACCCCATCACTCCCATCATGTTCGGCAAATACCCGGACTGTTCGAAGCTGGCCGTCGACTTCGCCAACGCCATGCTCGAAGAAGGGATTTACGTCATCGCCTTCAGCTTCCCGGTCGTTCCGCGCGGCAAGGACCGCATCCGCGTACAGATCTCCGCGGCCCACGATCAGGAGCACCTGGATCGCGCCATCTCCGCCTTCACCAAGGTGGGCAAGCAGCTCGGCATGCTGTCCTGAAATGTCGAAGGCGCGCGGGTGAACCCGCGCGCCTTTCTTTTCCCTTCCCGCAACTCCCCGCCGCGCCTCCGCCAGGCTGACTGTCAGATCTGGAACTCCTTTTCCAACAGCAATTGGGCCCGACGTAACTCGTAACGCGCCCGGCCGAAGTTCCCCTCCGGCACCAAGAAGGCCATGACGTAATACTCTTCGGTGAGCATCCGGATGACCGAGAGGTAGTTGCGGGTGATGATCGTCATTTCCTGCAGGGTTCCGGTTTCTACATCCTCCGCCGTCCGGAGGGACGTCTTCAGCAACGAAGTGTACTCCGCCGCCACCAGGTCGTAATTCAGGACGGGGTCCGGGACCCCGTCCTTGTATGCGCGATCGATGATGATGCCGTCAATTCCGACGATGAGCACGGAAGACATCCCGTCTACCTTGGCAATAATCGCTTCCAGTGTCTCCCGAAAGATGTTCATCGCATGAGGCTCCGCAGTTAACGGATGATGCGGGGCGTCAGGAAGAAAAGGATTTCCTTGGTGTCCTTTTCCTTGGTGTCCCGCCGGAAGAGATGGCCGAGCAGTGGGATGTCGCCGAAGAGCGGCACTTTGTCGTTGGTCTTGGTGTCTTCGTCGACCAGAACGCCGCCCATCACGGTCGTGCCTCCGTCGCCGACCAGCACTTCCGTCGCCGACTGGCTGGTGACGATGGACGGAATGCCGTTGACCGTGTTGGTGAAATCCGCCCGGTTGTTCTCCAGGTTGATGGTCAGGAACACGTTGCCGTCCTCGGTGACGCGCGGGGTCACCTCCAGTTTCAGCGAGGCCGAGAAGAAACGCACCGTGGTGGTGTTGTTCTCATTGGTCTGCACCGGTATCTGGATGCCCTGTTCGATGATGGCTTTGCGGTTGTTCTGGGCCTGGACTTTCGGCTGGCTGATGACCATCACCTGCCCGTTGCTTTCGGCGGCAGTCAGCGAAGCGTCCAGCAGGAAGGTGTCGAGAATGTTCCCGATGGAGAGGCCGATGCCGCTGGTGG
>CAYTBK010000003.1:46755-89468 GCA_964436005.1 uncultured Acidobacteriota bacterium
TCCAGCAGGAAGGTGTCGAGAATGTTCCCGATGGAGAGGCCGATGCCGCTGGTGGCGCCGATGGCCGGCAGGTTGATGTTGTAGTTGCCGGTCTTGCCGTCCCCGCCGGTGGACACGGCGGCCGTGTTGGACGCCTGGGCGGTCGCCGCCCCGCGGCCAGTGTTCGGATTCCCCGCCGCATAGGTCGAGCTAGGTGTATCGGAAGGACGATAGCCGCTGATGCCGGACATGGTGTTGGGGCCGCCGACGGTCGTCCGCTCGAGATTGCCGCCGACAAAGCCCAACTGGACGCCGATGCTGCGGGCAAAGCTGCGGTTCGCCGAAACGATGCGGGCTTCGATTTCCACCTGGTGTTCCGGCAAATCCAGGATCCGGAGCAGTTCTTCCACATCCTTGATCCGCTCCGGGATGTCGCGGATGATGACCGTGTTGGTCCGTTCGTCGAAGTTGATTTCGCCGCTCTTGCTGAGCAGGGGGTTCAGGATCTTGTTGCCTTGCAAATCCTTCACCGTGGCGTAGTTGACCTTGATGGTCTTGGTGGTCAGGAACCGGGCCCGACGCATCTCCTGACGGGTGTTTTCCTCTTCCTTGAAGGAATCCATCGTCCCGATCCGGATCACTTCCCCGTCGATCAGCTTGGTCAACCGATTGTTCTTCAGCGCAAGGTCGAACACCTGGTCCCACGGCACACAGTTGACCTTCATGGTGATGGTGCCTTGCACGCTCGGGTCGACGACGATGTTCAAACCGATGTTGTCTCCCATCCAGCGGAAGAAGTCGACGATGGGAACTTCCACGACGTCGATGGAAATCGGTTCGCCGCTGAAATTGGACTTCTCTTCCGTATCGTCCGAAATCATCCCGGCGTTCCGGGTGTTCTCGACCTTGGCCGCCATGATCTTCACGCCGTCAGCGGGCTTGGCGTCCGGAAGAGGCACCACGGCAACGGATTTCGGAACCTCCGGAGCCTTCGGCTTGATGACCGGCTCGGGGATCCGGATGATCCCGCTGCTGGTGCCGTCCGTGATCTCCGGCCGAAGGGCCGCCGGCTTGGATTCAGCGATTTCGATGGGAACGGACTTCTCGTCGCGCTGCTTGGCGGACGGCGCTGCCATGGCGAACTGAACGCGAATTCCTTCCTCCGTCTTCTGAATGCTCGGCGCATCGATCTCCTTCTTCAGATCGAAAACGACGCGCACCTTGTTCTTCGGCGAAAACTGCGAGATCCGCACTTGCTGAACCGTCTCGCCGTTGACCGGAACGCTGCTCCGCGCGATGGCGCTCTCGGCGTTCGTCAGGTCGATGACCAAACGGTTGGGGTCGGTCAGCCTGAAGTGAGTGAAACCGCCAAGCTGCTTTCCCCGCAGTAGAACGGACGTTCCCGCCGCGGTGGACTCCACGTTGATGTCCTGCAGAACGCCAAAGCTTGCAACGTTCGCTTTTGCATCTGCCTTTTTGGACCCTGCCGACTTGCCCGATGCATTCTCGGCAGGCGCCGCAACGAGTCCCAGCGATATTAATCCAAAAAGGACAATCACGGAGATGATCAGTTTCGTGGGGCGCATCAAATGCCTCCTTATTCAAATACAAATATTGATTACTTTCCAGTTTTCGCCGAGGGGACCACGATCTTTGACTTCACGCCGACGGAGTTCCATTCGGCTGTCCCCCGCGCTTGCTGCACGGCCTGGCTGATCGGGATCGGGGCCTGTTTTTTCCCTTCGATGCGATCGATCAGTTTCGAATTCGGCTTGAGTTCGTATTCTTCCAAAATGATCTGATAAACGTTCCCGAGCCGGATGATATTGGAAATCATGGCGTTGTAGAGAATATCGCCCTTCTTGACGTTGTGGGCGTGCCGGTCGGGGCCCATCAGGATGGCGGTCTTGGACCCGTCCCTGTTTTCCAGCACACCGTTGAAAGTGACTTCCGAGAGCATGAAAGAGCGCACGCCCTTGAAAGTTTGCCATCTCACGTTGAGGGGCGGAATGACGGCGATCTTCTCGATGCGCTCCGCATTCTCCTTCTCCTTCGCCCGCAAAATGGTCTCCTGCATGAATTCGATGGGATCGACGAAAGGATCCGGCCGGCCCGTGCCAGCATAGCGAGGGCTGCCGAAATCGGTCACCTGGGGCTGCGTGCCGGCGGCGGGGGCCGGCTGGGCGCCGGGCTTGCCCGGTTCGGCCGAACCGACCGGGGCCGGAGTCGCCGCAGGAGGAGGGGGAACGACCGGCACCGGAGACACCGGCTTGACACCGGGGCCGACCTGCTGCCGGGCCTTCGCGATCACTTCCTGGATCTGCTGGTCTTCCGTGGGATCCTTGACCATCGAGTACGTCTTGGCCACGAACGAGGCACGCAGCGAGGGGGGCGGCGCATTCTTCTTCCAGCCCGGCATGGACCGACGCGCCTTTTCGTTCAGGCGACGGAGGTCCAGCGTTTCGATGGTGAGAATGCGGCTGTACCGGGAAATGGCCTGGAACAGCTCGCCAAGAGACTCGTAAGTCGCACTGCAGCGGAACTCGATGGGAATCTCCTGCAATTTCTTTTCATTGGTGGTCATGTTGGAAATGTTGAAACTGGCGTCGAACATCTGGTATTTGCCCTGGGCGTCCTGATAGAACTCACGGGCCAACTGCTCGATCTCCGACCCGTCGGGCAGGCAGCGGCTCTGGGCGCTCAACTGGTCGGCGAGGTAGGCGATCTGCTGCATGTGCTCGGCCTCGGTCTTGCGAAAGCCATGGCCTTCCTGAACTTTCTTGTCAAGCTGTGCCTGCTCGGCTGCCAGCGCCGTTATTTCCTCATCGATCTTCTTGTATATGAACGTATTGGCCAGAAAGTACAAGAGTGCAATGACGGCCAGGCCCAAGATGATCTTGACCAGAAGGGGCGTTTCGTTGGTTTTTCCTTCCAGCTTAGCCATTTTTCGCCTCTTTCTTCAGAAGTTTTTTACATACGACAGTGAACTTGTATCTTTTCATCTCGGGCATCTTGGGATCGATGGAAGGGACCGGGATGATCTCCGTCTTCAAGAGATCCACCGTCGTGAAATACCCTTTGCCCTGCAAGTTCTGAACGAAATCGGTGATGAAGGGTTGATCGATGGCCGTTCCCTCGAGCTGCACGATTTCCTTCTCGGGATCACGCTTCTGGTCCAGGCTGTCAAACCAGAGGCAGTCTTTGGTGTCGGGAACGCTCAGCACAAAGGCGTTGAGCATCTCCACCGGCCCCTTCTGACTTTCCCTGAGTTCCTTGATCAGGTTCTGGCGCTCCTGCAATTCGGTCTTCAGCTTCTCGAGATCCTTGATCTTCTTCTGGATCTCCTCGAGGTTGATGTTGTTGGCCTCGATGCGCAACTTTTCGACCTTCGCCTTCAGATCTTCCTTCTCCCGGTATTTGTTGTACCCATACCAAACACCGAACGCCACTGCGGCAATCAAGATCAGGACGATGATCAGAATTCCCTGCACGGGCTTGTGCTCGGTAGGAATCTTGGCGGTCGGTTGTTCGACCGTTCGCTCCTTGAGCAGATTGATCTTGACCATTTATTCCTCCATGCTTCTCATCGCTAAGCCGACGGCGA
This sequence comes from uncultured Acidobacteriota bacterium, assembly GCA_964436005.1. Taxonomy (GTDB): domain Bacteria; phylum Acidobacteriota; class JAAYUB01; order JAAYUB01; family JAAYUB01; genus JAGNHB01. Next base: position 50,339 of record CAYTBK010000003.1, read on the forward strand.
TGGCTACTCTCGGAGATATCTCTTTCATCTGGGCCGGGCTGATTTTCGGCGTCGCCCCGGCAACCCTCCGAAAGGCATCGAATATTTCCACCGGAACCTCGAACTTCTGGGAAAGGTGCTCCTTCAGGCCGCGGGCGTTGGCCGATCCCCCGCTGAGAATCATGCGGTCAATTTTCTCGGTCGTCGTCGTGGCTTTGAAGAAATCGAGGGTCTTCTGGATTTCCATCTCGATGATCTCCGAAACCTGATCGATGATCCGGTTGGCCTCGTTCTCGTTGACCGGTATGCCTTCCTCCCCCTTCTTCACCGATTCGGCGTCTTCAAACCCCAGCCCCAGCCCCTTCTGGAGAAAATCCGTATACTGGTTTCCGCCCACGGAGATGTCTCTGGTGAAAAGCAGGTCTGACCCCTTGACGATGCAAAGGTTGGACATGCATGCACCAATGTTGAGCAGGGCGGTCACCGTGTGCCCCGACGGCTGGTAGTTGTACCGGTAGGCGTTCAGGAGAGCAAACGCATCGATGTCGACAAGAAGGGGACGCTTGCCGGCCAGGTTCACGACATTCACGTGGTCGTCGATCTTTTCCTTCTTCACCGCCACCAGCAGAACTTCGATGGTGCCTGTGCCGGGGACGGGTTTGAGAACCTCGTAGTCGAGCTTCACATCGTTGATGTCGAAGGGGATGTACTGCTCGGCCTCCCACATGATGGATTCGTTCAGCTCGTTGGCGCTCTGCTGCGGCAGATTAATCTTCTTTACGATTACCGAATGACCGCAGATGGAAGTAGCCACGTTGTTGTTCTTGATGGCCTGGGCCCGATAAATCTTGTTTATCGCGTTGGCCACGGCCAACTTGTCCATGATGGCGCCGTCGACCACCGTGTCCGGGGCGAGATTCTCGATGCCCCAGGAAACCAGCTCGTACTCGCCTTTTCGAACAGGCTTCAGAACAACCACTTTGACTGAAGTCGACCCGATGTCAAGACCAACCAGCTGTTTGGATTTGAAAAACATTATTTTCCTCTTCACTTCGTTTATAGGCGTACCGATAGTGCTTTCTTGCAGCGTTGCCTTTTTTGATAGCAAAAGCCCAGTTGGCTTGTCAAGCAAATTTTTCATAGAAAGCACTTTTTCAGCGGAAGCAAACCCATTGGTATGGTGAAACTTCCTGCATCCCCAAGCCGCAAATTCTGCTTGACTTCCATGTGTAGTTTGTTAATATACAACACTTTACAAATTGCGCCCCCCAAAGGGAAACCATTCATGCACCAGGAGAACAATATGCAGGAACAAATCATGGACATGCTGGAGCGAGCAAAAGCTTTTCTTTCCGGTCATTTTCGACTTTCTTCCGGATTGCACAGCGGAAACTACCTGCAATGCGCCAAGGCCTTCGAACTGCCCGACGTTTCCATGGAACTCTCCCGCCTCCTGCTCGCGTTGGCCGTGCGGAAAGGCATCACCTTCGACGCGGTGATCTCCCCCGCCCTCGGCGGCGTCATCCTGGGGTACGAAGTCGCCAGGCAGGCCGGCGTGAAGAACATCTTCGCCGAGCGGGACGCCGAGAACGCCATGACGATCCGGAGGGGTTTTGAAATTCTGGAAGGGGAGCGCTACCTGGTCCTGGAGGATGTCATCACGACGGGAGGGTCCACCCGGGAGATCATCGAACTCGTTCACCGCGGAGACGCCACGCTGGCGGCCGTCGGCTGCGTCGCCGACCGCAGCGGGGGAAAGGCCGAGTTCGGGGTTCCGCTGCTGTCGCTGGTCAGCCTCGATTTTCCCGTCTACGCCCCGGAAGCCTGCCCCCTGTGCGCGCAAGGCGTCCCGGTCGTGAAACCCGGCAGCAAGAAGTAGGCGGCCGCCGCCCGCGGGAGGGGCATGAAGGTGCCAAGAAACCACCGTATCGATGTCGCCTACGTGGGAACGCGGTACCACGGCTGGCAGGTTCAGCCCGCCCTGGCCTCCGTGCAGGGGGTGCTGGAGGAAACCCTGGCCGCGCTGTACGGCGCCACCGTCAAGATTCACGGCGCAGGGCGGACCGACGCGGGCGTCCACGCCCGCCGCCAGGCCGCCCATTTCTTTTCCGTTCCGCTCATCCCCCCGGAACGATTGCCGCTGGCCGCCAACGGCCGCCTCCCCTCCGACATCCGGATCCTGAGGGCCCGCTTTGTCCCCGACGGTTTCCACGCCCGGAAATCAGCCAAGAAAAAGACTTATTGCTACACTGTCTACACGGAGAAAATCCTGTCCCCCTTTCACGGGGATTTCGCCTGGCGCGTGGGACGGCCCCTGGACGTGGGAGCCATGCAGGAAGCCGGCGGCTTCCTGCTGGGGCGCCACGACTTCACTTCCTTCTGCGCCCACGCCGACGAGGAACCCGACCGGGTCCGCACCCTGCTGTCATTGCAGATCGCCAGGAACGGGTCCTTCCTCCATTTCCGGTTCACCGGGGACGGGTTCCTTCACCACATGGTGCGAAACATGGTCGGGACCCTGATCGAGGTCGGCATCGGCAAACGGCGCCCCGCCGACATGCCGGGCGTCCTGCGCGCCCTGTCCCGGAGCGCCGCCGGCCCCACCGCCCCGGCCCAGGGATTGGCCCTGGTCCGCGTCCATTACTGAGACAAGCCCCGGGGCCAGGCCGCGAAACCCGGCAGGCGCACCACCTGGACGAATGTCCCACGGTCGAGGTGGGCCAGGTCGGCGGGAATCTCGAAAAAGCAGTCGGCCCCTCCCCACGCGAACAAGTCTGCGCTTCCCTGCTCGCGCACCGGATCCACGGCCGCCCCTTCCCGGGAAAGAAAGAAACGCCCCGGCTTGAGAGACCGCCGCCCCGGATTGTGGCGGGCCGGCGTTGCCAACCGGGCCGGAAAGGCAGCCGGCGCTGGGCGGCTCCACCCCGACAGCCGTCGCAAGGCGGGCAGAACCAGGAGTATGCACTGCAGCATCGAGGAAACGGGGTTTCCGCTGAGTCCGAAAAGCAGGCGGTCCCCTTTCCGGGCGAAGACCACCGGCTTGCCCGGCTTGATGGCCACCGCGTCGAAGACCACCTCCCACCCCAGGGCTGTCACCGAGGCAGCCACCAGGTCGTAGTCCCCGACCGACACCCCCCCGGTGAGGAGGACGACGTCGCAATCGCCGGCCGCGTTGAGGGCATCCTGGATGGCTTCGGGCGTGTCTTTCGCCACCCCCCCCCACTCGGCGGGGAAGCCTTCGGCCCGCAGAAGCGAGCCCAGGGTATGCCGGTTCGAGTTGCGGATCTTGCCCCCCGAGAGGGACTCCGCGACGTCGACCAGTTCGCTGCCCGTGTTGATCATGCGAATGGCGGGCCGCCGGGCCATTCGGACGGTGCCGATGCCCAGCGTGGCCAGGATTCCTGCATGAACGCTCTCGAGCGGCACGCCCTTCTCGATCACGCAGCAGCCCCGGGCGCATTCCGAGCCCTTCCGGGCGACGTTCTTCCAGGCCTCGACAGGCTCCAGGATTTCGACCGTCCCCCCGTTTTCCCGGCACCGCTCCTTCATCTGGACGGCATCCGCCCCATCGGGAAGAGGCGCCCCGGTCATGATCCGGAAGGCCTGGCCAGGCGCCAAACCCACGGGGGAGAACCCTCCGGCGCAAACCTCCCCCGCTATCTCCAGCCGGGCAGGAACAGATGCGACGTCCGCGTGGCGGACCGCGAAGCCGTCCATCATGGAGCGTGGAAAGGGCGGGACGTCCTCCCCGGCGTGGATGTCCTCCAGGCCGGGGCGGCCCAGAATCCCCGCCAGTCCCACTTCCTCCGCCGGGAGCGTCCGGCACGCCGCCAACACTTTTCCTGCCGCTTCGTCCAGGTTGATCATGCCATCTCCTCGCGCACATCCCGACGGCGGGAGGCGTAAATTTCCGGCGAATTATACCGCAGGGCGCACGGTTTGTAAGGAACTGTGATAAAATCGCGCCTCACGTCCGGACGCCGGGGCCCCAAACGCCCCTCCCCACGAAAATGGGGCGGGTTCCGTTCCAGGCCGAAGCGCCAAACGAGGACGTACGGGTGAGGACGCGCCGTGTACAAAGGAAACCTCATCACCGTGGTCATACCCTGCCTGAACGAGGAGGAGGGCATCGCCCACGTACTCGAGAAGATCCCCTCCTTCATCGACGAAATCATCGTCGTCGACAACAACTCCACGGACCGGACCGCCGAAATCGCCGCCGCCATGGGCGCCAAGGTGATCTCGGAGAGCATCCGCGGCTACGGCCGGGCCTACAAGACAGGGCTGATCAACGCCAAGGGCGACATCATCGTGACGATGGACGGCGACCACTCCTACCCGCTGGACGCCATCTCCTACCTCATCGAATCCCTGCTGCGGTCCGGCGTGCGGTTCCTTTCGGGATCGCGTTTTCCGATCCAGCAGAAGGGCGCCATGTCCTTCAAGCACCGGTTCGGCAACATCGTGCTGAGCCTGGCCATGTCGGTTCTCTTTTTCCGCTGGGTCCGCGACTCGCAGTCCGGAATGTGGATCTTCTACCGCGACATCTTCGAGAAGATGAGCCTGAAAAGCGATCTCATGGCCTTCTCCGAGGAGATCAAGATCGAGGCCATCCGCCAGAAGTCCATCGGGTTCGCGGAAATCCCCATCAATTTCTCCAACCGCAAAGGCGAAATCAAGCTCCAGCCCTGGCGCGACGGCTTCCGCAACATCTCCTTCCTGATCCGCAAGCGGTTCCGCCCCTGATGGAACCCGCCCGCGCGTGCCCCGTCTGCCGTTCCGCCGACACGAGGTTTCTTTTCCGCAACAGCGATTTCCTGTTCCGGACCACCTCCGACGTCTTCGACTGCCTGCGCTGCAAGGGTTGCGGCAGTTCCTTTCTGTTCCCCCCGCCCACCGACGATCAACTGCAGGCGGCCTATCCCACGGCCTACTGGTGGGTCGCCAAAGGCGAACGGAAGGGATTCGCCGCCCGGGCGGAGGCGTTCTACCGCGAGACGGTCCTGCGCCACCATGTCGGCGTCGCCCGGCAAGCCCTGACATCCCCCCCGGGGCGGGTGCTCGACGTGGGCTGCGGCAGCGGCACGTTTCTCCACCTGCTGCGGAAGTTGGCGCAGGTGGACGTCGAGGGCCTGGAGGTTTCCCCCGAGGCAGCCCGGGAAGCCGCGAGGAAATACGGCCTCGAGGTCCGGGCGGGAAGTATCGAAAAAACCGAATTTCCCCCGGAGACTTATTCCCTGGTGACCCTTTTCCATGTCCTCGAACACCTTCGGGAACCGGTGGCCGCCTTGCGCAAAATTCACGGCTGGCTTCGCCCGGGAGGACGGATCCTCGTGCAGGTCCCCAACTTCGCAAGCTGCCAGTCCCGGCTTTTCCGGAAGCGCTGGACCGGCGTCGACATCCCGCGCCACCTGGTCAACTTCTGCCCGGCCTCGCTGCGACTGGCCCTGGAGAAGGCCGGGTTCAAGCTCATCCGGATCAAGTTCTGGTCGCTGCGCGACGACGCCCCGGCCTTCGTCTCCTCGCTGTTCCCCACCCTGGACCCGGTGGCCATGCAACTCCGGCCCGACAATCGGTTTGCCTTTCTGAAGGAATTCTTTTATCTTTGCCTTGTCCTGGCCGCGACGCCACTGGCCTGCGCCGAAGCCCTGGCCGGGAAAGGGGCGACCATGTTCGCCCTGGCGGAAAAATGACTCGTCCCGGGAATCATCCCAGTTGATTCGATCCGTTTTCTCCTTTAGGATGGACAAGGTAAAATCCGGAAAGCGGCCATTCATGAAAAACGACAACAAGGTTTCTGAATACATCGAATGGAAAGCCGTGTCGTACCGGGTCATCCGCCCGTGGATCGTCCTGGCCGTCGTCGCCCTGCTCCTCGTGGCGGTCTACCTGGTGAGCCGCTTTGGGTTTTCCGGCAAGTCCACCCCCAAAACCGTGGAAGGGAAACTGGAAAAGCGCTCGGCCCGCTTCTTCCACCTGTACGGCGACGTGCGCGTCAAGCCGGCCGGATCAGCCAACTGGATCTCCGCCGATCTCAAGATGCAGATCTACCCCGGCGACATGGTTTCCACCAGCGTGGGCAGTTCCTGCCGGATCACCTTCTTCGACGGAACCATCTACGACGTGAAGCCCAACTCCATGATCAACGTCCAGGAGTCCCACGAGGACAGCGCGACCCTCCGCAAATCGGTCCGGATTGAACTCGCCAAGGGCGGCGTCGACCTTTCCACCCCGGAAACCACCATGTCGAAATCCAAGATCGAAACCGCCAGCACGGTGGCCGACATGGGGCCCAATACGGTGGCCCAGGCCCTTATCGACGAGAAGGACGCCCGCACCCAGGTGAAGATCTTCCAGGGCAAGGCGCGGGTCGCCACCCACGACGGGAAGCAGTCCGTCGATCTCGGCCTGGACGAATTGGCCATCGTGGGGAAAACCGGCATCGAGAAGGCCAAGCTGCCCTCCGCTCCCCGGCTGCTGGAACCCCAGAATTCGGAGATCCTGACGACGAGCAACCCGGACAGGTTCACCGTGCTGCTGCGCTGGGACGCCGGTTCCGCCTCGACCCGGTTCCGCGTCACAGTGTCCCAGGATTCCTACTTCTCGACGACGGCTTTTTCCGAAGAAGTGTCCAACCAACAATTCAGCCTGGTCAAAGGACTGCCCTTCGGCACTTTCTACTGGCGAGTCATCCCGCTGGACGACCAGGGACGGGAAGGGAGCTTCCGCGCCGTCAGCATCTTCAAGATTCGCCCCAAGTCGAAAGACTCCGAGACATTTATCCGGTTCGACATCACGTCGGTCGAAGTGTACGGCAACGTTCTGCTGCTCAAGGGCAAGGCCGATCCCTTCTACCAGGTTTTGATCAACGGGAAGATCGTGGCGGTCGGCAACGACGGCTCTTTCAACCACTACACCGAACCCATCGCCGAACTGGGAGACGCCGTCGATCTCCGGATCCAGCTCCGGAACGAGGCGGGGACGGTGAAGGAATTCATCCGGAAGATCTCGCTGAGGTAAGCTGGATGCCAGAAAAGCCGCATTCCACATCGTCAATCAGGAAAAGGGATGTTGACGGCTCTCCGGTGTTGCGGGTGCTGCAGCGCCACGGCAGCATCCTGGAGGCCGACGCCCCGGAAATCGCCCTGGAAGCCTTCCAGGCCCTGGCGCGCCGCTTCTTCGGCCGGAACGACTTCTACTTCTTTCGGATGGACGACGGCTGCTCCTCCTTCCGGCTGGCCTTGTCCAGCCGGGAAGACGTGCCGCGGGGCGAGAGCCTGGAGGCCCTCTTCCCCCGGCTCCGGTCGCTGCCGGGGCATTCCGGGCCCTTCGAGGTGCCCGACTGCCCCGGCCCCCCTACCCCGCTCAGCTTCGACCTGCCGCCCCAGTTCCTGACGAAAGGCCACGTGGAAACCGAAAAGACCACCACCACGGCCCTGATCGTCCAGACCGCCCGGCACCCCCTCGACCCGCTGCTGGAAGCTTCCTTCCGGAACATGTGCCGGCTTTTCGCCTCCATCGTCCGGTGCATGGAGAATTCGGAACACTACATCAACCTCGCCTTCTCCGACGACCTCACCTGCCTGTTCAACTTCCGTTTCCTCCGGCGCTACCTGCCGGCCCAGATCCGGAAATGCCGGAAAAGGTCGCGGAGCCTGTCCGTCCTGTTCATCGATATTGACAACTTCAAAATAATAAATGATACTTATGGGCACCTCGCTGGAAGTGCAGTATTGTGCGAATTGGGCAGCATAATCAAAGCGGTGGTTCGCGACGCCGATGCCATCATCCGGTACGGGGGAGACGAGTTCGTGGTCGTGTTGCCCGAACTGGATCTCGACGACGCGGCGCTGATCGGCGAACGACTGAGGGACCACGTAGCCGGAGCCCATTTCCGGGGCGAAGCTTCCCGTGAAATCCGCCTGACCATCAGCATCGGCGCGGCGGCCTTCCCCAACCACGCGAAGTCGGCCGACGCGCTGCTCAAGCGGGCCGACGAGGCCATGTACGCGGCCAAGGCGGCCGGCAAGAACAACATCAAGATCTGCAGGTAAAAAAATGAAATTTCGCTCCCTGTTCAGCTTTTTTTCCAATGACCTGGCCATCGACCTGGGGACGGCCAACACCGTCGTCTACGCGAAAAACAAGGGCATCGTCCTCAACGAGCCGTCCATCGTCGCCATCAACAAGCTGACGAACAAGGTGGAGGCCGTGGGGCGCGACGCGAAAGAGATGCTGGGCCGCACGCCCGGCAACATCGTCGCCATCCGCCCCATGAAGGACGGCGTCATCGCCGACTTCGACACCACCGAGCAGATGCTCAAGTACTTCATCAAGAAGGCGCACAACCGCGACCACCTCATCAGCCCGCGCGTCGTCATCGGCGTGCCGTCCGAGATCACCCAGGTGGAGAAGCGCGCCGTGCGCGAATCGGCCTTCCGGGCCAAGGTCAACGAGGTGTACCTGGTGGAGGAGCCCATGGCCGCCGCCATCGGCGCCGGGCTGCCCATCACCGAGCCCTCGGGCAGCATGATCGTCGACATCGGCGGCGGCACCACCGACATCGCGGTCATCAGCCTGAGCGGCATCGTCTACAGCCGCACCATCAAGGTGGCGGGCGACGAGATGGACGAGGCCATCATCCAGTACATCAAGAGGAAGCACAACCTCCTCATCGGCGAGCGCACCGCCGAGCAGGTAAAGATGCAGGTCGGCTCGGCCTTCCCCCTGGAGAAGCCCATCTCCATGACCATCAAGGGGCGCAACCTCATCGACGGCATCCCCAAGAACCTCAACATCACTGACGAGGAGATCCGCGAGGCGCTCTCCGACTGCACCTCCACCATCCTCAACGCCCTCCGCGTGGCCCTGGAGCGGACCCCGCCCGAGTTGTCCGCCGACATCGTCGACCGCGGCATCATGCTCACCGGCGGCGGCGCCCTGCTCAAGAACCTCGACCGCCGGATCATGGAGGAAACCAAGCTGCCCGTGTTCATCGCGGACAACCCCCTGTTCAGCGTCGCGCTCGGCACCGGCAAGATGCTCAGCGATTTCAACCTGTTGAAAAAAGTGGCTTCCAACTAGATCGGGAGCGACACCCGTCGGAATCGCCGGGCGGCCTGGTCTTTCGGCATTTGTTTTCGGGGGGCCGCCGGCGAACAGCGACCTCCCGAGCAGGGTGACACCATGCACGAGAACAAGGGCAAGCAGAAGGCGGCCATCAATTCAGTCATCGCCGCCACCGCCTTGACGGGCACCAAGATCGCGGTGGGCGTCGCCACCGGCAGCCTGGGCATCCTGGCGGAAGCGGCCCACTCCGGCCTCGACCTCGTGGCGGCCTTCATGACCTGGCTGGCCGTGCGCTTCGCCGACCGGCCGCCCGACTCCCGGCACCCCTACGGCCACGGGAAGATCGAGAACCTGTCGGCCCTTTTCGAGACGGCCCTCCTGGTCCTGACCTGCGTGTGGATCGTCTGGGAAGCGCTCCACCGTCTGCTCCACTCGGTGGAGTTCGAGATCGAGGTGACCTACTGGTCCTTCGCGGTGATCGCGCTTTCCATCGTCATCGATGTTTCCCGCTCCCGGATGCTCTTCCGGGCGGCCAAGAAATACAATTCCCAGGCCCTCGAAGCCGACGCCCTCCACTTCCAGACGGACATCTGGAGCTCCGGCGTGGTCCTGCTGGGACTGGGCTGCGTCTTTGCCGGAAAACACTGGTTCCCCCACCTCGGCTTCCTGGAGCAGGCCGACGCCGTGGCCGCCCTGGCCGTCGCCCTGCTCGTGGTCTTCGTCAGCTTCCGGCTCGGGGTGCGCACCGTGCAGGCGCTGCTGGACGCCGCCCCCGAAGGCCTCACGGAAAAGATCAAGGCCGTGGTGGAAGGGGTGCCGGGCATCATGGACTGCCACCACATCCGCATGCGGCACTCCGGCCCCCGGCTGTTCGTGGACGTCCACGTGACCGTGGACGGAGCGCAGTCCCTCCGGGAGGCCCACCGGCTGGCTGACGTGGTGGAAGAGGCCATCCAGGGCATCGCGCCCGAAGCCGACGTCACCGTCCACCCCGAACCCTCCGCCTGAAGGCAAACGCCACCGGCTTCAACGAGATTGAATATTTCTACAGAATGCGCACGGTGGGGCCGGGGCCGCAGGCTGACACAAGGAGAGACCTGATCATGGCATGGAAATCTGTCTGGACTGCGCTGGTCGCGGCTTGCGCGATAAGCTCCTTCGCCGCCGGCGAAGCGGCGCCGAACTCCCTGGGCTCGAAGCAGAAGGCGAAGATCTACGACTCCTGCTTCGAGATCGTGGTGCGGAAGTCCGCCCAGGATTCCCTGACGTACGAGAAGGAACTGCCCTGGGACCTGGTGCCTTTCGCCGTCCGCAACGACAAGTACCGCTCCATCGGCACGGCCTTCGCCATTTCCAAAACGGAACTCATCACCGCCTACCACGTGATGGAACTCGCCCAGGACTCCCTGGTCGAACAGGAATACGCCATCCGGGACCGGGAAGGCCGCGTGTTCGAGGTGGACCAGATCAACGCCTTCGACCAGCGGAAGGACTTCGTCCGGTTCACGGTCAAGGGCCGGACCTTTTCCAACTGGCTGGAGCTCAACCCGGCCTTCCAGCTGAACCGGACGGTCTTCACCGCGGGCAACGCCCTCGGCGAAGGCGTCATCATCCGGCCGGGCGAACTGATCGGCACGCTGCCCGAGCCGGAAAACGGGGAGTGGAAGATCCTCAAGAGTTCGGCCGACGTCAACAGCGGGAACAGCGGCGGTCCTTTGCTGGACGAGAAAGGCAAGGTCATCGGCCTCGTGCTGGCGAGAAACGACAACATCTGCCAATCGCTGCCGGCGGGGGAGATCCTGAATCACCCCGGCCCGTTGGGGGTCGGCTACATGAAGGCCGCCTACGGCTTCACCCTCTACCCGAACCGGGGCCCCTACGTGGTGTACCGGCGCGAATTCCGGCTGCCCCAGGGCTACCGCGAACTGACGACCGCGGCGGCCAAGGCGCTGCAGGAAGAGTACACCCGCAACATGGACCTCTTCTTCGAGACGAACAGGGACACCATCTTCCCCCGCGGAACCGTTTCCGACATCGCCAGGTGCGCCGTGCCCACCAGCGTCTTCCCCGAAACCCTGTTCATGGACAAGGACAGCGGCAACTGGTACCTGTCGGACCTGAAGGTGAAGAGCACCGACATCGGCGACAGCGGCACCGTCGTGCTGGCCATGGTGGACGACACGTACTACGTCAGGGTCGCCAAGCCGAAGAGCGTCGCCCTGCGCGAGCTCTGCGACAACCCGAAGACCGGCATGGACCTCTTTCTGAAAGGGACCAGCATCACCCGCAAGATCGGCAACGAGGACATCCGCATCACCTCGCTCGGCGCCCCCTATGAGAGCACGCCTTTCCGCGACGCCTGGGGAAGGCCCTGGACCATGAACCTCTGGCTGATCGAGTGCACCGACCAGGTCGTCGTGGCCATGTGCGCGCCGACGCCCCAGGGCTTCGTGATGATCTGCCGGTACGTCCCCTCCGCCCTGCTGAAGCAGTGGGTGTACGACATGAAGAAGTATGTGGACTTCATCTACGTTCCCTACTCGGGCAAGTTGAAGGAGTGGAAGGAATTCCTGGCGCTGGGCGAAAAGCTCCCGGAAACCGTGGCCGGGGTGAAATGCGATTTCCAGGCCGGGAAGTCCCTCTCCCTGCAATCCGGCCTCTTCCGGATCGAACTCGGCGCCGTTCCCCTGGAGATCGACGAGGACACGGTGCTCACCATCAATTACGGACTGGTGGACAAGGGGGGGCAAACCGCGTGGCAACCGCGCCGGCTGCTGGTCTCGGAAGCCGCCCGCAACAACTATTTCGTCCTCAACCGCCGCTTCCGCCCGTCCGCCACCATGCCGGAAAACGCGGTCAAGCAGTGGCGGGAACTCGTCAACCAGCGCCATCCCTACACCGGGACGGCCTTCACCGCGGACGAACTGACCGCCGCGGGCTGCGTCCACCCCCGGTTCCGTGGCCGGAAAGAGGCCGAGCTGGAGCAGGTCTACACGATTTACCTCGCCAAGGAGGGGACCGTGGCCGGGGAGGTCGTCCGGCAGGGCCTGGACGCCCTGGAAACCGGGATCACGATCACGGACTGACCTTTTTCAACAGGTATTCGTGGTTGCAGCAGTCGTGCCCTTCCATGAGCGTCTTGGTGCGGCGGAACTGCAGGTCGGGGTGGAAGCCCCGGCAGAAACCGTAATCGTAGGCGCAGTAGAAGGCCAGGCCGATGTCGGCCGCCTCCCGGCGCCGCATCTCCTCGGCGAAGACGCAGCGCTTGACGCAAATTCGCAGCATTTCGGGCGTTTTCGCCTCCACTTCCCAGTCGAGGGCCCCGCCGGACGGCCGCCACAGGATTTCCAGGATGGCGTCGAGGTCCCGCCGGGGCAACTCCGCGCCGCGGAGCCTCTCCTCGGTGGAACTTTCGACGTACGACCGCACCGCCTCCAGCACGCTGGGGCCGAAGCGCTTGACCAGCTGCCGGAACAGGCCGGCCCGGTCCCGCATCTCGCGCTTCTGCATGGCCAGGATTTCCTCCTCCAGCCCGCTGCGCTCCGCCTCCGCCGCCGGCAGGGCCGCCGGCAGGGCGCACAGCCCGGCGCAGGCCGCCAGCGTCTTCAGGCAACTGCGACGATCGATCCCCATACCGCCTCCTTCCCGCCCGATGTGTTGGGTGGGCATTGTAGAACAGCGGACGGACCAGAGGCAAGAAGCATCGCCACTTGCGGATAACCGGGATCACTGGCCGCCCCGTCCCGCCACGGCCAGGGCCCGACGCTCTTTGGCGAAGCGGGCCGCCGCCGCCCGGAACTTCGCCTCGTCCAGGGCGTCCAGGGCCGCATTCAGGGAACGCGCATCGATCCCCAGCTTCCTTCCCATCGCCAAGGAAAACGCGACCCCGTACAGGTTCTGCCGGAGCACGTTGTCCGGGAGGGGCGTCAACCCCAGGAGGAACCCGAAGGCGTTCGCCGCCCTGGCCCGGTCCGCCGGGCCGAAGGGGGCGGAGAGAGCTTCCGCCAGGAGGCGGTCGAGGCCGGCAAAGGCCTGTTCCGCGGTTTCCGTCGGCGCCAGGCGCCTTTGGAGGACCAGGGCGTCGGGGTCGTCCAGCGGGGCGTAGAACACCTGCGCCGACGGGGGCCCGCCGGGAACGTTCACCCGTTCGAACAGCCTGGCCGCGGCCGCCAGAAAGGCGGCATAGTCCGGCTCCGCGGGTCGCGGGGCGCGCACGGCCACCGCGGCGCACCCGCCGGCGGAACCGCCCCCCTCCGCCCGGGCCGGCTTCCCGTCGCTCACCGGCGTCCGGCCCGTCGATCCGCCGGGTATCGGAAAGGCCGGCGCCCTTTCTCCGGCCCGGATGCCCCCGAAGCGGGCTTCGATGATTTTCCGGGCTTCCTCCGGCCGCACCCCCCCGGCCACCACCAGGGTCGCGTTGGCGGGTTTGACGTAGCGGTCGAGAAAGCCCTGCACGTCGGGCACGGTCAGGGAGGAGACCTCCTGTTCCAGGCCGCCCTTGCGGCCGCCCGAGCGCGCCGGGCAGACCCCGGCCCGGGCCAGGTTCAAGGCCCCCAGTTCGGGCATGCCCCCGTACATGTTGCCGAGTTCCAGGTTCAGCCGGGGGATTTCCCGCGCCAGGTCCTCCGGCCCGATGGCCGGTGACCCCATCCGCCTGGCGGCCTCGTCCAGTTCGCGGGCCAGGTCCCGGGCGGGAAACACGCTGGCGAAAACCATGTAATCCCGGCCCGTCTGGGCGTTGAAACCGGCGGGGTGCCGCGCGACGAGTTCGTCGAAGGCCGTCGCCCGCCCCCCCGGAGGCGCCGCGGTACAGTAGCAGTGCTCCGCCAGGTGGGCCAGGCCGGATTTCCCCGGCGGGTCGAGGTCCTCGCCCGCGGCGTAGAGGACGACGAGGGCGGCGGCATCCGTTCCGCCCACGGGGCGGATGACCACGGCCAGGCCGTTCGGCAGCGTGAACGTGAGCGGCGCGACAACCGCCGTCGCCCTGGCGGCGTCAGGCGGTTTCGCGCACTGGACGGACGCCAGCAACAACACCAGGGCCAGGGAAGCGAGCCAGGAGAAGCGCATGCAAACCTCCTTCGGCCAGACGCGGTGACCGCCTGGGCGAAAACGCCCGGGCGCGATTGCCTGATTGGCCAAGTGCTGATGGCATTGTACGCTTCCGCCTTTCCAGGCGCCAGCGGATTCATCGCCCGCAGCTGTGCCCTCAGACCGGTTCCCCTCCCGCGTACAACCCCACTTCCTCCCCATTCCGGTATAAAGTGACGAAAGAATGGGCGGCCGAGCGGGCAAAGGCCTCCGCCTCCGCCATACACCCGAACTCCAAGGCCACCATGGGGCAGGCTATTGTTTCCGTTTCGGCCCGACCGGCACGACGGGCCAGGCCGCAGTACCAGGCGGACGCCTCCATGCGTCCGCCTCCGGGACGGCTGATCACCGCGACGGTGGAAGCGGGGAAACGGGCCATGATCCAGGCCTTTTCCAGCTCTTCGGGAAAAGGGGCATGAACGCATTCACAAGCCAAGCTTTCGGTTGTCTTCATGTCTTTTCTCAACTTGGAGGAATTCATCAATGGAGTGCAGCTCCGTTGCCGGTAAACTTCTTCCCACCACAATAACAGGCCTCGGGGAAATGGATTCCATTCTCCCCGAGACCCACATATTTCAATTAAAATGTCTTCAATCCAAAGGAATGGACGGCACAGCGCTCAGAACTGTGTTGTTGAAATCGCCGAAAAGTTGGAACACCAACAGACCGCGGGTCATGGTCTCCGCCTCTAGCACAAGGTAGCCGCCAAGCATGTTCGGCAACTCCGCCATGGCCTGGTTGAGCATGAACACTTGACGTTTGTGGCAGTCCGCGCACATGTTGTCAGGTTTCTTGAGCGTGTAGGTTCTGCTGGCCAAGGCCTGACCGGCGGAATCGTAAGCCGTGAGCTTGACACGAGGCCGGGTTGCGGAATCCGGATCCAGAACGGCAAAACCCGTAAAATATGTCGATTCGCCGAACTTCCCGTTGGCGATGAAAGGCAACAGGAATTTTCGGTGACCCAATCCCTGCAGCGGAAGGCTGGAAAGGATCTTCGAGTGGGCCCCCTGCTCGCCGAAGGTCATGCAGCCGGTGATTCCGCTCGCGCCGCCAGGATCAACCTGCAGCCATCCCTCCACAGTTCCGGCCAAACCCAATAGCGTCTTGACTTCTGTACGGATCTTGCCCATGGCCGGAACATCCACGGTGGCTGTGTTCAGGATCACCCCGTCGTCGTTCCGCCTCGTTACTTGGATACGGGCAGCCGTACCACCTGTGTTCACCAGGGTAAGGTCTGAGAAGTAGACGACCGTTCCGAAATCACCGCTGGCCATGTGCGGGTCGAATAAAATCCCGGAAGACCGTCCTGCCGGCAAAGCACTCAGAACCGCCACATTGCCGCTGTGCGTGCCGAAGGATTCCGTTCCCAACAACTCCCGGTCGGAGCGCACACCCACCCAATCTCCGCTCGCCGCAGCCGGGAAGAGAGTCACCACATCGGTCTCCAGACGATCTCCCGGAGGAATCAACCGGCCGGCCTGCGCCTTGAGACTTCCGTCCGCTTTGTACAGAGACAGTCGGACCGAAGCCTGTTCGAACCCTGGGTTAATCAACACGATTTTCGTATATCCTTCACCCGTAAGCACTTCGGGGAAGGCCATTGCAGTGAGGCCGCCCCCCTGAGTCGGGACTTCCACCCCGTCGAGGTCCGGACCGCCAGGGGCAGGCTCCATAAAGAAGCCCTTCACGTCGGCAACATCCATCCTCGCCTTCGCCCAGTGGTTATCCTGCGAGGCCTCCGGACCCAGGACATCGTCGTAGTACAGGTAACCAAACGCCTGGCGCCGCGCTTCCAGGGGCAAAGTCGTCGTCGCGACGGGCCCTTTGGCCCTGTCGGCGTGCAGGTCGAAGGTGGCGGAGGCGTCCTCCAGGCCCAGGTTCACCAGCGCGAACGACACCCCCGCGCTGCGGGGCCAGCAAATCGTCCCGGATTCCGCCGCCAGCGTCTGCACCAACCCGTGCTCGTCATAGATCCCGCCTGTCGTTCGCCCCCCGCTCACCGGCCGGAGGCTGGTGACGCCGGCATCCAGAGAAACGCCTTCCAAGTCGGTCAGGATCGCTCCCACCATGTCAGTCACCGTCCGTTCATCGCCCAAGTGACCCAACGGGTCTGCATAAAGTCGAGTCAAGCGAGAACTGTCTTCGAACCCAATCGTGGCGTCCGGGCCCAGTTTTCCGTCCAGATCGGCCAGCGCAACGGCGCGAGGCTTGTGCGGCAGCGCAACCCGTTGCCGGCCCTCCCAATCGAACGTATTACCTCCAGTAGACAGAAGAGCAACAAGCTCTTTGGAATTTTTTATGGTGACCACCAGGTCGTCGTACCCGTCTCTGTTCAAATCCCCCGCGTCCAGGGCAGACGGACCATTCCCCAGACCATTGACATCGCCCCGCGTGAAGGAACCCAACCCGTTGTTCCAGTACACGGCCACGCTCCCTGTGTTCTTGCAGGCCATGGCCAGGTCTGGTGCCCCGTCTCCGTTGAAGTCGCCGGAAACCAACCCAACTGGCTCCGCCGGCGTAGAGTACGTCGCGGCAGACAAGAATGCTTCTCCGAAACGCACTTCCAAACTGTTTCCTGTGGTGCTCACACCGGCCCAATCCTTTTTGCCATCTCCATTCAGATCCAGCGCCAACGACGCGGTGGGCACACTGGCGATGCTCAGTTTCCGCTGCAAGGAAGCCTGGACGGCCGTCTTGTTCCTGGTCGCCCCGAAAATCCGGGACCATGGATACACGCTCAAAGTCCCGCCCTGCTCGCCGACGATCAGGTCCGGCAGGGCGTCGCCGTCCACATCCGCCGCATCGACGACTGCCGGCCGGCCTGCGGAGGAATCCAGCGCTGTCACATTCATCCCCCCGTAACCACCCGCCAACAGTCCGGGGCACCAATACACTCTCGGCTCTCCTGAAACCACCGCGACCAGGTCTTCCACTCCGTCCAGGTTCACATCGGCACTGGCCGTATCGGCCAACACCCCGCCCAGGGCGGCCGTGGAGCTCGTGCCCCGCACTGCTTCTTCTCTTGTGAACACGGGGAAGACCGGATCCGGGCCGAAAGTCGTCGCCCCGGGCAGACCGGTGCGTTGGTCCTGACACAGAAGGGTCAGGGAAAAGAAATTCCCCGCGCCTGCATCGAAAACATACTCCTTGAGATTTCCGCACAGCAAGGTGGAGACCTGCTTTCCGATTCCTTCCGCTCCCCAGTTGGTGGCCGCCGTCGAAGGCCAGAAACCTCCGCCCAGGCCAATCGTCACGCCAAGAAAATCGCCCCCGTTTAGGGGAGCCCAGGAAGCCGTGCTTTCCGTCACCCGCAGCCAGAAGGCGTCCTCCCCCTCCACATAACGAAGTACCTGCACCGCGTGCGGTCCGATGCCCTGCAGCGAAGATCCATCCACCGGGACAGGTTTTCCGTTCGTCAGCCGGTACTCCGCCACCGCCAGATCCACCAGCGATTCCCCGTTGTCGGATTGAGGCGCCGCCGTGAGCATCGTGCCCGAAGCCAGCGTCTGGCTCAGCAGCGCCCGCCCCGGCAGCTTCACCACGATGCAAACGGGGTTCTCCGCCGAAGCGTTCGCGAAAGACGAAGGCGCCAGGCGAAGGGTGACAGCGGACGCCGGCAGAACCTGGGAAGGACTGTCCGGAAGAATGGCCCCGGCATGCTCCCCGTCAACATAAACATCCACGTTTCCGGTTGCCGACGTGGGCCGGACCAAGATCTCCGGCGAGAAGGAGCTGTACACCCGGTTGGCGTTTCTATCGTGCGGCGCCGTCACCGACCGCACCTTGAATTTGTTCGTGCGGGAATGGCTGAGCGCTTCCGTCACCGCGTCAACACCTTGGCCGTGGAGCGTTGAGAGCAGGCGCCAGGTCCCTTCTCCGCCGCCCGTACCCCAGACCTCGTAGCCGTCTGCCTCTTCCTGTTCGGCACTCTTCCGGACCGCCAGCCTTGGGGAAGGAGTCCATCCGAGCTTCGTTGCGCCGGCCCCGGTGGCGACCGCCTGAACACCTTTCGGGGCCACGGTTTGCATATTCGACCATTCCGGTCCCATCTTACCGTCGAGGAATGTCTTGACGGCGGGGTCGGACACGAACAAGCCGTTGTAGTCGCAATTCGTCAACGAAGCGTGAAAAATCAGGTCATGCAGATTGGCCAGAGTCGAGGGGACCTCCCCGACAAGTGCATTGGCGCCGAGGTTTAAGAAATTCAAGGCGTGGAGGTTGCCAATCTCGGCGGGAATCTCCCCCACGAACTGGTTGTTGTTGAGTTGAAGGTATACCAGTTCCGTAAGGCGGCCTAGTTCCGCCGGAATCGTACCACTCAGCTGGTTGCGGGCCAAGTTGAGCTCTCTCAATTGACTCAGGTTTCCCCAGGCGGCGGGAATCGATCCGCTCAACTGGTTGTCCTTGACATCCAGCACTTCCAAGTTCGCCAGGTTCGACAGCGTTTCCGGAAGCGATCCACCCAGCCTGTTGCCGCCCAGGTTGAGTTCTCGCAATTCGGCCAGCACGCCCCATTCCGGGGGAATGGCGCCCTCCAACTGGTTGTCGAAGAGATACAGGCGATCCAGTAGACTGAGATTCGCCAGGGTGGGAGGTAGAAAACCGGCGAGCTTGTTGAACGTCAGGCTGATCTGGGAGACGTGCCCGTTCTTGACCGCAACGCCGCGCCAGGATCCTTCCGTTCCGGCCTGAGCGAAGCCGTCGCCGGCGAGGGGCGGTGTTCTCCAGCCTGTGTTGTCCGCCCAGGTGTCTCCGTTCGTGGCGTTGTACAAGTCGATGAGAGCGGCGCGCTCCTCAGCCGGGATAGCCGGCTCGTCGGACAGTGAGAGTTCCCAGGTCTCGCCGAAACGGCCATTGGGATCAGAAGCCGAAAATCGACAGAAGAAATATACGCTTATACCGGAAAGATCGGGGCAGCAACCCCAGAAGTAATTTGCCGGATTTGGCCCCGGAGGTACCCCATAAGCATCAAATTCTCCTGTATTTGGGTCGAAACGCACCACACCAGTGTGACCATTTCCGAAATGTGCCCAATTCCACAGATAAATCTTGCCGTCAGCCCCCATCCAGCCCTTCGTACCGTGGTTGAACCGGAACTCTCCTGGGTTCGGAATTTCGGTGAGGGTTTCCGTGACAGGATCGAATTTTTCAACAATGACGGCTGTTTCCGTCGTACTGCCGCCGAAAAGGTATACGGCGCCGTCGGGTGTCTGCACCCTCGCCCCGATGGTGCGACCTCCGCCCAACGAACCCACCGGGCGTACCATGTCCGAGGAAGGGTCATAATGGAGGACCTCACTGACAGGCCCGCCGTTCCACCCCCCGAACAGGTAGACGCCGCCGCGGAAAGCCGGCGCCGGCACCAGGGCCACGCCCCAGATGTTCCCGGAGGAGATGGCGGCTCTTTCTCGGGCCGTTCCGGCAACAGGATCGACTTCGATGATCCGGTTGTGCTGCCCCCACCCACCCGGCCCGTTTCCAGGGTCGAGATAGACCTTCCCGTTGGAAGCCACAGCCGCACCGAAAGACTCGTTGTTCAAGTAAGGATATGGCAAAGCAATTGGCAGTACGGTCCAATAATCATTCAAAGCGTCGTAACATTGGATAACCGTGGTTGGTGCATACTCCGTTGTCGACGCATTGCCGCCCAGAAGATAAATTTTATTCTCTGCCGTCGGGTTGCTGACGGCAAAACCGCTCTTGATTTCCGCCCGCGGATAGTCCGCCTTCGGCGTCAGGTCCGGCATGTTTTTCAGGAACGTGAGTTCCCATGTCTCGTTGTAGCGGACGTCGGGCGTGGAAGGTGAATACCGGCAGAAGAAGAAGACCTTGGTCCATACGCTGTCCGGCGTGCAGCCCCACATGAATTGGTTGCCCGGGAAGGGGCCGGGCGGGAGTCCGAAGTCGGAAAACTCTTTCGTGACGGGGTCGAACTTGACGACGGTGTTGGGCCCGTTTCCGGAAAAATCCCAAGTCCACAGGTAGATGCAGCCATCCGACCCAACCCAACCTTTTGTGCCATGGTTGAAGGAAAACCCTTTCGGATTTGGTATCACAGTCAGCGTTTCATTCCTCGGATCGAACACCTCGACGAGGGACGCCGTTGCCAATGTGTTGCCCCCGAAAAGGTATACGCTGCCGTCGGGCATCTGGACCCTCGCCCCCATGGTCCGGCCGCCGCTCAAAGAGCCGACCGCCCGCACAGTATCGGTAGAGGGATCGTAGTGAAGCACCGAACTGACGGCCCCGCCGTCCCATCCGCCGAAAAGGTAGACGCCGCCGAGGGAGGCCGGGGCCGGCACCAGGGCCACGCCCCAGATGTTTCCCGCGGAGATGGCGGCTCTCTCTCTGGCCGTACCGGCGACGGGGTCGACCTCAATGATCCGGTTGTGCCCACCCCACCCCCCGTAACCGTTTCCCGGACTGAGGTAGATTTTTCCGTTGGAAGCCACCGCCGCGCCGAAAGACTCGTTGTTCAGGTAAGGGTATGGCAAAGCAATCGGCAGAACGGTCCAAGAATCCCTCGAAGCGTCGTAACATTGGATAACCGTGGTGGGGGCAAATTCTGTCGTCGATGCGTTGCCGCCCAACAGGTAGATTTTGTTGTCCTCCGTCGGATTGCTGAGGGCAAACCCGCCCGCGATTTCCGACCGGGGGTAATTCGAACGCTGCACGAGGTCCGGAAGCTCGCTGGCAGAGGATCCATTCGCCCATTCTTGCCCCTTGCCTTCTGCGTTCACCGCGGCAGATTGCACGACCGCCCCGATCAGGCAAAGGAACAAGACGCCAAAGAGAAGAATTCTGAGATTGGCGCAAGCCCCAAAAGCATGCTCCCGTTGCCCCAACCTGCTGCTCGGACGCGCCCGCAGGCAGCAACCCTTGGAAATCCATTTTTCCTCATCTGTTTTCGCAGCGTGGACCCTCTCCGTCATCACCGGTTCCTCCTTTGACATAATGTGGCCGCCTTTCCTGATGCTAGCTGCCCTGGCGCCAAACGCATGCCGGCAAACCACGACAAAATCCGACAGCATCAGCCATCCACCGTGAAAGCATGGGAACAGCGACTGCCATGATTTTTGCTCTGCGGTCTTCAATTGTCGTTTCGGCTCATCCAAATTCATGATACTAATCTACCGTATTTGGAATTTTCACCATTCGACCGGTCGCTGTTCGACCGGGTCCGGCCTTGGAGGAGCGATTACCGATGCCCGTGGGAAATGGCCTTCTCGAATCCTGGAAACAGATCGCCGATTTCCTCGGCTGCAGCGAGCGGACGGCCCAGCGGTACATGGACCGGGGCCTGCCCGTCCACCACGTGGGCGGCGGGAAGCTGCGGAGGGTTTACGCCCGGGCGGACGAATTGGCGGCCTGGGTCCGCTCCGGCGATGGCGCCGGCGATGCGGAAGGAACACCGGAAAACGCGCCCCACGGCGCCCCGGCCGCCGGCGCGACGCCGTTCGCCTTCTACCTGGAGATCACCCGGGGCCAATCCGTCGGCGCTACCTTCCCCCTCCAGAAGCCCATGGTCGTCATCGGACGCGAACTCGGCTGCCAGATCACCGTGGCGGAACCTTCGGTGAGTCGGCGCCACGCCCGGATCGTCCCCGGGCCGGATGGCCTGACGGTGGAGGACCTGGCCAGCAAGAACGGCACCTTCGTCAACGGTCGCCGCATCGGCGCCCCCCGCCCTCTTTCCGAGGGCGACCGCCTCAAGCTGGGCAAGACCCTGGAGTTCACCTTGAAATCCGCCCAGGCCGCGGACACGGTGTAACCGCCCCAGCGCCTCGAACATGATGGACGCCCGCTCACCCATCGCCCTCCGCCCGACCGGGCAAGACTGCGAGGCGGAAGACATCACCCGGCCCGGGGTCCTTCCCCCGCCGCCGCCGACGTTGACGGCGGACGGCGCGGGCGAGGAGCCTCCTGCGACCAGCGGAGACGCCGCCGAACGCTGCGGGCGTTTCGAACTCCTGGAGCTGCTGGGCGAAGGGGCCATGGGGCGGGTCTACCGGGCCCGGGACCCTCGCCTGGACCGCGAGGTGGCCCTGAAGGTCCTCCGACGCTCCGACGAGGTGCAGCGCGGCCGCCTGCTGCGGGAGGCGCGGGTGCAGGGGCGGCTCGACCACCCGGGGATCTGCCGGGTGTACGAGACGGGGGAGGCGGGCGGCATTCCCTTCATCGCCATGCAGCTGGTGCGCGGCCCCACCCTGGGCGGGGCCCGGGCGGAGCTGGGGCTGGAGGAAAAAGTCGCCCTCCTGGCCGACGCGGCCGAAGCCGTGCACGAAGCGCACCGGCAAGGCCTCATCCACCGCGACCTCAAGCCCGCCAACATCCTGGTGGAGCGGGACGGGGAGGGGCGCTGGCGCCCCTTCGTCACCGATTTCGGCCTGGTGCGCGAAGCGGGGGAAGCGGGGACCACCGAAAGCGGGACGGTGGTGGGCACGCCACGCTACATGTCACCGGAGCAGGCCCTCGGGCAGGTCCGCCAGCTGGACCGCCGCTCCGACGTCTACAGTCTGGGAGCCACGCTGTATGAAGTTCTGACGGGCACTCCCCCCTTCCCCGGCGACAGCTTCGGGGCGGTGCTGGAGCAGGTTTTGCACCAGGAGCCGGTCCGCCCGCGACTGCGCTCGCCCGCCCTGCCCCGCGACCTGGAGGCCGTGACGCTGAAGTGCCTGGAGAAGGACCCCGACCGGCGCTATGAATCGGCGCGCGCCCTGGCCGAAGACCTGCGCCGCTACCTGGACGGGCGGCCGGTGGCGGCTCGGCGGGTGTCGGCGCGCTATCGCCTGGGCAAGTGGGTGCGCCGGCGGAAGGCGCTGACAGCGGCGCTGGTGCTGGCCTTGCTGGCGCTGTCCGGGTTCGGAGCCGCCTGGGTCTGGCGGGAGCGCCGGGCGGAGCGGGAGGCGGACCTGGAACAGCGTTTCGTGCGCATGCAGGGCCGGCTGGAGATGCGATTGCTGCAGGCCTACGCCCGGCCCCGGCACGACCTCAGGGCGGAGTTGCGGCAGGCCCGGGCCCTCATGGCCGGCATCGACACGGCCATGGTCCGGGAGGGGACCCTGGCCGAGGGACCGGCCCGCTACGCGCGGGGCCGGGCCGAACTGCTTTTCGGCGAGTACGAGAAGGCCCTGCCGCTGCTGACCGCGGCCTGGGAGGGCGGCTACCGCAAGCCGCACGTGGCCTGCGCGCTGGGGAGGACCCTGGCCGCACTCTATGTGCGCAGGCTGGCCGAGGCGTCGACCCTCGGCGACCTGGAGTCGCGGGCGGCGCGCAAGCGGGAGTTGGAGCGCCTCTACCGGGACCGGGCGCTGGGCTACCTGGGCCAGGGGGAGGGGCTGGAGGACGAGCTGCCGGCGGCGGCGCTGCGGGCCTACATGGCGGGGGACCGGGCGCGGGCGGAACGGGAGCTGGAACGGTCGCGGGAGCGGCTGCGGGCCCCTTACGAGGCCCTGGCGCTGCAGGGGGCCTGGGAGACGGAGGAGGGGGACGCGCTCCGGGACCGGGGGGAGTACGCCCGGGCGGAGGCGGCCTACCGGCGGGCGGAGCGGACCTTCGCCGCGGCTTTGGAACGGACGCCCTCCTACCCCGAGGCGCAGGAGGGGCTGTGCCGGCTGCGCAACGGCGAACTGGCCCTGGAGGCCATGCGCGGGGGCGACGCCGACGGCGCCTGCGCCCGCGCCCTGACGGCGGCAAACGAACGTGTCGCCCTGGACCCTTCCGCCCCCGCCGGCTTCGCCCTGCGCGCCCAGGCGCGCCTGGCCTTCGCCCAGCACCGCCTGGACCTCAAGATGGAGGCCGACGAGGCCTTGCGGGGAGCTTTCGCCGACATCGCCGCCGAGGCGGCCCGGGACCCCGGCAGCCCCGAGCCCTGGCGCCGCCGGGCCGCCGCCTGGCGGGTCAGGGCCAAGATCGACATGGACGTCCACAAAGTATGGCCGGATCGGAACGGAGCGACCGGACAAGCCCGCCGCTGCCTGGCGGAGATCGCCCGGCGGGAAAGGCCCACCGGGCGGGACTGGCACAACCTGGGGGCCGTCCTGCGAAACGCCTACGAGGGCAACCGCGACCCCGCCCTCTTCCGGGAGGCGGCGGCCGCCCTGGAAAACGCCGCCCGGCTCGACCCGGACCTCGCCCCGGCCCACAAGGATCTCGGCTACCTCTACCTGATCCACATCACGGACACGGCCCGGTTGGGCTGGTTCCGGCCCGGATCCATCCCGATCCTGGAGGCATCCGTCGCCTCCACCCGGCGGGCCCTGGCCCTCAACCCGCGCAACTTCGACGCCCTGGACAACCTGGCCGGCGCCTACTGGAACCTGGCCGAGATCCGGTTCAACCACGGCGAGGACCCCGCCCCCTGCTTCCGGCTGGCCGTGGAGGCCTACGAGCGGGACATCGCCGCCCACCCGGGGCGGGAGTACGCCTACCACAACCTGGCCCACATGTGTGTAGACCAGGCGGATTTCGAGGCCCGCCGGGGCGGCGACGCATCGGCGGCCCTCGAACGGGCACGGGCGGCCTGGGCACGCTGGCAAGCCCGTTTCGGCCGGGCCGCAGCGGGG
Organism: uncultured Acidobacteriota bacterium; assembly: GCA_964436005.1. Taxonomy (GTDB): domain Bacteria; phylum Acidobacteriota; class JAAYUB01; order JAAYUB01; family JAAYUB01; genus JAGNHB01. The sequence continues at coordinate 75,040 of CAYTBK010000003.1, forward strand.
AAGCCGCTCGAAGAAAACCTTCCCGCCTACTATGCCGTGCGTTTCCTGAAAGCGCAGTTTGCCGCAGGCGGGAATGTGGAAGCGCTGGTCCCCCGTATCCGGGCAAGGGTGCGCCGGGATTTCCCCTCCGGCCCCTTGCGGATTTACTGCGACGCTGCACTCGACCTGCTCCAGGCGAAAGCCTTGGTCCAGCGAAACCCGTCGTCCGGCCAGGCGGAGACCCTCTTCGCCGGGGCCCTGGCCCTGGTCCGGCGGCCGACCGACGAGAATCCAACGACGACGGACCACGTTACGCACCAGTGGCTGGCGGAGGCCTGCCTGAGCCTGGCAGCGTGCCGGCGGGCGCAGGGGAAGGACCCCTCGGCCGCCGTGGACGAGGGCCTGCACCGGGCCGAAGTGCTGCTGCGGACCCTGCCCGACCACGCCGACAGCCGGGCCGTGGCGGGCCAGCTGGAACTGGTGCGCGCCGAATGGCTGGCGCGGGCCGCCGCCCGGCGAGGTGGCGCCCAGTACCCCGCCGCCGCCCGCGCCGCCGCCGAGCGGGCCGCCCGGCTACTGTCCGAGGCCCTGCGCATCAACCGCTGGCTCGCCCGCCAGTTGAACCCGCTCCTGCCCCGGGCACAGTAGCTGCAGAGATCCCTGATCAAGACGGCCACGAAGAGGAATCCGGGCCTTTTGCCCGGAGGGCATCCATGTCCATCTGGACCGTACCGGTCGAGCGGTTGATTCCCTACGGGAAACGGGCGGTTCCGCCTTTCGAACGGGCTATGGAAATGAATTCCCTACGGGAAAAGGGGTTGACGGCGCCGGGGAGGGCATCCCGTTCCATTGCCGCGGGAGATCCCGCGCTCCCATTACCGGCCGGAACGGCCGGGGGATAGTAGCCGGCAGGAGGCCCGCCGGAGGCGGGTCTCCTGCCGGTGAGGGGATATCGAATTCGGTGTGGGCGCCCGGGAGGGGCGCTGGAACGTCACGGTCCGGATTCCGCCGCCCCGCCGGGGCGGAAGGCCTTCAACACCCGCCATCCTTCGCGGCCTTCGCGCGCTTCGTGTTCAAACACATCTTGTCGCCGGTCGCGGCCCGACAGGCTGCCCGGGCGATTCCGGGTCCCCCCGCCCCAGGCCCGCGGCCTGGGCTCAGGGATCCGGCGCCGACGGCGCCGCTTTGCTTTCGTGGTCAATCCTCCCCACGAAAATCACCAAGGTCTCGAAGGGTTTGCTGGAGGGGAAGGAGCGCCCCGAACCGCCAGGCCTCCGAACTATTTGTGTTTCTGTGGTAAAAATATTCCTTGGTTTTATTTTCAATCAAAACAATGGGGAACCCCGACGATCGCCCGAACCACCCCCTTTTTCCCCTCTTCCCTGTTGCCGCGACGGGGGCCATCGGATAGAATGCCTTCGACTTATTCAGGCAACCCAGTCGCCGCGCCCGCAACGGGGACGATAGTGGAACCTCATGCCCCGTGCCGCCGCCGCAGAGACGAAGGGAAATTTTCGGTGAGGTGAATGACGTGGGTAACTACTTGAACCTGCTCCTGGTGTTCGCTCCCGTCGCGCTGGCCATGCAGTTCATGGGCGCCGGAAGCTCCTACATCTTCATCGCCTCGGGTCTGGCCATCATCCCCCTGGCCGGCCTGATCGGGCAGAGCACCGAAAACCTCAGCCAGAAAACCGGGCCCGGCCTCGGCGCCCTCATCAACGCCACCTTCGGCAACGCCACGGAGCTGATCATCTCCATCATTGCGCTGCGGCAAGGATACGTCGAGATCGTCCGGGCGTCCATGAGCGGGGCCATCATCGGCAACATCCTGCTGGTGCTGGGCAGCGGCATCGTCATGGGCGGCCTGCGCAACAAGGAGGTCAGCTTCCACCCGCAGGCGGTGGGGCTGGGCACTTCCCTGCTGAGCCTGGCCAGCATCAGCCTCGTCATGCCCACCCTGTTCAAGGCCACCACGCAAAACGTTACGGCGCGCCAACTGGACACTCTCTCCCTGGCGGTGAGCGTCGTCCTGATCCTGTGCTACGTCGGATACCTCTTCTTCTGCCTCCGCACCCACAAGCACCTCTTCCGCTCGGAAGAGACGGAAGAGGAGGGGGGCTGGAGCCTGAAAAAGTCCGTCGCCGTCCTGCTGGGTGTTACGGTGGCCCTGGCCGTCATGGCCGAGCTGCTGGTGGGCTGCATCGAGCACGTCGGCAAGACCTGGGGGCTCTCCGACGTCTTCATGGGGGTATTCCTGCTGGCGGTCATGGGCAACGCCGCCGAGTTCGGTTCGGTGCTCCTGGCGGCCGCCAAGAACGAGATGGAGCTGGCCATCCAGCTCTGCGTGGGCAGCAGCGCCCAGATCGCCCTGCTCATCACGCCGGTGCTGGTCTTCCTCAGCTTCCTCTGGACGCCCATGAACCTGATCTTCAACCCCTTCGAGGTGGTCGGCATCGTCATCGCCGTGGCCGTTTCCCAGATCCTGCTCATCGACGGCAAGTCCCACTGGATGGAGGGCGTCCTGCTCATCGGCACCTACGTCATCCTGGGGATCACCTTCTTCTTCCACCCTTGAGGGGAAACAACTCCTTTCTGCACTTCTGTTCCCGGCCTGCCGGCGGAAACGCCGGCGGCCTCCGCCGTAGCGGTCTTCCTCATTCGCCGCAGCGAACTTCCGCCGGAAGGTCGGCGAAGGGGGGCGAATCGAGGATGTGGGTGCGCCGCCCGGCGGAGAGTGCCTGCGCGGTTCGCCTGGTCGACCTTCCGCCGGAACTTCGTCAAGAAGCGACACGACGGGAAAGGGGGTGCGCCGCCCGGCGGGCGGCGCCTACGGCAGACGATTCAGCGGCGCCGCCGGCCGGCCAGCATCGCGTCGAGGGAGTAGCGCCCCGGCCCCGCCAGCAGCAGGGCGACGAACCCGGCCAGGTAGACGAAGGCCAGCTCGCCGCTGCCCGGCCCGCGCAGCGCCCCGCCGTGCACGACGAAGAAGGCCACGCCCATGGTGAAGGCCAGGGGCACGGCGGCCAGGCGGGTCAGCAGGCCGGCGGCCAGGAACAGCGAGGCGAACAGTTCCGCCGAGGAGGCCAGCAGCAGGCTGGCCGACGACCCGATCCCCAGGGGGTCGGGAAAACCGCCCCCCCCGGAAAGCAGTTTTTCGAACTTCCCCCACCCGTGCAGCCCGGCCAGGCTGAGGCCGAGCCAGAGCCGGAGCGCCAGCAGGCCCAGGTCCGTGGCCCAGCGGGGCGCACCGGCCTGAATGGAAATGACTTTTTGGAATATGTTCAAGACTCTCTCCTTCGAAATCGCTTCATCGAGCCATCCAGGAACGGACTTCCGTTCCGTCCTGCCTGTCTGATGAGTCCGCCGGCCGGCGGATTCAGAACGGCCGGCCGCGGGTTGGCAGAGTGAACCGCCCGGCGGGCGGCGCCGAGAGCGTTCGGCGCAGCGGCCTTCCGCCGGACGGTCGACGAGAAGCGCCAGGTCGGGAACGCGGGTGCGCCGCCCGGCGGGCGGCGCCTACGTCCGGTCAGGGGGGAATGTCCTCCGCCGCATCCTGGGGGAGCACGCCGGAGGCGGGGCTGGCCGGGCCCGCCCCCTCCGTCCCGGCCGTCACGTCCGCCAGGAAAGGGTCGGGAACGCCGGGCCGGCCGGCCAGGAAATCGTCCCACTGCATGGCCATGACGCAGCACTGCGTCGTGGCCGACCGCATGGCCAGCGCCAGGGCCGCGAAGGCGCTGCCCGCTTCCAGGCCCTCCACCCCGTGCCCCCGCAGGCCCCGGATGCGATTGGCGTCGGCGGCCAGCCCCACGCCGGACCACAACCCCCAGTCGACGCACAGGGCCGGCAGCCCGCGACGCCGCCGCTGCCAGGCCAGGCTGTCGAGGAAGGCGCCGGCGGCGGAGAAGGCCGCCAGCCCGGGGCTGCCGAACAGGCCCGCCGCCGAGGAGAAGAGAACGAAGTGGTCCAGTTCCAGACCGCGGGTCGCCCGGTCCAGGAGCCAGGCCCCCGTCAGCTTCGGGGCCAGGACGTCCCGGATCGGTTCCGGGTCCAGGCGGTCGGCCAGGAAAACGTTGGACGCCCCGGCCAGGTGGAACACCCCCCGCAGCTGCCCGCCCGGGACGTCCGCCGTGCGGACGGCGGCCTGCACGTCTTCCGCCCTGGTCACGTCCCCCCGCACCACCTGCACGTCCACGCCCTTTTCCAGCAAACGCCGCACCGTGTTTTCCGCCTCGGGGGAAGGTAGCCGGCGCCCCATGAGCAGCAGCCGGCGGGCCCCCTGCCCGGCCAGCCATTCGGCCAGCAGCAGGCCCACGCCGCCCAGCCCGCCCGTGATCAGGCAGCTGCCGCCGTCCGGCACCAGGCCGCGGGCCCGCAGCCGCTCCCGCCGCTCCACCCGGGCGGCGCTCAGGACCACCTTGCCCGTGTGCCGCGCCTGGGCCATCCAGGCGAAAGCGGCCGGCGCCTCCTCCAGGTCGAAGACCTCCACGGGCGGCAGGGGCAGGCGCCCCGCCTCCAGATCGCGGAGGATCTCCGCCAGGACCGCCCCGGTCTCCAACGGACGGGTGCGCGTCTCCTCCGCCAGGTCCAGGACCAGGTAGCGGGCCGTGGGGTGCAGGGAGCGCACCTGGTCCTCCCCCAGGATCTCGGAATCCCCGAGCTCCACGAACCGCCCGCCGGGCGCCAGGGATTGCAGGCTCAGCGACACGGCGTCCCCGCTCAAGGAGTTCACCACCACGTCCATCCGCTCCCTTTCCGGCAGGAGGGCGATTTCACGGTGGAAACCGGTGTCCCGGGAGCTGAAGATCCGGTGGGCGCCCCACTGCAGCAGCAACTCCCGCTTTTCCGGGGTGCCCGCCGTGGCCCAGACTTCCGCACCCAACCGCTTCGCCACCTGCAGGGCGGCAAAGCCGACCCCGCCGGCGGCCGTGTGCAGCAGGACCCGTTCGCCCCGCTGGAGGCCGGCCAGGCGCTGCAAGGCGCACACGGCGGCGAGATAGGCGGTGGACACGGCCGCCGCCCGTTCCCGGCTCCACCCCTTCGGCCGGGGCCGCACGAGTTCCTGGCGCGCCAGCACGTATCGACCCAGCGCCCCCGGCGCCCCGCAGGCGATCACCGGACGCCCCGGCGTATAACCGTCCACGCCCGGCCCGGTGGAAGCCACCTCCCCGGCGCACTCGAAGCCCAGACGCTCCCTTTCGCCCGACCGGCTTCCGAGCGAGGCCTGGATGTCCCGGAAATTGAGTGCGGCGGCCTGGACGCGCACTTCCACCTCCCCGGGCCCCGGTTGCCGCCTGGGTTCGGCCTCGAAGTGCACGCCGGCCGGTCCGCCGCCCGGAAAGACCGCGAGGAAGCAGGAGCCCCCTTCCGGCAGCGCCGGCACAGGCGCCCCCGGAACCGGGAAACCCCGCTGCAGCCTGGGCACAAACCGCCGGTCGCCGCGCAGGGCGATCCGGCACTCGCCGTCCTCGGCCTCCAGTTCGTCGGCCAGCCGCCCGATTTCCCGCCAGTCCGGACGGGCCGACAGGTCGAAACAGGCCAGGCGGCGGTCGGGCTCCTCGCTGTGCAGCGAGCGGGCGAAGCCCCACAGGGCCGCGGCCCCCGCGTCGATGCGAAAATCGCTCTCCCGGACAGGCATGGCCCCCGCGGTGACGATGGCCACGGGCGCCCCGGCCGGGAGCCCCCGGTACCGGGCCACAAAACGAATGAGCAGATCCAGGACGACCCGGACCGAAGCGAAACCGTCCAGGTGCTCGACGACGAAGACTAGGCCCGCTTCCATCGGGCAGGCAGGCGCCGCTGCGGACGGGAAAGGCGGATCCGTCGTCCGGCTCGCCGCCGGGGTGGGTGCGGCGGGCGGGCGGCGGCTGTCCAGTTCTCCCGCCAGGAGGCAGGCGATCTCCCCCTCCCCGCCCGCGATCCGCCAGGAGCGCCTGGCCCGGCCGTTTTCGCCCGCCGGCCGCGGACATTCACGCCAGGAAACGTGGTACAGGAGGCTTTCCGGATCCTGGAAGCAATGGGAGGGCAGAGGGCGGCAGCGCAAGCCGCGGATCTCCAGGACGGGGGCGCCGTTTTCGGCGAAGGCCTGGAGTTCGCCCGCGGCGCGGTCGGAAGCGGGACCGCCTTCGGGTCGGAAGACGACCCGCCAAGGGCCCGGGCCGGGGCGCCAGAACCCGCAGGAACGGAAACCGGCCGGAACGGGGCCGGCCAGGACGGCGCCCAGTTGCAGGCAGGCGTCCAGCAGGGCCGGGTGGAAGGGGAATAGCTGGCCGGTCCCGGCCTCGGCGGGAGCGGTCAGGCCCAGCACGCCCCCGGGGCCGGCCCGCACCTCCCGCAAGCCGCCGAACGGCTCTTCGCACTGGAAGCCCGCCTCCTGCAGCCTCCGGCGAAGGCTTTCCGTTACCCCGGTTTCGGGAAAATCCTCCCCCAGCCGGGCCGGATCGAGGCAAGCCGGCTCGGGGCCGGGCCCCTCCCGCAAGCGGAAACGGGCATTCAGCCCCCAGGCTCCGGAGGGCTCCGCCCGGGAGAGGATCTCCATTCGCCACGCCCCCGCCCCGGCTTCCGCGGTTTCGGCCGTCAGGAGCGAGCGGACTTCCACCTCCCGGTTCTCCGGCAATTCCAGGAAGGCGGCGAAATGCCCGTCCTCGATCCGGAACCCGGCCGGCAGCAGCGTTTCCCCCGCCGCCCGGGCCATTTCCAGAAAACCCGCGGCCGGGAAAACGCAACGGCCCCGCAGCCGGTGGCCGCGCAGCAGCGGCAACCGGTCCAGGCCGAGACGGGCGAGGAAACGGGCTTCGCCGTCCGGCGCCGCTTCCCGTTCGCCCAGCAGGGGGTGAGCCGGACTGCCGGCGGGCCCCAGGCCGGCCGGCCGGCGGTCGAACACGGGCGCCAGCCAGAAGGTGTGACGCCGGTATTCCGGCGGGGGCAGGGGGGAACGGACCGTTTCCGCCCCGGGCCGCTCGGGCGCCTCCTCCAGGACGACGTGGGCGTCGGTCCCGCCGAAGCCGAACGCGCTGACCCCGGCCCGCCGCGGCGCCCCGCCCCGCGGCCAGGCGAAGGCCCGCACGGGGACGTGAAACGGCAGGGCGGCCCAGTCGACCCGGGGGGTCGGGTTCCGGAAGTGGAGGTTGCCCGGCACCTCCCCGTGGCGCAGGCAGAGAATGGCCTTGATCAGCCCGGCCATCCCGGACGCCGCTTCCAGGTGGCCGATGTTGGTCTTCACGGCGCCGAGCAACAGGGGCCGGCCAACGGGCCGCCCCGGCGCGAAGACCTCGCCCAGGGCCTCCACTTCGGCGGGATCCCCCAGGCGGGTCCCCGTCCCGTGGGTCTCCACCCAGTCAATGTCCAGAGGCGACAGCCCCGCGTCGGCCAGGGCCCGTCGGAGGACCCTCGCCTGGGCGGGGCCGCCCGGCGCTGTCAGGGCGCCGCTGCGGCCCTCCTGGCTCAGGGCCGACCCACGGATGACCGCCGCGACGGGGTCGCCGTCGCGCAGGGCGTCCGGCAGCCGCTTCAGCAGCACGGCGCCGCCGCCCTCGCCCCGGGCGAACCCGTCCGCCGCCGCGTCGAAGGACTTGCAGCGGGCATCCGGGGAGATGACCCCCAGCTTGGTGAAGAAAATGAAGGGGAGCGGCGTGAGGATGCAGTTGACGCCCGCCGCCAGGGCGAGATCCGCCTCGCGCGAACGGAGGGCCCGGCAGGCCAGGTGCACGGCGGCCAGGGCGGACGAGCAGGCCGTATCCACGGCCAGGCAGGGGCCTTCGAACCCGAACAGGCCGGAAATGCGGCCGGCGGCGCTGGAGAGCATCACCCCCGGCAGGGAGTGCGCATCGATCCGGCCCGGGTCGCCGGACTGCATGTGGGCCTGCTGGTAGTCGTCGCTGGAGATGCCCACGTACACCGCCGTCGGGCTGCCCTGGAAACGGGCGATGTCCAGCCCGGCATCGGCGAAGGCCTCCCAGGCCATCTCCAGCAGGAGGCGGTGCTGGGGGTCCATGGAGACGGCCTCCCGCGCGGTGAGACGGAAAAAGGCTGCGTCGAAGTCGGCCACGGGCTGCCGCAGGAACCCGCCTTCCCGGGCGCAGCTCTTCCCCGGGGCGGCCGGGTCGGGGTCGTAGTAGGCCGCCATGTCCCAGCGGTCGGCGGGGACGGGGCCGATGGCGTCGCGCCCCTCCCGCAGCAGCTGCCAGAACAGTTCCGGCGAATCGGCCCCGCCGGGGAAACGGCACGACAGGCCGATCACCGCCACCAGGCCGTGGCCTGGAGTTTCCCTTGCCGTATCCGTGATCATGCGCAACCCTCTTTTGCCAATGTACCACAAAGCCGCCAAGCCGAGGAGGGAGAAAACACGAAGGCACGAAAAACACAAAGAATAATAAGAAGATAGATGGAAACGAAAGATCAGTCGAGCAGAAAAATGGTAAATTATTACAAAATTTTTTCAGACAGTAGAGAAGAAACGGAAGCGACAGGCCCGCGCCACGGGGGACCGCCGGCTTCCAGCCGGCTTCCCATTTCCGGTCTCCAACGCGGGCCGGCAGGATGCCGGCGGTCCGGGGCACGGTGGGAGACCCGATGCCCGGCGGTTCAACGGAGTCCTGTCCGTGGCGATTTCGTAAGGGAAAAAGGCGCCAAGCTCCACCTGAAGCCTGCATTCCTTGGCGGCCTGGCGCCTTTGCGTTGAAAATTCCCCCCGGGCGAATTCCAACGCCAGGGCGCAACGTCGCAATGCCGCTAACTCCAATCGCAACGGGCAGAAAAAGGTGCACTTCCCGAACCCGCCCAATTCTCTCACGGCGGCACGGAGGCACAGGTCGAGGCGGCCTTTCCCGCTGGGGAATGGCGGCGCGAGGGCGCCCCGGCGCAGCGGCCCGAGCCATCCGAAACAGCGGCAGAACGATTGCAACCATTTTTCCCACAAATAATTAGTGAGATTAGTGGTTAATTTCCTACCGGGTCTTCGACGAAGTGCCCACCCTCCCCCGCAAGCAGCCGGACGAAGTCGCCGGGTTCGTCTCCTCCTTCGTCCGGCAGTACCGGCAGCGCAACCCCGCCGGAAGCCACACGCCTTATGGCGAAAATGCCTCCCAGCTTCCCCTGAACAGCCCCCACGAAGATATCGGTGAATCCTCTTATTACTTATTGATATATTTAGCGTTGAACGGTGCCTAGGTCGTATTCTTCCTGTTTTCTTTTATAAATTGTTCTATCGGTACAGGTTCCTTTGCGCGGCAATGAATATTCGTCAAAACACATTGAAAACAGGATAACTTATCGCATAAAATAAAGCCAGATACAGGGCACATGACGAATCATGGCGAAAACACAGGTGACAGATGGACAAACCGGCGCGACAGAACATTGCCTATTTGCGCGTATCCACCATCGCTCAAGACATCGAGAAGAACAAGGCGGAGATTCACCACCTGGCCAACGGGGCCACCCAGCGCTTCGTGGCCAGACGCTTCCACACGACGGAAGCCAACCTTCACGGATGGATGAAAAAGCGCGGACGAAAGCGGACAGCGCCGTAAAGTCGCGGGAGTGTCCATGGAACAATTTTACTGTCAGTATCTGAAAGCTGCCGTTGAGTTGACCGAGGAGCGGGAAATTCACATCGCCGAACATCACCCGGATCTCTTGCCGGCGCACCGGGACCGCATCGCCACAACGCTGGCCGATCCGGACCATGTCCGCCGCAGCACCCGATTCAGCAGCGCCAGGCTCTTTTCGCGATGGTATACGGACCTGATCGGCGGGAAGCATGTCGTGGTGGTGGTTGTCAGCCAGGCGTCCAAACAACGCCATTGGATCGCGACTGCCTATATCGCCAGAAAGTTGGTGGAAGGAGAAATCGAATGGGAGAAAAACTGAGTTTCACTTATGATCGGGAAGCGGACATCCTGTACATCAACAAGGTCAAAGCCTACAAGGAGCAGGAGTCGGAAGAACTTGGCGATGAGGTCGTCGCCCGATTGAATCCGCAGACGGGAGAGATCGAGAACCTCGAGGTTTTGTTTTTCTCCACACGCCTGTTGCGGAGCGATTTCATGGAATTGCCGATCCACGCCGATCTGCGGATTGCCATATAGCGTTGATTGTTCGATGGCAATTCTCGCTATTGTTTGACCTTTGCGGGATCTGTCCGAAAAAGGGCCAAAGGCGCCGGGCACTGCCGGAAGCCTGCATTTCCTGGCGTCCTGGCGTCTTTGCGTTGAGAATTCCCCCCGGGCAAATTCCAACGCCAGGGCGCAACGTCGCAATGCCGCTAACTCCAATCGCAACTGACAGAAAAAGGTGCACTTCCCGCCCCCCCCGATTCTCTCACGGTGGCACGGAGGCACAGGGTCGAGGCGGCCTTTCCCGCCGGGGAATGGCGGCGCGCGGGCACCCCGGCGCAGCAGCCCGCCCCATCCGAAACGGCGGCAGAACGATCGTAACCATTTATCCTACTAATATTTAGTGAGATTAGTGGTTAAATTTTTGAAGATGATGCAAACGGCTGTTTGTCATCAGAACAGGATCCGGTCCACTCCATCTTCCGAGAGGCCGGATTCGCGATCGCGTGGTTGGCCGGAAAAACGGACGCCCGGCCGGGGCCGGGCGTCCGGGGAAGGAATGGCCACGGCGACCTAGAATTCCGCGTCCGCCAGGGGCAGGCCCAGCAGCAGGCGCGTCTGGGCCGTTTCGCGGGCGGCCAGCAGCTTCTGGCGCATCTGCTGGAACAGCGGCTCGCCGACGGAGGCGACGATATCGGACTTCCGCGCCTCGGCCTGGTCATAGGTCGCGTCCAGCCGGGCCAGGTTCTCCTGGGCCTCCGGGTACGGCACCCAGACGAAGAGGTTGGCGCCGGCGTCCACCGAGGGGAAGACGGTGGAAGGCTGCGGGAGCGAACGGTTGGCCAGCCTGGCGCGGAGGAAGTGCAGGCCGGGTTCGGTGGGCCGCCAGTCGATGTTGGCGTGGGCGGCGTGGACCCGGTCCCGGAAATCCCAGGACACGCCGTGCAGGAGGCGGTAGGCCAGTGTTTTCTGCGGTTCCCGCGAGAAGACCAACCAGTCGTAGAAGGCCACGTGCAGGTCGCGGCTGTCGGACGTGTCGGCCGTGACCAGCACGCCGAGCTTGTTCCACGTCCCCAGCGGGGCCGTGCCCCAGCCGCCGAGCAGGGTGCCGTCGGCCTTGCGGAGGCCCAGGCGGATCTTCGGCGCGAAACTGGCGGAACGCTCCTCCCGGGCGGCAGGGACGGCGCTCAGGATGGAGACGCCACCGTTCCACGGCCAGTAGCCCTGCTTGTTGTCGCACTTGGAGCCGAGCGGGTGGATGGCCGCCACTTTCTGGTCCGGGTCCACGGTCACCCAGATCCGGTAGGCGCTGGTCGTGCCGGCCACGCCCGGGCCGAAGCCGGTGGTGTCCCAGGTCACCGAAACCTCCTTCATTTCCCGGGGGTTCATGGCGGTGACGGTGGCCGTGCCGATGAGGACGCGCGGGCCGGTCTCGTTGTCCCCGAAGTCCACGGGCACGCACTCGAAGCGCACGTCGAAGGGCGTGGCGCAGGCAAGCAGGCTGAAGTTGTAGACGCGGGCGGTCACCGTGAGCCGGGTCCCGTCCGTCACTTCCGAGTTCACGTCCATGGGCTGGCCGGTGGACGGGCAGACCTCGGCGGTCTGCAGGAAGAGGCCCCGCATGCGCTGGCCCAGCAGGCTCTCGTCGACGTCCCACTCCTCCCATTTGCCGGTGTGCTCGTTGTAGAGGGTCTTGAAGTGGTTGGGCAGGTTGAGGCCGGGGTCCGGCTTCTGGGCGTACTGGTGGGTCCACCAGGCGGAGGAGGTGGGGATGGTGGTGGCGTGCTGGACCTTGCTGTTCCCGGACTTGGAAAAGTACACATAGGGAGTGAACTCATAGATCTGGCTCGAGTTCATGCCGGGGAAGGAAGGCACCTCGATGGTCAGGCCCTTGGTCGCGGAGGCCTCCTTCTCGTCGGTGTCGAGCTGGGACCAGCTGCCGTCCGCCTGCAGGCTGATGTTGAAGTTGAAGGTCTGCTTGTTGAAGTACAGCTCCTTGATCATCAGGGAGAGCTTGAAGTCGATGTCGCCGCTCAGGTTCTCCGTCCACGACTTCGTCGTCTCCCCGCCGGCCGTGGTGGTGTACTTGACTTCCAGCTTCTTGGCCGAACCGTCCACCCCGAAGGAGGCGTTGGTGTCGTTGAGGAAGACGCTCAGGGGCTCGGTGGAGCCGGGCAGCGTGAAACTGCCCAGGTCGTTGGTGTAGGGGTGGTTGACGGGGTCCGGGTAGGACAGGACGTTGGCGTTCTGGTGGACGGGCTGGTAGAAATCGGAGCAGCCGAGGCCCGAGACGATGTGGGTCTGCGCGTCGCGCGGCGGGTAGTTCACGTCGTAGTAGCCCTGGGCCGTCTCGTTGGAGTTGGGGTTGAGGGCCGTGTAGCCGTAGAGGGGGTACCGCCAGATGTCGACGCAGCGGGTCCGGTACTGCAGGATGTCGTCGTTTTCGGCGCTGTGCTCCAGGCTGTAGTCGTAGGACTGCCCCTCGGAATTCATCCGGTCGATGGCCCGCTGGAAAGAGAAGTTGACGGTGGCCTGCAGGTCGCCTTCCAACTTGGCCTTGAACAGCAGGACGTTGAATTTTTCCTTGAAGCTGGCCCCCAGCGTGGCGCTCAGGCCCGCGCCGCCTTCCGCGGTGTCCTTCCCCGTGTGCGTCTGGCTGGCCTCCCCGCTCTTGGTGTAGGCGCAGGTGAACTCGGTGGCGCGGCTCAGGTTATACAGGGCCCAGGCGCCGTTCGGGTCGGAGGGGTCTTCCGGCAGCCAGTCCATGTGCTTGGGCGGTTCCTCGATGGTGTAGTCGGGCGTGAGCACGTCCTGCAGCACCAGGTGGACGGGGGGCCCGAGGATGAGCGACTCGCCGTTGGCGTCCATCTTGGCCACCCCCAGGGCGGAGAAGGCGTCCGCCAGCGTCCCGAGGCTGCCCGTGCGGAAATAGGGGTTCGCGATGGAGAAGTGGTTGGGGTCCACCTTGCAGGCGTCGAAATGCACGCCCCGGTCGCTCTGCACGTAGAAGAACCCGAGGTCCATGTCGGGGGTCGTGTTGCTGCGGCCCAGGAAGTTGCCGGGCAGCAGCTTCAGGTCGAGCAACGGGGCCTGGAAGCCGGCGGCGCTCGCGGTGAGGCTGCTCAGGCTGATCGCCGACTCGGTCCAGTCCTGATTGAAACCGTACACATAAAGGTACAGCTTCGTGCCGTCCAGGAACATTCCGCTCATGTCGATGTCGGCCCCGAGCAGGGCCGCGGCCAGCTGCCTTCGGGAAGCCGGATCCGCCGTGCTGGGGGTCTTGAACCAGCCCGCGGCCACGGACAACCGGACCTGGTCGCAGGGCAGATGGGGGTTGTAGGGCGGAGCACCGTAAGGCATATACAGGAACGTGGAATAACGGGACGTCGGCGTCAAGGCCAGGTCGAAGGAAAAGCCCAGGATGTAGCCCTCGGTTCGGCCGGTGCGGTCGTCGTACGGGTAGCACAGGCAACCGACGAACACGTCCTCCATCACGTCGCCGTTGAAATCCCCGGCGGCGAGGCTCAGCTCGCTGGGACCATAGCTGTAGATTGGATGCAGCAGGCGGGAACCGGCGGTCAACGCCCCGTCGGCGTACCGGCAGGCGACCACGGCGGGATAGCTGTACCCGTTGTTCAGCACATTGTAAGCGACGACGAGCTCCCGCTTGCCGTCGGCGTCCACGTCCGCCGCCGCCAGGGCCGCGCCGGGCCCGTCCCGGAACTGCAGGGCCGGGTCGGCGATCTCCATCGTGGCCAGGACGTTGAGATTGCGGTCGACCACCGACACCCGGAGCGTTTCCACGCCGTCCTGGATGTAATCGTACAGGATGGCGACCTCCTGGTGATAGGAGTCGTCGTCGTCCACGACGGCGTCCACGTCGGCCGCGACGATGGCCAGGTCCCCGTAGCGCCGGGGGGCCTGGAGACCGTTGCCGGCGTCCAGCAGGACGCTGGCCCCGTTCTGCAGCTGCACGGACACCTTGTTGCCCGCGGCGTCGGCGGTGTAGTGGGCCGTCACCCACCAGTCCCTGGCCATCTCCCCGATCCGCCCGGCGGCCATGGCCGCGGGCGCGTGGAAGGCGCCGCCCCCCACCGGGGCGACGGCGTAGGCGGAATAATCATGGATGGACCAGCTGCCGGCCTCGTCGTGCATCCAGCACGCGTTGAGCTTGTTGCTGGAAGGGTCGGGCAGGCAGTACAGGGCCCCGACGTCCTCCCAGGTGTAGATGCTGGTGGTGTACGGCAGGGGCGGCGTGTCGCCCGGGTTGGCCTCCTCGGCGAAGAGGGCGGCCGAGGCCAGCAGCAGGGCGATCAGGCAGAGGCCGGATCTCCACCGGCGGCCGAAGGAATGAACGGTTCGCATAAAACCTCCTGGGGCAATGAATCCGAAACAGGA